>CAJXNU010000037.1 GCA_913057255.1 uncultured Wenzhouxiangella sp.
ATTTATCAGCCGTCCCGATCGGGTGTTTGTCGCGACCATCACCCAGTCGTCTGATTCACGGGAAGTGATCTTTGCCTCCAGACGTGAAAAAACTTACCCGACCACATTCTCGAATGACCCAAACAATCCAACCGCTCTGTCTTTTAGTGTGGGTGAAAACACTTTCTCAGGCCAGGTCGACGGGCCGAGAAATATTCGGGACTTCGTGACATTCACGGTTCCAGAGGGCCATGAACTCACGGGGATCTTTTTGGACAACTGGACGGCATCGGGTGATAACTTGGGCTTCGCCCACATCGATGAGGGCAGTACCACCGTCATCCCGACCCAAGAGACCGCCTTGGATTTCTTGGGTGGAACGCATGTCAGCCAAGCGCTATTCCCACCAGAGACCAATATGCTCACGGTCTTATCAAATGCCCCACAGGGTGGGACTGGGTTTGATACACCTCTACCCAGCGGCGACTACACCTTTAATATGCAACAAACCGGCCCTCAGGAATCAGCTTATACGCTGACCTTTGTGATCGAAGAACAAACCGCGGCACCGACAACGTTTGCTGTATCCAGCTCGGGGGCCAGCGCGTATGTGATCGATGGCGAGAGCAACCCGAACTTGACCTTGGTGCGGGGGCAAACCTATGTGTTTGATGTCAACTCACCCGGCCATCCCTTCTGGATCAAAACCCAAGCGACCACTGGCACCGGTAGCAGTTACAACAGCGGTGTCAGCGGCAATGGCTTATCCAGCGGACAGGTGACATTTACCGTTCCAATGGATGCGCCAGACCGTCTGTTCTACATTTGTCAGTTTCATGGTGCCATGCGGGGAGAGCTTAATATTGTTGATCCATAAAGACGGGCGATGATCCCGAGCGTTTGGGCGTTAAAAGCCGCCTCGAGGCTTGCGTGATCAAGACCATTCTCTTACCATGGATGGCCAAATTTATTTTGGGCGATTAGCTCAGCGGGAGAGCACTGCCTTCACACGGCAGGGGTCGCTGGTTCGAACCCAGCATCGCCCACCACTCTAAGATCAATGCAAAAGCACTGATTGGCGCTCTAGCCACTCGCTTTGGGCACGCGTATGTTCAAAGTTAAGTAAGCTGTAATACCACACAGCACGACGCAGCCAATCAGGCTAAATCGAACACCCGTAAAGACTGAGGAGTGAGCAACTGCCAGCCCAACCAGCGTTGTGCCAATGGCACTGCCAAATGCACGCGTGGTTTGAATCAGCGCGGTCCCCACACCCACTTCAGCATGATCAACCACCATCTGCATCAGCAAGTTGTAATTGGATAACAAAAAGCCAAGCCCGAGGCCGCAAAGGCTCATGAGGAGCGCCACTCGGGTTAAGGGTGTATCGGCAGTGACAGTAGACAATAGAGCGCATCCGCTGGCTAAGATCAGCGCCCCTGCCACCATAATGTATTGGGGACGTTCAAAGTAGCGGAACAATTGCCCATTGATCATGCTGCCCACCGGGGCGCCTGCCACGATGGGTATAACCAATAAACCCGCTGTGGAGGGCGATAACTTGAACGAGGATTGAAACAAAAGTGGCATGTAGTAGATCAAAGAAAACATGACCGCACCACCGAGCATTGAGGACAGGTTCAGCAATCGGGCTGAGCGCGTTTGAAGAATATGCACCGGAAAGATTGGCGTTTGCTTTGTTTTTTCAAATTTCCACAACAAGACTCCAGCCAATCCACCCGATAAAATCAAGCTCCATTCCAACCAATCTGGCCATGTGCTATCGGGTCGAGCAAATTGCTCAAAGGCCAGCAAAGGCATCCCCAAGGCGTACAACAACAGAATCAACCCGAGCCAATCCATCTGTAGCCCTCGTCCCATTCGACGGTGCCGGGCTGGATAGAACAACCAAAGCAAAGGTGCGGCAAGACAAGCCGTCACCGGAATGATAAAAAAGGCTGTCCGCCAGCCGAACGCCTCGGTTAAAAACCCGCCAAGAGCCGGCCCGACACCGCTTGCGGCCGCATAAGTCCCAGACAACAGCGCGAGCCACTGCACCCGAACTTTGGGATCGGGCAACAGGTCAGCCGGCGCTGCAAAGGCGGAACCAATCAGCATGCCTCCGCCAACCCCCTGGACGATGCGCCCCATGATTAAGACATCCATATTGGGTGCCAGTCCACCGATGATGGAACCGGCCGACACCACCAGGAGCGCAGCCAGCATGAGTGATTTACGACCAAACAAGTCGCTCAGACGCCCAAACGCGAGCGTCGTGATGGAAACGGCCAGAAAGTAGGCCGCAGCCGCCCAGCTGTAGAGGCCCATGCCATTAAGAGACTTGGCCACACCGGGCAAGATGGTGCTGATGATGGTTGCATCAAAAGCAATGATGGTGGCGCTGACCGTCACGCCCGACAAGCGAAGCGCAATCTGCCCCCGGCTCAATTCAGGCTGATTTGAACCAGCAGAACCACTCAAATCACCCGAGTGAGACATGTCGATACACCAAAAAATTAAAAGGGGAAGTTATCATTGAGCAACAAAAAAGGCAAAAAGTAACCACTACGCCTAAACCATCCCATGGGATATTGAGCGTAAAAAGGATAAATGATTTTGACCTCATCAGAGCTCTTCATTGTTGGCGGAACCCTCATTAATGGAGACGGGCACAGCACGCAAAGCAATGCCACCATTCATGTGGTGGGGGATCAGATCGTCGATATTGATACTTCAGGACATCGGCCAAGGAAGGACTCCACCACCTCGCATGTCTCTTTGATTGATGCCGCAGGTGGCTTTGTTATTCCGGGCGTTGTCAATGGGCATGCGCACGGTTGCACGACCGGGCCCCTATTCTCTTCTGCAGCGCTGCCCCTAGATGCAGAGCGCGTCCGACAAAATGCTGACCGTCATTTAACCGATGGCGTCACAACCCTCATTAACCTATGTGGTCTCGGGTCTAAAGAGGATTTGACTGTACTCGATGACCATCCGCTACGCACTTTCATCTCAACCACCCACTTCCCAGAGGCCATCCAAGCGGCACGAATTGTCGATGGTGCAGGGTTAACCGCTCAACATGAGGCACTGAGCGCTGAATATATGCTGGCAACAGGACAAGCCGTGGCCATCGGCGAGGTCGGGAGTGGCGCAACGCTCGGTGGTGGCGTGGCGAGCTACAAATATGTCCCCCAAGCGGTTGGGGAGATCTTCAACAAAACCATTAATGCGGCACAAGCCACCCAGTTAATTGACAGTTTGCTTGGACCGAATCGTCAATCCCGTCCAAGTGATGAAGCATTCTATGAATCTGTGATGGCATTGGAGTTGGTATCGAGCAAGCCAGAACAGTCCAAGGCGGTGGCCAAATTAAAAGAGGCCATTGTTCGGTATGCACAAAAGCCACTGGTTTACTCGCTCAAAACATTTGATAGCGCCGCTCAACTGTCCGCAAAAACTGGGGATCCTGCCATCTTTCATACCGCGATGCCCTCTGTAGCGAAGCTCTTGGAGGTGGCTGAGGATCCAAAAAATCAAGACGCGACCTTAATTGCTGGTCATATGAACCACACCTCCATCCCGCTGGACCAAATGCTCATCTGGGCTGAGAAATTAAAAGCGGCCGGTGTGGTGATTGATGTCTCCATTCTCGACTCTGTCCATTTGCAGGCGCTGGTAGGCACCCAAGAAATTGATGCCTTGATGGCCTCAGGGCTCGTGGATGTTCTATCCACCGACTACGCTGCTGGAAACTGGGACTCGATCCTCGAGGCCATTGAGCGTTGGTGGCAGAAAGGACTGATCACCTTACCCCGAGCGGTTGAAATAGCGGCCGCTGCGCCGGCTGCTTTATTCCCCAAGGCCGCTCACAAGCGCGGTCGACTGATGCCTGGTTATTTTGCCGATATCGTCATCACCAAAAAAGGAGACATCGGCAATGTGCGAACAGTCATCATTGATGGCCAGGTGGTCCGCCAGGCCACAGATTAAATACTTTGCCAGCGGCGCAATTGATCTCAGGGGCTCAAAGACTCAATGAGCCATCATCGTGAAAGATTAAATTAAGCCCTAAGGCCTCCGAGCTGTAGCGGTCGCCTTCATAATCAGTCTCGTTAACAATAGATGCCATTGTCACAATCGCTTGGGTCGCAGGAACCTCGAAGCCACTCATTCGAGCCAGTCTGAGTATGGGCACCAGCCCATAGGGCACATCCTCTGTGATGTAGCGATGATCAGCATTTCGGGGAGTGATCTGGTCACGATGCACATGAGAGTGGCTCACCACCTCATACACGGTTTCTCCTTCCAACCCATAAAAGTTTTTGAGCTGGTCTTGCAAGATGGTGAAAGGAACATCAAAAGCAGCCGCCACTCGACAACGTTCTTGGTCAACGGCTTCCACCATGCGTCCAACCTGAGGGGTGAGGTCATAGCCATGCGTGCGATAAGGGCCCATGGTCTCCAGTCGAGACAAATTCATTAAGGTGGTGACTGGGTGTAACACGCTCGCCCCATCGCTGATGGATGTCATCAACACATTCTTGGCGCGCACATAAGATGGAAAGACCGGATGAATCCGCTCGCGCAACTCATCGAATCGCTGAGCTGGCCATGAGGCCATCAGGGTCTCTTTTTTTACGCCTCGAATCCAGATACAACCCAATCCAGAGATTTTGGCTGCGTAGGGTGAGGTGCTTGTTTCAGCAATCAACAATTCACTTGGGTCTCGTTGGTGCTTACGCAAGGTTTGGGCAAACCGCAGTGCACCAAACTTTCCAGGCTGAATAAGGACCACCGCATTGGGCTGTGCATACTCGGCAAGGGTCTCAAAGTAGGCATCCTGAGCATAGGCAGGCAAAGCCAAAATGATGAGCTCACTCTCGCTTACCGCTTCGCCCACCTCTGTGTCGATGCGAGCGATTTTTGCGAAGCCACTCATGACACCCAGGGAATCATCCGCCTCAACCCAAACGCCACCCAAAGACTGCAGAATCCTGATTTGAGTTGCGTGTTCGGGAACGGCCGCCAAATGGATCTCGTGGCCACTTAAGGTCAGTGTGCCTGCCAAGGCTTGACCACTGTTACCCGATCCGAGTACTGCTATTTTCATATCAACCTCTGAGCTCTAACAAAGCTCTCTAAAACCTCAGTGCAGTGACGTTTCAGATTCCTATCTCAGATACATCGATCAGCAAAAAAGCCCGGCTAAGCCGGGCTATGTGGTCAGTGTCCTTGGAGCGGTCAAGATCAGCGGTGACGAACGGTGACATACTCACCATCATCAATTACAAACTCACGATAGCGTCCCGCCACCTCACCAGGCTCGATCAATTCCACGTCAGTGACGCCCTCATAATCAATGTCTTCGCCAGCTGCCAGAAGCTCTAGCGCTCGGTCCAACTGCCCCGGCAAAATCGGGATGCCTGGCGCGTTGGCCACGGTCATGACATGATCGACATACTCGCTTGGGTCTTTAGAGCCCGCCGATTGCATCGCCAGCAACATCAAAGCGCTGGCATCATAACTGGCACCAGAGTATGGTGAGGACCCATCAAAGCCCGCTGCTGAGGCCAGATCGATATAGATCTCAACGCCTTCAGAGTCTGTTCCCGGAATTTGGCCAAACGAGCCGTCTAGATCATCGCCCACGGCCTCCATGATTGCTGGGCTAACCAATGCATCCGACAAAACAAACGTCTCAAACGCACCCGCATCGAGAGAGGCACGGATAAGCTCAGGGCCTCCTTGGCCATGTCCAATCACAACCAGCACTTCACCACCTAAGGCATTGAGCGCGTTGGAATCGGCTGCGTGCTTGGCATGGTGTTGCTCATGACTGGCAAGCGATGTCACAGTACCTCCCGCGTTTTTGAATGCCTGCTCAAAAATACTGGCCAAGCTTCGACCATAGTCGTTGTCGGTATAACTCACCGCCACCTCAGTGATGTCTCGATCCCGAATGATCTCGGCCATCACCTCACCTTGCCGCGCATCGGAGGGCGACACTCTGAAAAACAAGCCCTCGTCATCCATTGTTGTGAGCTCATGCGCAGTGGCTGAGGGTGAGATCATGACCATGCCATTGGCCATGGCCACATCATTCAACACAGCAATGGTTGAACCAGAGCACAACCCACCGATTAAGCCATCAATTTGTTCGGTCTCTATGAGGTGCTTCGCTGCGACCGTGGCAGCCCCCGTGTCCGTGCACGTGCTATCGGCACTGGTGGCATTGACTCTAGCGCCACCCAAGAGACGGCCACTGTCGGTGACTTCAGTCATTGCCAGTCGAGCACCATTGGCCATCCCAGGTGCCAGTGACTCTGTCGGTCCACTAAAACCCAACAATACACCCAGCTCAACGGTCTCTTCTTGGGCCATCACAGGTGTTGTCACACTCATGGCGAGCAACAGGCTCGCAGCAGGAAGCCGAATGGTCATTTTGGATCTCCAGATAGTCAAATAGGTTTTGCATCATGGCAAAAAACTGATGCGGCTTCAACATCAATAGAAAACTTTTGACCCGGACGCATGGTTTGCGACAGATTGGCCCAAGCTTTGATTGGCTACCATGATTATTGATTCATTTTTAAGTATGATGACAACCCAGCCATCGTCTCATCAAAGAGCTTTGGCCATTGAAAGCAGTATTACCCATCAAATTTGTAGTAAACGGAGTCAAAAATGAAACACATCGCTTTAGGTATCTCGATTCTCTTGCTGGCCGCTTGTTCAGCCCCGCAACAGCAACAAACATTAACTACCTACACCACACTCGGTACACCCGAATACATTGATGTGGGATCGGAAGGCTTGTCTGTAGGCGATAGCTATGTCCGCCGTGGCGAAGTCTCGTTCTCAGAGGGTGGCCCAGTGGTAGGCGAGTATTACTCTCAAGCCACCATTGTTTATCATGATGAAGCCAATGGCGAGAGCGCTCGTTCGTTCTTCAAAGAGATCATCCTGCCAGACGGCTCAATCTACAAGATGGATTTTGTAGCCACCAGCAACAGCCAAGCGGTTGCAGGAGAGCACATGCACAGCGGCGCGCTGATTGGTGGCACTGGCGCCTACGCAGGCATCCGCGGAACCTACACCTTGGAAATCTCGGCCTCTGGCCAGACCGTGGACGTAATGACTTACTGGCTCGGTCAGTAATCACACCCCGTTCTTCATCAAAGGCCAAGGATCACCTTGGCCTTTGAGGACTCCACTCAACGCCAAATTAGAAGCCCCCGGCTTCACTCAACGGTCCAACACCACCCGATATCGGGCTTTGCCACTTTTTAAGTGCGCCAAAGCCTCATTGATTGAGTCCATTGGGAAGTGCTCGGTATCTGGTGTAATGTGGTGACGGGCAGCAAACTGCAGCATGGTGTTGATTGCATTGGGAGAACCCACCGGCGAGGCGCCAATGCTCCGCTCACCCATGATCAGTGGAAAGATAGGAATTTCAAGAGGGACATCCACAGCACCCACCGAATGAATGCGTCCGCGCGGTGCCAATGTCTCCAAGATCGCCGCCCAATTCATGGCCACGTTGACAGTCGAGAGCACCATATTGAATCGGCCTAGCCCTGCCTCACCGGATTCCAGTGCTTGTGGAGTCACTACGTGATGCGCGCCCATCTTTTTCGCCTCTTCGGCTTTGTCCTCAGAACGCGTGACCGCGGTGACCTCACAGCCCCATTTGTTTAAGAACTTGATGGCTAGATGACCCAATCCACCAATGCCAATCACCGCCACTTGATCCGTGGGCGAGACATGCTCAGCAATTGGCGCAAATACCGTAATCCCACCACACAACAAGGGTCCGGCGGTAGCCACATCAATGCCTTGTGGCAATACAAACAAAGCCGCCGCTTTGGCACGGACATGATCAGCAAAGCCGCCGTGGCGGCCCACAATGGTCATCTCTGCCGTTGGACAAGTGTTGTGATGCCCACTCATGCACTGCCCACAGTCCATGCAGTAGCCTGCTTGCCAACCTAGGCCTACGTGATCGCCGACTTGGATGTGATTGACATGATCACCCACCGCTTTGACTCGACCAATCACTTCGTGGCCGGCAACCAAGGGATAGGCACTAAACCCCCAGTCGTTGTTGATCATGGAGAGATCTGAGTGACAAATCCCGCAGTGGAGCACTTCAATGTCCACATCATCTGAGCCCAAGGCAGGCAGTTCATATTCAAATGGAACCAGAGGCTCACCCGCTTGCATGGCGGCATAGGCATTAACCCGTTGTGACATCGATTCTTTCCTTATATCTGGCGGCCCGAGCGACCTTGGTGATTGAGATCCGTGCCTGAGCGCTCGATCGCGCGCTCTAGCGCCCATTGATTGACGATGCGAGCATAGCATTTGAGGTGAAATGTAGAGTGATCGCGGGCGATTCAATGGCCGATGGGTCTCATCAATTCGTCTCAAAGGAGTCATAAATAATGGTTCTTATCGATTGATAGGCCCTCAGGCAGTCCAGTCTCGGTATCTGACCTGAGTCGATGCTCACCAACACATCGGCCAGAGCCCGTATGATGCGCTTATGAAAACAGCCAATCCCAACGCATCAACACCATTTGCTGGTCTATTGCCTGAGACAGTGTTGTCCGCCATCGAGTCGTTGGGATTTGTCACCGATGGCCGGCTGCTGGCATTGAATTCTTATGAAAATCGTGTCTGGCAAGTGGGCCTTGAGCAAGGCGAGCCACTGATCGCTAAGTTTTATCGGCCCGGCCGATGGTCGGATGAGGCGATCTTAGAAGAACATCGCTTTGCCTTGGAACTGGTGGAACATGAACTCCCCGTCGTTCCACCCATGGTTCTGTCCGATACCACCCTACATCACCACCAAGGGCAGCGTTTTGCGCTTTTTAAACGCTTTGGTGGACATGCGCCTGAACTGGCCGATCAGGAGACACTCAAAATCTTAGGTCGCTTGATGGGCCGGATCCATGCCATTGGCGCCACCAGTGACTTTGTCCATCGTCCCACCGTCGACCCTGAGACCATGGGCAGAGACTCGGTGCGGTTCTTATTGAATCATCAGTGGATCCCTATGCATCTGGAATCGGCCTTTGAATCCATCACCCAAGATTTGCTGGCGGCCATTGATGATCACTGGCAGCATGCCAGTGAAAAAGACTTCTTGAGACTGCATGGAGATTGCCATCCAGGCAATATTTTATGGCGCGATGGGCAAGCGCATTTTGTGGATCTCGATGACTGTCGCATGGGACCGGCCATTCAAGATTTATGGATGTGGTTATCCGGCTCTCGGGAAGAGCGAAGCCAACAGGCCACGTGGCTCATTGGCGCTTATCGAGAGTTTTTTGATTTCGATGCGCGTCAATTGCACTTAATTGAATCTCTAAGAACGCTTCGTATGATTCATTATCAAGCTTGGCTGGCCAGTCGCTGGGATGATCCGGCCTTTCCTCAAGCCTTTGAGTGGTTTGGCCAACCCAGACACTGGGAAAGCGTGATCGAGCAATTAAGAGAGCAGTTGGATGAGATTCACCAACCCACCCTCGAAATTAAGCCACAATAGTCACCCATGCCCCACGACCAACCCACCCTCTCTGTCACTTCCACTGACCTGCATCGATTTGATCTGATTCATGTCAGATCAGACAATCCGCTGTGGCGCTTATTGATGGTGCCGGCCATGGGCATCAGTGCACGTCACTACATTCCGTTTGTGCAGGCGTTGCGAGATTTGGGGGCGGAAGTTTTTATCCACGAGTGGCGCGGACTCGGCTCGTCCAATCTTCGAGCCAGTCGAGAGTGTGATTGGGGCTATCGCGAGCTGTTGATGGACTTAGAAGCCGCCCTAGATCAAATAAAAGACCAAGCTCAAGAGACCAAATTGCCTTTGATCGTTGCCGGTCACTCCTTGGGCTCACAGTTGGCCTTGCTACTGCAAGCCATTCGTCCTGACTCGATTGATGGCAGCGTGTGTATCGCCGGTGGCGCGCCTTTTTACAAATCCTTTCGATGGCCCATGCGTTCGGTCTTGCAGGTCCTTTTTTATGTGATGCCATGGATTGCCAAACGCGTTGGCCACTACCCGGGTTATCGGCTCGGGTTTGCTGGACGAGAGGCCCGTTCGGTCATGCGCGATTGGGCGCTCACTGGTCTAGAGGGCCGTTATGTCCCATCGGGGGTCAGTCAAAATCTAGAAAAAGCACTCTCTGAAATTAACACGCCACTGCTCGGCGTCACCATGATGGATGATTGGTTTGTCCCCGATGGTTCTTTACAATATTTGTTCGGCAAAGCGCCAAACGCATCGGTGAGCGTGCATCGCATTGGACGATCGCAGCTCTCGGGCAAGGCCGATCACTATCGCTGGATGAAACAGCCCAAAACCACGGCGTTGGCCATTGCCGATTGGGTCGGTGCGCATTTTCAACTCAACCCTTCTTAGAGGACAAGCAATCAATCATGGACAGCTACATTGCACTAAAACACACCCACACGCTGTTGGCGTTTATTAGCATCTTGGGATTTGGTCTAAGGGGCCACTTGGCTTTGGTGATGAACCGCCCACTCACCAATCCCATCATTCGCATTGGTCCCCACGTGATCAACTTAATTTTTATCGTGCTGGGGCTTGTGATGTGGCACATCTCCAAACTGCCCCTGTTGGGTTGGTTCGGTTTAAAAATGATTTTTGTACTGGCCTATTTTGCAAGTGACGGTCTGGCGTTTTCTCGTGCCAAACAAGGCCTTCGTTCTCAAGGCGTGGTGTTTTATGTGTTGGGATTGATTGCGTTTTTGATTGCCGCGTGGATTGCGGTCTCCAAACCGGTGCTTTTTTAGGGTCACATTGATTAATAGGGAATGGACTGTCCATCCCAGGCGAAAAAGCCCCCGCTGTCTTCGGGGGTTAGCCCCATCAAGACCGACATCAACCGTTCAGCCACAAATTGAGGCGTGAATAATTTCTCAGCCGGCACATTGGCCTGAAACGGTTTGGATAAATCGGTATCCGTGGTCCCTGGATGCAGTGCCGCCAGAATCAGTTGGGGATAGCGTCGCTTGGTTTCTATGCTTGCGGTTTTTATTATCTGATTGAGTGCCGCTTTACTGGCGCGATAAGAATACCAACCGCCGATTCTGTTATCTGAAATGGATCCGACACGCGCTGACAAGGCCGCGAAATAGGTCGGCTGATCTTTTTTAAACTTAGGCAAGAGCTGCGCCAAGAGCATGACATTGGAAAAAGCATTGATCCGCATCAAAGACTCAAAGCTCGACCACTTGAGATCTTCAAGGCGTTTTTCGGGGAACACCCCCATTGATGAATCATGCAATACACCGGTGGTGTTGACCACCATCCCAAGACTTTGATCTTTCACAGACGCCACTGCCCGGGCCACACTCTCTTCATCGGTGATGTCCATGTCAATGCGCGTGAGCTGTCCGGGATGAGCCTGTTCCAGAGCAGCCAACGCCTCATTCGTGCTGACGGATCTGGCGGCTGCGATCACCTGAACGCTGGGACTGAGCTTTAGCATGTGCTCAACCCAAGCCAGCCCAATGCCGCGGCTCGCTCCAACGATCAGCGCCTGATCAGGTGTTGAGGTCTGCTTAGCATCCATGAGTGATTCCTTTGGGTGATTCCTTCATGTGGCTTGGGCATGGGGTCATTGGGAAAGTGAATCATCGCATCTCATCTCGCCTTCCATTATGATGGGCCCATGTCAGCAAAACATCCACGTCGGCCTGTTTTCCGGATGGCCCATTCATTTTTATGGCTGGCGGTCTTGGTGTTGGCCGGCTGCGCGATGTCCACGCGGCCCATGGAGCCTCCGGTGGTGCGCATCGCAGGCCTTGAGTTGGTGGGCAATGACCAAGTGCGCCTGGATCTTATGCTCACCAACTTAAACCCAGAGCCTTTGGATCCCGCCCGCGTGGCTCTTGAACTGGCCATTAATGATCAAGACTGGGTGATGGCTGAACAAACCATCACCTGGCAGGTCTCAGCCAATGCTCGAGAGACGGTGTCGATCACGCTGCCCCATCAAAACGGACAGGTCTTGACCTGGCTTAGAGAGGTGGGCCGGAACCAGCGGCCGAGTGTGAGCTGGTCATTGGCACTCTCTCTAGACCTTGGAGAAAAAAAAGTGATTGAGACCGATGACAGTGGGTTTTTATATCGTGTGCCCGGCCAGCCGAGTCGGTTTCGCTAAGTTTCGCTAGGTCTCGCTAAGCTGGGTGGTTTTATTCTGAAATTGAAGAGGTAGTTCATCATGACCATTGCATTTTGGTGTGTCCTCATCGCTGGCTTTATGCCGGTGGGCCTTGCGCTCATTTCAAAAGCCGGGGATCGGAAATTTGATAACAGAAACCCGCGGATCTGGTACGAAACGCTCACCGGTTATCGACAGCGGGCGGCGTGGGCGCAAGCCAACAGTTTCGAGATCTTTCCGATTTTTGCTGCCGCGGTGATCATTGCGCACATCGCAGGCGCGCCTCAAGAGCGCATGGATCTCTATGCCATGGTATTTATTGCCAGTCGGGTGGCCTTTGCTGGCTTTTATCTGGCTGACCGGCACTTGGCTCGTTCCCTGGCCTGGACCTTAGGCGTTTTGTGCATCATCGGCTTATTCGTGGCAGCGGTATAATGGTCGCTGATATTGAGTTACTGCCGGTAGGAGTCAGAGGATGTCATTAAAAATCACCCTGGAGTTTAGCGATACGGACTTGAACTATTTCAAACGCCTCACCGATGAGGCGCTGAAATCTAGCCAAGGCCAATCGCCTGATCAAATCATCAACAATGCCAAGAAGCTGCTGGGTGAGATGTCTGAAGCCGTGGGCTCTGATTACATTCGAGGCCGCATTGGCCAGTTGAGAGTCTTGATCGAGATGCTCGAAGACGATGGCTGGGGCATGAAAGAGGTCGGGCGCGGCCGCGTGCTGGCCGCTTTGGCTTATTTCATCAACCCAGAAGACATTATTCCTGACGATGTACCGGTGCTCGGTTATCTCGATGATGCCATCATGATCGAGCTCATGACCCGAGAGCTCAAACCTGAGATTGAGGCCTATGAAGACTTCGTGGCCTATCGAGCCTCAGAAGCCAAACGCCGCGGATTGGATCCCAGTGAACTGGGCCGTGCAGATTTCTTGGAAGCCAAAGAAACCGCTCTGCTCGCTCGCATGCGTCGCCGCCGTCGCGCAGGGGGCTCACTGTTTAGGTAATTGTTCCGCCAGCTATTCTGATCCGCGGAGCATTTCTACATGAGGAATGTTGTCTTCTAGGTAAGGCTCGGAGACCGTTTCAAATCCAAGACTGGAATAGAAACCTTCGAGATATTGTTGGGCTGATATTCGGATTGGGCTTTGTGGGTAGTGTGACTCAATGGCCTCGATGGCTCGAACCATCAAAGCCCTGCCCAGCCCTTTGCCTCGTCCTGATTGAGTGGTGATGACCCGGCCAATGGAGGGCTCATCAAAACGCACGCCGGGTGCGGTGATGCGGGCATAGGCCAACACTTCACCGGCTGGGCTTTTGGCGAATAGATGCAAAGCGTCGCGGTCGCGCCCATCGACATCTTGATACGGGCAGTCTTGTTCAACCACAAACACCTCAATGCGGGCCTGTATGAGATCATAGAGATCATCCAGCGTGAGTGCCTCGTAAGGCGCGAGCGTCCAGTTGACTGAATCCAACACCAATCACTCCAAAGACTTATGCATCAAAAAACCCATCATATCCCGATTCTGGCCGGCTTTGAAATCCAGCCCTCACCCAACTATCAGCCGGTGCTGGATCGAGCCGTGGCCCAAGAGATGGCCCAAGCCTTGGCCGCTGATCTGGCCAAATGTCTCCCCGAGACACTCGATGGCATGCTGGTGGTCGGTGGCTTGGTGGCCGAACCCGCGACCCTGTTACGCCCAGGCTTTGGGGCATGGACCGCCCTATCGCAATTGGCCAAACCGGTGTTGACGGAGCAAGGGTTGAGCACCAGCATACTGGCGATTGGTGCGCATGAGGGTCAGATGCCCGATGACCGACTCCAGCCACAGCAAACGCGGTTAATGGGCCAGTTTGTGGTGTTGCCAATGCTATTGATCACCGATGAGGATATTGGTCCCGATCTGGAAAAAAAGCTCGAGAGCGAGCTGTTTGAATCCGGCAGCATCAACCCACCAGCACGAGCGCTTTTGGCTGAACATGCCGGCCTCGACTCCGTTCATGGGCAACTCCTCACCCGAAATGATCTGATGGCATTGCAACGCGTCCAGCTCGATAGTGCAGGCTTGAGTGGTTTTTGGGAAGTGGTGGAGACGCTGTTGCTCGATGCGGGGAAATCCCATGATTTTTCTTTGCCAGGTGATTTATCGGCGCACTGGCAAGCTGCCGAGAAACAACTCGCCATTGATTTTTTAACGTTCAATCAGTGGGCGGCGAAACACGCCCAAGCCATTGAACAAACACCACTCGATCAGGCCTATGGGGTCTGGGTGCGTGCCTACCGCACGCTATTGGCAGTGGTCGAAGCCCACGGTGTGGCTTGGAATTTATCACTAGAAGCCAGTGCCGCCTTTGATGAAGAGCGGGCCTGTGTGATCGAATCGGTTCCCACGGCGCAAGAAATCATTGATGAGTTGGCCACGCTGACCGAGCATGCCGATCCACAGTTGGGCCTCATTGCTTGGACTTGGACAGAACCGGGACGGCAGATTCATCTCTATCCGATCGAGGCTCGTGCCATTGAAGCCATTAAGAAAGATTTTGCGCAGCACCCGCTGGCTTCCATCGCTCGGCCAGGAAAGCTTTGTTACAATGAGGCCACGCTTGAACTGACCGGTGTTTGATGGGTGATGCACTGCATCACTGAACTTTCCGCTTCCCCCTTGTGATGAACAGACTCCAGCCGATCGCTGATATCCATGATGACGAGGGTGTCTCTGAGGCCTCAGTGTGGAAAGACCACCACGAATCCGCACAGAGGCCAACCGCTCAAGCGGTGGACTACAACCAAAACCCG
Source organism: uncultured Wenzhouxiangella sp. (assembly GCA_913057255.1). GTDB lineage: Bacteria > Pseudomonadota > Gammaproteobacteria > Xanthomonadales > Wenzhouxiangellaceae > Wenzhouxiangella. The sequence continues at coordinate 14,988 of CAJXNU010000037.1, forward strand.
CGTGTGGTGGTCAAAGACTCCCCCATCCATGGCCGCGGTGTATTTGCCCGCCAAGACATTCCAGCCTTCTCCTATATCGGGCGATACGAAGGGCAGATGACCGATGAGGATGGCATGCATGTCTTATGGCTTTATGATGAAGAGCGAGACGACTGGGTCGGCGTAGATGGCGAAAATGAGATGCGCTTTCTCAATCACTCAGAAGACCCAAATGCTGAATGGTCGGACCTGGATCTCTACGCCACCCGGTGGATCTCAGCGGGCGAGGAGATCACTTTTGATTACGGCTGGGATGATGAAGAGGAAGATCCAGCCGACAGGCTTTTAACCGGAGGCGAGGTGGATGACCATTCTGTTGATCCCTTCGCTTCAGTCACCCCAGATGAATAGGACACCGCTTAAGTCATGAAATTTGCCAGCTGGAATGTCAACTCTCTCAAAGTCCGCTTGGAGCATGTCTCTGATTGGCTCAACCACCATCAGCCCGATGTGTTGGGACTCCAAGAAACCAAACTCACCGATGACAAATTTCCGCGAGAGGAGATCGAATCGCTGGGCTATCACGTGGCATTTTCTGGCCAACCGACCTACAACGGCGTGGCCTTGATCTCAAAAACACCGCCCAGCGATCTCATCACGGCCATTCCTGATTTCCCCGACGATCAAAAGCGCGTCATCGCAGGCACTTGTGGCGATGTGCGCGTGATCAATCTCTATGTGGTCAATGGCAAAGAGGTGGGCAGCGATAAATATGAATACAAGCTCGCCTGGCTCTCTGCCGTTGAAGCGTGGATTGCCGAAGAGGTCAAACAACACAAAAACGTGATTGTGATGGGGGATTTTAATATCGCCCCCGATGATCGAGACGTGCATGACCCCGAAGCTTGGAGAGATAAGATTTTGTGTTCCGTGCCAGAACGAGAGGCCTTGGGTCGCTTATTGGACCTAGGTCTCACCGATACTTTTCGGTTGTTCCCCCAGCCCGATGAGACCTTTTCCTGGTGGGATTACCGCGCGGCGGGTTTTAGAAGGAATTTGGGCCTACGGATCGATTTGGTCTTGTGCTCCGAAGCGCTAAAAGCGCGCTGCACCACCAGCTATATCGACAAAGAACCCAG
>CAJXNU010000038.1 GCA_913057255.1 uncultured Wenzhouxiangella sp.
TCCATGGCCACCGCAAAACTTGGATGAGTCTCAGATGAGATGGCATCCAAACCAATGACCTCACCAGGCAGAAAGAACCCAGAGACCACTTCTTCACCATCGGGCGAGATTTGATATGACTTGATGGAGCCAGAGCGGACCACGCGCACGCTTTTCATGCGGTCACCTGCGTAAAACAGATGCTCATTGCGCGCGATGCTTTGATCTGACTTGGTGGCTGATTCTAAGACGCCCAGTTCGTCAGTGGGCAACTCGTGGGTGAAGCACAAGCTAAACAAACTGCAATCTTCACAGGTCTTGGCGTCTTGTGATAACGGCGCGATCGATCCTGACAACTTGCACTTCGATGACACTTTGGACCCTGTATATTCGTTTTTCCTGAACTAAGTATAGCAAGGCCCATTGGGCTCGGGTCAACTGAGATGAACAATCGATGGCTGTACTGAGTGACTAAAATCCACAGCGCCACTGAACGGCGAAACAATATTGGTCAGGTAGGTCAGCCCCACGTCAGTGACATCGAGATCCAAGCTGTGCCAAGACAAAAGGCCTGCGTCGATACAGGTTGTTAGCGCCTCATACTCTTCGGGAAAGTATTTTTTAAAGCAGATGAGAAAGCGTCTTTGGATCTTGTCAATTGACAAGGCATGTTCACAAATAAAGGCATCAATCACCGCCTGCTTGATTTGGTCTTCAAGATGGAGTTGAAAGCCTTGGGCTACGGGCAGTTGACCTTTTTGCACGATCCTGTGATACAGGTCGGCGTTGGTATGGTTGATGGCGACATAATCACCCAGCCAACTCATCGCCTGTGGACCCAAACCCAACTGATCAAGTGAGGGCTGGGTCAGATATCCGTCCAAACCCAGGCCCAATCGCTGATGTTGATAAGCCTCGGCTAGAGGGCAGGCGGGTTTGACAAAGGTGCCGCCACCGATGATGTGGTAGCCGTAGGTTTTGAGCTGATCGATGCCGAACTTGGCATCTGGGTGCGTGTAGAGCAGATTACGGTATCCATCTGGGGTGGGCTGCAGGCACTCAAGGCTCAGGCGGTCGGGGTGTTGGTCCAATAACTGAGGCAACCAAGTCATCATGGGTGCATCTTGGAGAATGGAATCCAAGCAGGGCTTGAGCGTGATGCCCCTGCTGGTTTGGCCCGACTGACGACTAGAGCCGGCGGCAATGGATGTCTCCAAATCGTCGGCTGTCGTATAAAAATAATCGAGATGAACTCGGCTAAAAGCTGTCTTGTCGGCCAACACATCACGCTCATTCACTCCAGCGGGCGCAAATAGGCTCAGTACGGCACTTTCTGCCACCGTGAAGTGCGATTCGACTTGATCGATGAGGTGTTGAATCAGCGTTGTGATGGGTCTGCGTTGATCAATATGAATGTGCAACTCACATACTTGACGGTCACGATCGATTCGAGAGGCCAGACGCCTGATCTGCTCACTGAGTGGCGCCGCCCATTTTTGTGGCGCACAGCCAGCCGTTTTTTCATTGGGAATCACGATCGAGATGGCCAAGTCATTGGGGATGGGCAGTTGATTGCTGGCCTCCAAGGCATGCGTGAAGGCCTGATCACTCTCAACAGCAGGTATCTGCCCTAAGCGTTGACCCAAGCCAATGGCTGTGGCGGGCTTTAAGGGGCAAGAGCCAGCCAGCGGATTGAGATGAGGATGGCGCCAGTGATTCATGGCCTTAAGGCTACTCTTTTCATGAGTGGGTCCACTTGATTGAGGTCAATTCTCGTCATGATCTGGGTGCCACGCAGTCTGCTAAGAAATGAACAAATGGGTGGTCAATCACATGAATCAATATCGGACCCAGTGCGACCAATAATCCAGCCATGCCCATCACGAGAGCTGCCACCCATCGGAGATCGCGGCGATTGGTCATGGATCGGACGCGCAAAGCCACCAAACCCGTCCCCAATAAGGCAGGTGTGGTCCCTAACCCAAAGGCCAACACCATAAATACCGTGGCCATGGGGTCGGCCAGCAAAACCGCGCTGGCGATAATCATGTACAACAGCCCGCAGGGCAGAAGACCCCACAACAAGCCAAGGCCAGTGGCTTGGTCGAGCGTTCTCACCGGCAAGAAGTGCTTAAACAGAGGCATAAGGCGCTGCGTGAGTGGTGAGAGCGCCTCGCCGATTCGGTCCCTGAACCGACCGGGGAGCGCGATAAAAGCCGCCATAAACACCATCAAAAACCCCAAAAATAAACGCATGACCACGGGCGCTTGATCCGGCACCCACTGACTTGGGAGCATGCCGATCAAAGTGGCGATCAGGGCAATGATGAGATAGCTCGAAATGCGTCCCCCATGAAAGCCAAACGCGAGCCAACCACGACCCGATGGGACTTGAGCGTGCAACATGCCAGCAATGCCCCCACACATGCCCACACAATGGACTGAGCCAAAAAACCCCGCAATCAGTCCAGTGATGATGGCTGTTTCGGGATTCAAGATGCATCGTCTCTAGCTGCCGATGACTCATCTGTCGAATCGATGGGCTCACGATCGTCATCTAAGACATCCAGTGCGGGCGTGTCTAGATCGTCAAACTGACCGTTTCTCACCGCCCAGAAAAAAAAGACCAGCGCCAGGATCATCAAGATGATCGACAGTGGAATTAAGACATAGATGATGTTCACAACGATGTCCCAATGTCGGCCAGTTTGTGGGTCGAGACAGCCGGAGCAGCAGATCGTCGCTGGGTGGATTGAGATCGGCCGACCCGATCGCCTGGACTCGATGTACTCAACCCAGATCCAGCTCGCCGGCCATTTAAGACCACCAAAAGACTGGAGGCGGACATGCCAATGGCCGCTGCCCATGGTGGCACCAGTCCAAACGCAGCCAGTGGGAAAGCCATCACGTTGTAGCCAATCGCCCAGCCGAGATTCTGGCGAATCACCCGACGGACCTTGGGCGCCAATTGGAAGGCTTGATGAATGTGTTCAAGACTTTGCCCAGTCATCACAATATCTGCCTGCGTGCGGGCAATGTCAGCACCTTCAGCCAGACTCATGGAGACATCGGCACGCGCCAAGATGGGGGCATCATTGACGCCGTCGCCGATCATGGCAACGCAAGCGCCTTGGTCTTGCAAGCTCTGCATTAACTCCAGTTTGTCATCGGGTGAGCAATTGGATTGAATATTGGCGATGCCAAGCTCATGAGCAACGGCCGCTACGCTGTTGGCCTGATCGCCTGAAGCCACCCAGAGCTCATGCCCAAGCCTTTTTAGCGTATTGACCAGCGTTTTGGCGCCTGGTCGGAGTGGATTATCAAGCAAAAACCAGCCAATCACCCGAGTCTCATCTGCCAGTCCGACCCACGTGCCAGCACCGTCAGGAGGGCTGACAGATTGCTTGAGGGTTTGTGTGAGAAAAGCGGGCTTCCCCAATGAGTAAGTGATCTCATCGATGGTGCCAGTGACGCCTTGGTTCACCCATTCTTCGGCTTGTGTCACCTCGCCCCCATCATCGAACTGACCAAAAGCACTGGCAATGGGATGGTGGCTGATGCGCTCAAGTCGGGCGGCAATGGCATGGCTTGCCTGATCCAGTGGCCCATCGCCATTGGCATTGAAGCTCTTGGCGACCGCCATGGTCGAATCGGTGAGGGTGCCTGTTTTATCAAACACCACGTGGGTGATTCTTGGCAACGTTTCTAGCGCATCTGGTTGGTTGATCAGCAAGCCCAGTTTGGCAAAGCCACGTGCAGCTGATGCCAGGGCCACGGGTGTGCCCAAAGCAAGCGCGCACGGACAAGAGACCACCAAAATAGAAAGCATGATGGGCAAACTCTCGGAGGGAGCAATAGACCACCAGACCAAGCCAGCGCCCAGCGCGCCCAGCAAGACAAAGCCGATGAACCAGCCAGCAATTTGGTCAGCCATTCGTGCACTTCGAGGTCTAAAATGCCTGGCCTGCTCCAAGAGTCGGATGACATCGGAGAGCATGGTGTCCTGACCGACCCTTTCTATTTTGACAATCAAGTGTCCACTGATGACTTGTGTGCCCGCCAAGACCGGATCGCCTTCGCGACGCTCACAAGGCTTGGCCTCTCCTGAGAGCAAAGACTCGTTGAGGCGTGCAGCGCCTTGAACCACCACGCCATCAGCAGGCACGGTCTCACCCAAGCCAAGCTGAATTTCATCGCCTGTCTCTAATTCGACTAAGCCCACCTTCTCCAAGCCCTTGGCGGTGAGGCGAGAGACTTGGCTTGGGAGCGATCTGGCCAATGCCGAGTGCAGTTGACCCGCATCCTGTCTGGCCACCATGACGGCATAACGACCCAGCAACAAGAAAAAAATAAACATCACGACCGAGTCGAAGTAGGTCTCGCCCGATCCAAAAAACACCATGAGAATGCTGGCGGTGAGCGCAATCAAGATGGCGGTTGAAACCGGCACATCCATGCCTAAGCGCCCATGCTTTAGCGTGGTCCAAGCCGATTTGTAGAACGACTGACCGGCGTAGAGAGCCACGGGGACAGCCACCATCATGCTCACCAGCTCAAAGAAACGAGCTGTCTGGGGATCGATGTCTTGAAAAGCTCCAATATAGCCAGCGAGCGCATAGCTCATGACCTGCATCATGCCCAAGCCCGAGACCACGAGATATTTCAGCATCTGCCGACGCTCTGTCTGATTGCGACTCAAAGCTGCATCCGGCGAGTCGAGATGAGGTAAGTAACCCAGCTGTGCCAGACGATGAGCGATGGTGCTTAAAGAGGTTTTTGTTTGATCCCACTCAATCAAGGCCCGGCCATCGCTGGTGTCGACTGCAACCTCTATCACGCCCGGCAATTCTTTCAAGAAGCGTTGTATTAACCAGGCACAGGCCGAGCAGTGCACATTCTCAAGCACAAGATGAATGCTGGAGAGGCCATCACAATCGATCTTGGCATGATGTCTAAGCACCCGCTCTCGATCCCACGCGGCATAATCGCCAGCCAAGGGCGCTTTGTCATTGGGTTTTCTGGGGAGTGCATCACGGAAGTCGTAGTATCGGTCTAGGCCAGACTGATGAATCAGAGAGGCCACCATCTGACAGCCATGACAACACATGGCGCGCTCTTCACCTTGAATGGGTGCTTTTATATCGACACCGGTGGGGATGGTCTCTCCACAGTGCCAGCACGCTTTTGCAGAAGGGTCGGTCATAACCTGTGCGGGAAAAGGCCCAGCGTCCCCAAATCAAGCTGTGCATACTCAGGCGTTGATAGCCACCAAGTCTGTGCAAGGTCATAGACAATCGCTCGTGATCGAGGGTGAATGGGCCCTGATGCCATTCCTTGGTAGGTGGCCTCACCGATTTTTTCTAGACGAACCGTCATGTCCTGCTCGCTGGTTGCAGGGTGTTGAAACAAAATGAGGACGGTGCGGGGCAAAGGTTCGAGATGGTTATGTTGTAATTCGATCAGGATGGCTTGATCATCAATCACCAATTGCCCTTCAAGCCCCAATGCTTGAGCTCGACTGGCACGCTCATTGGTATCCACCAAGCCCCTGGCAAAGCGTGCGTAATCACCCACGACCATCTCTGGTGGGTTCGACATGCCGATGACAAACATGGCCGAACCGGCGATGATACCCATCCCCAGAATGCCCAGAAAAAACCACACCCAGACTTCTTTGTACCAAGGAAAATGATTTGGTGATGATTCCATCGTCTCTAATCCATGTTGGGGGGCACATAAAACCTGGTATTGACCACGGTGGGTGCTTTGTCGGCATCTGTTCTGGCCACGATGTCGATGATGTGCATGCCTGCATTGGCTTCAATGATGGGCATGGCCAGCGTTAAAGCCAGATCCACCGTTTCGCCAGGTGCCACTTCAATGATTTGGGTCGGCTCCACAATCATCAACGCATCAAGCCCTTGAGTGTCTAGTGAGACGAAGACTGTTTGCTGATCTCGATTGGTGAGTTTCAGGCTATATGAGTTTTCAATTTCGTCGCCCGTGGTGATCCGATAGAGGGCTGAGCGATCTCGCAAGACATCGGCAATTAAGAGCTCGCGTCCAGTCAATATGACACCGATCAACGTTGCCAATGCCAAAAGAGCGGCGATATAAATGAATAGCCTGGGTCGCAGAATGCGGGTGGGTTTCCCGGCCATGGCGTTTTCGGTGGTGTAACGAATCAGGCCTCGGGGATACTCCATCTTATCCATCACCTCATCACAGACATCAATGCATGCTGCACAAGCAATACACTCAATCTGCAAGCCATCTCGGATATCGATGCCCGTTGGGCAAACCTGCACACAGGCTTTGCAGTCAATACAGTCCCCAAGGCCAAGGGCCTGATAATCGGCATCGCGTTTGCGGCCACCGCGAGGCTCGCCTCGGGCGACGTCATAAGAAATCACCAAGCTGTTGTCATCAAACATGGCTGACTGGAAGCGTGCATAGGGGCACATGTACTTACAGACTTGTTCTCTGAGATAACCCGCATTGCCATAAGTAGCAAAACCATAAAACAACAACCAAAAGACTTCCCAGCCACCCAGCTGCAGGCTTGGGATGCGCATGCCCAAATCCCTGATCGGGACAAAAAAGCCGACAAACGTAAACCCAGTCCACAATGCAAAGGTCACCCATAGAAATTGCTTGGCTGACTTTTTGCCGAGCTTGTTCAGACTCCAAGGGGCTTTATCGAGCTTCATGCGCTGGTTGCGAGTGCCTTCAGTGACCCGTTCCATCCACAAGAAAACCTCGGTCCAAACCGTTTGTGGGCAGGCATATCCACACCACAACCGCCCAGCCAATGCGGTAAAAAAGAACAAGGTGAGCGCCGCCATGGCCAACAACAGCGACAAAATAAATAAATCCTGAGGCCACAGAGTCAAACCAAAGAAATGAAACTGTCTGGCCGGTAGATCGAACAATACGATTTGTTGACCTTGGAAGTTGATCCAAGGCAACACGTAGAAAAGCCCTAACAATACCCAAGCTGCGGTGACTCGTAGACGAGAAAAACGCCCAGCCACCTCCCGAGGATAGACCTTGGGCTGCTTGACGTAGAGAGGGATGGATTCAGCAGGTTGGGACATGATTACTGGCTTTGTTTTTTCACTTGAAAGCGATCGATGGGTCGGAGTAGGAGCCAGGTGAATGTACTGGCCGCAGCCGTGGCCAACCAGAACATGAAAAATGCGATGGTGTATCCACCATGCCTTGAGATCTCAAATTCTGGGAAGGTGATGTCGCGCAATACCAAGGGGTCAACAAAAATAAAAAAGACAACCGTCGATACAGCCGCAGAGAAAAATGAGGGCCATAGAATGGCCCCCAAGCGATGCGTCATCGAACGTGGATTGTCTTGATTACTCACGAACCAGCGCCTCATCGATGACCATATCTTGTTGCATGCTCAAAATATAAGCCGCCACAAACCGAGTTCGAATTTCTCCAAGCAAGTCTTTTTGTGCGGGCATCACACCATTTCGGCCTTCGCGAATGGTGTAACGAAGATCATCAAGAGAGCCACCGTAGGTATACACACCAGCGGTGAGATTGGGTGCGCCCAGTAGGGGGTTGCCCAGTCCTTGGGGGCCGTGACAGGCAGAGCAAATCATGTCGTATTGCTTCTTGCCAGCCGCAGCCATGGTTTGGTCCACGCTGAGGCCAGCAAGTTGTTGCACATAGGTAGCCACGCGGGTCACATCTTGGTCGCTTAAAGCCGCCCCAAAACCTGGCATGGCTGCTTGCCTGCCCAGATAAATGCTGTGCCAGATTTGATCGGTAGAGCTTCCCCAAATCCAATGATCGTCGGTGAGGTTGGGATAACCACTCGCGCCTCTGGCATCAGATCCATGGCATGTCGAACAGTTATGGGCGAACAAGTTCCGGCCGACGCGAATGGCCTCCTCGTTATTGGCCAACACCTCCAGAGGTTCACTGGCCAGGGCCGCAAAACGTGCCTCAAAGGTTTCGTTGGCGACCACCATTTCTTGTTCATACTGGCCGGCAGAACTCCAGCCGAGCATGCCACCATAGCGTCCCAATCCCGGATAGAGCACCAAATAAGCCAGCGCAAAAATCACCGTCAGATAAAATAGCCACAACCACCAGCGTGGCATCGGGTTATTGAGCTCAGCCAGATCACCATCCCAGACATGGCCGGTGGTCTTTTCACCCTGCTCATTTTCACCAGTGGGCACCTGAGCCTTGCCTGTTGAGATAAACAGCCAGACCATGACCACAATAAATACCAACGTAAGCGCTGCCACATACCAATGCCAAAATGCGCTCATGATGATGTCTCCTTGTTTGTTTCAGACTCTTCTGATTTCATGGGCTCATCGTCATCTAGCGGAAGATTCGCTTGCTCATCAAAGTCTTCTTTGCGTTTTAATAAAAACACCCAGATGGTGATGCCGATAAATGCCAGCATGGCAAAAGCGGTGATGATTCCACTGGTCATTGCCCACCCCCCACTGCAGCGGACACCTCGTTTTGGCCCGTCCACTCGGTGCCCAAGCCTTGCAGGTAGGCAACCAGCGCATCGAGCTCGGTTTTACCAGCCACGGCTTCAGGCACGCCTTCGATCACTGCATCTTCATAGGGATCGCCAATGAGCTGCAGGGCACGCAAGTTTCTTTGCAGTTGGTCTGCATCGACCATGCGCTCAGCAAGCCACGGATAGGCCGGCATATTGGAATCAGGCACAACGGCGCGAGGATCGACCATATGTAGGTAATGCCAATCGTCGCTGTAGCGCCCACCAACGCGGGCAAGGTCTGGGCCGGTGCGTTTGGAACCCCACTGGAAGGGTCGGTCATAAACAAACTCGCCGGCCACTGAGTAGTGACCATAGCGCTCTGTTTCAGACCGAAAAGGCCTGATTTGCTGGCTATGGCAGCTGTAGCAACCTTCTTTGACGTAGATGTCCCGACCCGCTAAACGCAAGGGGCTGTAGACATGGACGCCAGGGGCCGGGTCCACCACCGCGCCTTTGAACATCAACGGCACGATTTCAACCAAGCCGCCAATGCTAATGGCAAGCACGATGAGTACAGCCATCACACCGGTATTTTTTTCAATCTTCTCATGCATGATTGCGTACTCCGTTCTAAGCGTGTGCTGGTTGGATGACAGGCACGGCTTGCAGTTTGCTTGGTGCGGTCTGCCATGTTCGATAGAGGTTGTAGGCCATGATGAACATGCCGCTAAGGAAGATCATTCCACCCAATAAGCGCAGCAGATAAAATGGCTCGGTGAGTTTTAAGACTTCAATGAAGGTATAGGTCAACGTCCCATCATCATTGAAGGTCCTCCACATCAGGCCTTGCATCACACCTGCAATCCACATGGCGACGATGTAGAGCACCGTACCAATGGTGGATGTCCAAAAATGCCACTCAATCAGACGCGTTGAGTACATTTCTTTTAAGCCCAGAATTCTGGGAAATAGGGTATAGAGCGAGCCAATAGAAATCATGGCAACCCAACCTAAAGCGCCAGAGTGCACATGACCAATGGTCCAGTCGGTGTAGTGAGACAGCGCATTGACGGTCTTAATTGACATCATCGGCCCCTCAAAGGTGGACATGCCATAGAAAGACAAAGCGACGATCATGAAACGTAAGATCGGGTCAGTGCGCAACTTATACCAAGCACCCGAAAGGGTCATGATGCCGTTGATCATCCCACCCCAGCTTGGCGCCAACAAAATCAAAGAAAACACCATGCCTAAGCTTTGGACCCAATCAGGCAGGGCGGTGTAGTGGAGATGGTGTGGGCCTGCCCACATATAAATGGCGATCAGTGACCAAAAGTGGACGATCGATAGACGGTAGGAATAGACGGGGCGCCCTGCTTGCTTGGGCACGAAGTAATACATCATGCCCAAGAATCCAGCGGTGAGGAAAAAGCCCACGGCATTGTGCCCGTACCACCATTGGACCATGGCATCCACCGTCCCTGAGTAAATGGGATAGGAATGGGTCAGGCTGGTCGGAACCACCAAGTTATTGACAATGTGGAGCACCGCGACGGTCAAAATAAAAGCGCCAAAGAACCAGTTGGCGACATAAATGTGTTTGACCTTGCGTTGCACAATTGTGCCGAAGAAGACAACGACATACGCGACCCAGACCAGAGCCACCAAAATGGCGATGGGCCAGATCAGCTCGGCATACTCACGGCCCATGGTCAATCCCATCGGCAGAGTAATGGCCGCACCTACAATAACGACCTGCCAGCCCCAGAAGGTAAAGGCCGCCAATTTATCGGAAAACAAGCGGGTATGGCAGGTTCGCTGCACCGCATAGTAGCTGGTGGCGAAGAGTGCTGAGCCCCCAAAAGCAAAAATCACGGCATTGGTGTGTAAGGGTCTCAGGCGACCGTAGCTCAGCCACGGAATCTCCATGCTCATGTTGGGCCAGATCAGCTGTGCGGCGATCCAAACGCCAACCAACATGCCGACGATGCCCCAGACCACGGTCATGACCGCAAACTGACGGACCACACGATCGTTATAGGTTGCACTTTGATTCATAATCTCTTCCGAAAGAATGTAGGGATGGGTGGATGTGGACTGATTATCAATCCCTCTGTTTGCAATGGACTTGATCGAGATCAAACTTTCACATCGAAGCGGTGTTTAGGGCCTTTTGGGGCGGTATGATGGGAAGATGACGACTTCACTTGGCGTGATTCAGTGGCTGTTGGCTGAGCAAGTTCGACACACCGAACAAGCGCAGGGACGCATCAGAGATGATGCCAGTGCCAACGCAGTGGCCAAAGAGCAGGGGCTGGATCTGGCTCAGCGCATCGTTTCGCGCGCTGAAGCCTTGCCAGACGCGCAATTCATTCAACGGGATTTCAAGCACTTACGGGCTTTGTTCGTTTGGTTTTGCCTGCTTCTTGGGGTAGTTGCGATGGTGGCGGCAGCCGGTGCCGTGCGCGTGAGCATTGATCAACGAGAAATTGAAATTCTTGCCGTCGTGGCGAGCCTACTGGGCTTGCCGACGGTCTTATTGGTGGTTTGGCTACTGGCTATCCTCATTTGGCGTCGGCCTGCTCATTCGACCCTGTTAACAGCCATGACGCGTGGTCTTTTTCATCGCTTGGGGCCTCGGGCCCTATCGGGACCGCGTCCTGAAGCCACATTGGCCGCCGCGATGGGTTTGTTACTCAGCCCATCAGGGCGCTGGCTGATGGGCTTGGTCAGTCATGGGTTTTGGCTGGTGTATCTATCAAGTGCGCTGTTGATATTGACGGTTTTATTGACGGTCTCCCAGTATGACCTCGGGTGGGGAACCACCTTGCTTTCTGACGCGCAGGCCCTGCGACTGTTGGCCATGTTGGCTTACCTACCGGAGTTTTTTGGGTTGATCACAACAGACGATGGCACCTGGTTGGCCACGGGCCGGTTGGGTGTCGCACCTGAATTGGTTCGCGGGCCTTGGGCTCAGTTTCTGTTGGCCTTGATTGTGGTCTATGGGATCTTGCCTCGCATGCTCGCTGCTCTTTTGAGTGCGGGAATGGCTTGGTATGGTTTTCGTCATCTTTCACTGGATCTCAAGCATCCAGGCTATCTACGTCTTTCTGGTCTCTTGATGGAGCCAAAGTCCGCTTCCGTCGAGGATGACGCGGGATACGAGCCAGAGCGACGGTCGATGCGCGTGGCTTCAAAAGATGCATCGGGAGTGATTACATTGGCACTGGAAGTCGGGTCCGAGGCCTCCGTGAGCCCATTGTTTGGATCAAATGAAGCGATTGATTTGGGGGTGGTCGAGACCCGTGCCGATCGGGAGCGGGCCATGCAGGCATTGAGCGTGAGAAAGCAGCCGGCCGCCTATTTGGTTGTGCAGTGCTCGGCCCGCCGAACCCCAGATCGTGGATTGGCCGAATCTCTTAACCAATTGGCCGATGCCGCAGGCGGTGCCTTATTAATTGTTCTGACCGATACAGAGTCGCTCGGAGATTGGGGCGTCGACCCTGCTGCTCGGTTGGCTGATTGGTCGCGACTGGCCGAGCAAACTGGGGGTCGAATTGAGTCCTTGCACACCCTTCGAGAGATGGTGGGCTTGTCATGAGTGAATCGCACCTTCATTTGGCGATCGTGGGGCACACCAATACGGGCAAAACCTCTTTGGTGCGAACCCTCCTACACCAAGCCCAATTTGGATCCGTGGATGATCGAGCCGGCACCACCACTCGAGTCAGTGGAGAGCCACTTTATATTGATCATCGAGCGGTGATGACACTTTATGACTCACCCGGCCTAGAGAATGCGCCTGCGTTGTTTGACTGGCTGGAGTTGCATGCCGGCAGTCAACGACATCGAGGCCCAGCTAGGGTGCAGACCTTGTTGGATGATGCCGATGCCAGCACACGCTTTGATCAGGAAAGCCAAGTGCTTAGCTTGGTGCTGGGCAGCGATGTGGCGCTGTATGTCTGTGACGCCAGAGAGCCGGTGCTCGAGAAGTATCGAGATGAGCTGAGCATTTTGAGTTTGTGTGGCCGACCCATTGTGGTGGTGTTGAATTTTGTTGCCAGCCCGCACAGTCAAGAGAGTCAATGGAGAGCCGCTTTGGCCCAATTGGGCCAACACCATATTATTGCTTTCGACGCCATGGTCAGAAATCCGGTGACTGAGCGACGTTTGTTTGAGCAAATCCGAAGTTTATCGGATGCCTTTGTGCCGACCATCGATGCTTGGTTGAGAAAGCGTGAGCAAGAAGAAGCCGACCGTCTCTCAGCGGGCCTCTCGGCCATTGCGCAACTGTTGATCGATGCAACGGCCATACAATCAGTGATCGATCAAGATGAACCAATGGATGAGGCGGTACAAGCGCTGCAAGATCAAGTCCGTCGGCGCGAGCAGCTGGCCGTTGATGTCTTGCTCGATCTCTACCGTTTTGGCCCTCAAGATTATGCCGAAGACCCTCTGAATTTGTCTGCTGGCCGTTGGAGCGATGATGTCTTTGATCCTGACACGCTCAAAAGCTACGGCATCCGCGCGGGCCGCTACATCGGCACGGGCGCAGGCTTAGGTGCCGCTTTTGATGTGGCCACCGGTGGGCTGTCTCTGGGCACTGGAACCTTGGTGGGCGCGGCCACCGGCGCAGGCATCAGTGCCGTGCGTCAGTTTGGATTGGGATTGGTCGATCGACTTCGTGGCCAGATCCGTTTGGTGGTGGATCAACCCACATTGCGGTTATTGGCTTGGCGTCAGATGGAGTTATTGCGAGCGTTGAGGCAACGGGGGCACGCCAGTCAAACGCCTCTATCCACACCCGCTCAGGATCAATGGTCAGCCCAGGCATTGCCACGCGCGCTCATGAACAAGCGCCTTGAAGAGGCTGAGCGATTGGTGCGAGTGCAAGCGGAGTTGGCACAAGCTTTTATCGAAGATTGAGTCTGCGTGTCCGGATAGGCCAAGCGGGTCATTCGCCGATGTCCTCGGCCCACAGGTCAGGTTTCTCCTGCTGCATGCGTCTCATGAGCTCAATGCAACGGGGATCGTTAAGAATGGTCAACTCAATGCCTTCTTTTCTCATCCAGTCCTCGGCACCCACAAATGTGGTGTTCTCCCCAATGATGACGCGCGGGATCTTAAATAAGATCGCAGTCCCAGAACACATGGCACAGGGGCTCAATGTAGAGACCAAAGTCAGGGTGTGCCAATCGCGTCGCCGACCTGCATGGCGAATGCACATGACCTCGGCATGCGCCGTTGGATCATCGGATTGAACCCGCTCATTGTGGCCACGGGCTACGATCTGACCGTGTTCATCGACAAGCACCGATCCAATGGGGATGCCGCCTTCAGCCCAAGATTTCTCGGCTTGTTCAATGGCGGCGCTCATCCAGTGGGTCATTTTTTCTTCATATTGGGACACGTCCATGGCGCTGGTATTTACCTCTCCAATGAGCTAGACTAAGGTTGCCTGTGGATTAAAGGCGATATGAGTTTAGGTTGTAATCTTCGAACACACGATAGACCTCCCAAACCCCTCTTCTAAAATCTACACGCATTTCATTTTTACATTTTATAAGGTAGTAGTAACATGGCAACAGGTTCCGTCAAGTGGTTTAACGAAGCGAAAGGTTTTGGATTCATCAGTCAAGACGATGGTGGTAAAGACGTGTTCGTTCATTTCAGCGCGATTCAAGGCAGTGGTTTTAAAACCCTCGCCGAAGGCCAAAAAGTCGAATTTGAAATTCAGGATGGTCCAAAAGGCCCTCAAGCAGCCAACGTAGTGCCTGCTTAATTCCTGGAGATTTGATCCAGACTTAAAAGAGAAGAGGCCCCTGATGGGGCCTCTTTTTTATGCGCCATCTGCCAAAGCCAATTGCGTATCGTTTTGGCAGCTCAATGCATCAAAATCACCTGCATAGGATCGGAGCTTTCTGCTCAACCGTTGGCGCTGTCGGTCATTGGATAAGGCCAACACATCAGAGAGCATGGCCCAGCTCAAGGCCTGATTGAACTCAACCGCTGAGCGGTATCCATCATCCCAACCGCGACCGGCATCAAAGAGTATTTCAATGCGCTCGGCAAACAACTGAGGATTGTCATCTCGGACATCCAAGGCATCGCCCAATGCCGCCTGCCATTGATAGGCATAAGCCAGCTGATGTCCCTCGGTTTCTTGGTAGGCACTTGCCCACTCATCGATTCGGGTACGTTGATCATCGGTTAGCCGCCCCATGAATCGCTTTAAGCGTTGCTCCATCCGATCGGCACGTTCAGCCTGAACGTCAGCCTGATCGGGTTCGCTCAAACGATCAATCAAATCTTGATTGCTTTGCTCAAACGACTCAGACAACTGTTGAACCTGGTCGTCACTGAGTGAGGCCATTAATTGAACGGCGATGGGAACAGAGACCTCGATGAGCTCTCGGCCAAAGGCAGCGATTTGATCACCCAGCTCATAGAGACGCTCTTTGTCGACTTGGCCATCTTGTAGATCAGTGTTCAGACTTTCAAGGAGGCCGACATATTGAGGGAGATGCTCGCGACAGTGCCAATCGAGGTTTTCATTTAAGGCTTCACGAACCAGTCGGCTCTGGTCTGCATTGAGCTCCACTTTTTGGTCAATCCAACGAAGCACCAAGCGATCGAGATTGTTGTAAGCCAGCTGGACCGTGCACCCACTCAAAAACAGCACCATAAACATCATGGCGATAAGCCACTTGAACTGGGCCGCGTATTTAGCGTGGTTGATGAAGCGAATCATGGTCGCATCCTAACCGAGTGGTTGTTAAAAACGTGTGCGCAATCGATTAACCAACGAGCCACCGCGCCTTGTCCAATCCATTTGTTAGTAAATGGTTTGATCCATCATTATGGGCGGCACGCGCCGATCGGGTGGGCACAAAAAAGGCTTTTGGCCTCGGCTTGAATGGTAATAAGTCTCTTCACCGTCATGAGATAGCACCACCAAATAGCCCTCGACCAAGGCTTGGGTGTAGAAACCCTCTGGTCTTGGGCATCCAACGGCACCATCAGACCACACCACCTCGCGGGCCTCAATAATCGTGACCTCCTCAAGTCCAGTCTCGAGGGCATTGGCCAGATCAATTTGTGCCCACTCGGCTGTTTGCTCCAGCGTCAACGGCTCATCGGACTCGACAGAGAGCTGCGGAATGGGGGAGTGGGCACAAGCGGTCAGCAGCAGGAGGCTGGTGACTAGCGAGAGGATCGTAGACATTGATTTCATGGCGGTTGTTCACTCCAATGGGGCGAGGGATGAGTGGATGGCTAGATATCGATATTACCTGAATCAAGTTTTCTGGGGTGATTGGGATGGGTGATGCTAGACTTTTGCTCTACAAATTGACCGAATTGTGGTCATTGATTCATCGAGAGATATGATTGAGTGGGAGTGGTTTGATGGGCCTTTTGTGGTTAGTGACCGTGGGCTGGGCATTTAGCTTTTCTCTGATCGGGGTGTATCTCAGCGGTCAGGTGG
>CAJXNU010000039.1 GCA_913057255.1 uncultured Wenzhouxiangella sp.
GGTCGGAGCGGGGAGATTCGAACTCCCGACCCCCACAACCCCATTGTGGTGCGCTACCAGGCTGCGCTACGCTCCGAATTAAAGGACAAGCTAACAGTTTAGCAAGGGTACTGTCTGAAAACTGTCAAATGGCTCAACGGCGAAGCAGTTGCAAGACTTCTTCGAGTTCAGTGCGCAATTGGCGCGCCACCTGTTGGCTCATCGTGGCATCTGTTTGCGTGTTCTCACTTTCGAGCTGTTGCCGAGCACCGACAATGGTAAAGCCTTGTTCGTGGAGGAGGCTTCTAATTTGCCGAATCATCAGTACATCGTGACGCTGATAGTATCGACGGTTTCCCCGGCGTTTGACGGGCTTGAGCTGAGGAAACTCTTGTTCCCAATAGCGTAAAACATGCGGTTTGACTGCACATAACTCGCTGACCTCACCAATGGTGAAGTAGCGCTTCGCCGGAATGGCCGGCAGTTCTTGATTACTCCTTCGGTCCAGCATATGCCTCAACTCTTGATCTTAGTTTTTGCCCTGGCTTAAAAGTGACCACCCGTCGCGCTGAGATTGGAATCTCTTCGCCGGTTTTCGGGTTACGTCCCGGCCGCTCACTTTTGTCCCTTAGCTGAAAATTGCCAAATCCCGATAATTTCACCTGCTCGCCTGCTTCGAGTGCCTCGGCAATCGTCTCGAACCATGCATCGACGAAGTCTTTGGCTTCGCGCTTGTTTAGGCCCACCTGATCGAACAGCATGCCAGCAAGCTCGGCTTTGGTTAATGTCATGTTTTCTACCCTCTTAATCTTGCATCGAACGTTTGGGTCAGGTGTTCCACCACCACCTTGGAGACCGCATCCACGTCCTCATCTGTTAGGGTGCGGGAATTGTCGCGAATAATCAAGCCTATACCCAAACTTTTGAACCCTTTTTCAATCCCTTCTCCCTGATATAGGTCAAAAAGGACGCACTTTTCGAGCTGGTCTCCGGCCACCAGGTGAATTGCATCCAACAGTTTGCCGGCCTCGATGTCTTCTCTCACCACAAGTGCTAGGTCGCGCCGAGAGGCAGGAAATCTCGAGATAGGCTGATGGCTTGGCATCGCACAATGGGCGATCCCCCCAACATCCAACTCAGCCACAATCACCGACTTTTTCAAATCATAGCGCTCAGCGATTTGTGGGTGCAGGCGCCCAACATAGCCCACGGCCTGCTCATTGACTGAGATCACCGCCGCTTGGGCTGGATGAATCCACGGATGGCCAGGCTGTGCTTGAAAACTGACCGGGCCGATTTGATTGCTCCCCAATAGGTGCTCAATTTCACCTTTGAGATCAAAGAAATCCACGGGATCACTTGGTGCGTCAAAATGTTCCGGTGCGCGCAATCCAGTCAAAACAAGCCCAAGTTTCAGCGACTCGGATTGGTGATCAAAACAGTGACCCAGTTCAAAAATGCGCTGATCTTGATGGCCATAGCGGGTATTGCGAGACACCACTTCGAGAAGCCCAGGGAGCAATGAGGGACGCATCAGGGCTTGTTCTTGGCTCAATGGGTTGGCCAACACCAGGCCCTCAACGGAGCTCCCATCGGGGTTTTTAATGTCGGTGCCGATAAAACTCCAGGCCATCACCTCGTGAAAGCCACGAGCAACCAGCTGCGTGCGGAGGCGTTGCTCACTCACAACATTCTCAGGTGGCGCATTCAGACTCAGCTCACCAGCGGGCGCATGACTTGGTAGCGCATCGTAGCCGATCACTCGAGCCACCTCTTCAATCAAATCAACCGGCAAAGCGATGTCTCGACGCCGATTGGGCGCGATGACTTTGAGCTGTTCACCTTTGAGGTCAACAGACATACCCAGTCCACTGAGCGCTCGCTCAATCTGTGCGCTTTGAAGCTGCGTGCCCAAGAGACGATTCACCGCACTGACTGAGAGCTCAATCGGGGTGTTTTTGGGGAGATGCGCGTCGTTTAGCACTTCTGTGATGGGTCCGGGCTCTCCTCCAGCAATCGACAAGACAAGCTCGGTCGCTCGCTCCATCGCCTGGCGTTGTAAATCCGGATCGACGCCTCGTTCGAAACGATGCGAGGACTCAGTGCTTAGGCCAAAGCGTCTGGAGCGACCGGCCATCACCTCAGGACTAAACCACGCTGACTCCAGGACAATGTCAGCGGTCTCATCCCCAACGGCGCTTTCCAGGCCACCCATGATGCCCGCTAGGGCGATGGGTGTTTGATGATCGGCAATCACCAAACACTCTGGATCCAAATCGATGGTTTGACCATCGAGCAAAGTGATGGATTCATCGGCTTGGGCACGCCTGACTTGGATGCCTCCATTGATCTTTGCCATATCAAAGGCATGCATGGGTTGGCCAAGCTCGAGTAGCACATAGTTGGTCACATCAACGATGGGACCTAGAGGCCTCACGCCCGATCGGCGGAGTCGCTCAGCCATCCAGATGGGTGTGCTGGCTTTTACATTGACTCCTTCAATGGCCCGCGCCAAATAGCGTGGACAATCGGCGTCGGCGATGATCGAGACATCTAATGCCCGATCGCTTGCGGCCGGCACCTCTGGGATCTGAGGCGGGTTAAACGCAGCACCCGTCAAAGCGGCAATTTCTTGCGCGATGCCCTTAATTGACAGGCAATCGGCACGATTTGGCGTGAGGTCAATATCCAACACAAAGTCATGCAGCTGGAGATAATCAAGCAAGGACTTACCAACCGGAGCATCGTTGGGCAGCGCCATCAGACCAGCGGCTGCGTCCCCACCCTCACCGAGCCCGAGCTCAGCTGCCGAGCACAGCATGCCCTCAGACGCCACGCCTCTGAGCTTAGCCGGTTTGATCTTCATCCCGTTGGGCATGGTGGTCCCAAGGGTGGCCAAAGGCGCTTTTAGCCCAGAGGCCGCATTTGGAGCCCCGCACACGATGGTGCGTGGGACCGCATCACCCGAGACCTCGCAGACGCGGAGCCGATCGGCATCAGGATGCTGCTGGGCTGATTGGATTTCGGCAATGACAATCCCTTTAAGACCTGAAGCCAAATCCAGCACCTCATCGACCTCAAGCCCCGCCATGGTCAGCGTCTGGGCCAGTGCTTGACCGTCTAGATCAAACTCGACCCATTCTTTTAACCATTGCAGTGAAGCTTTCATATTAGGCTCTCGCGACTCAACGAAACTGGGCCAAAAAGCGCAGGTCGTTGTCATAGAACAAACGCAGGTCATTGACCTGGTAACGCAGCATGGCGAACCGTTCAACGCCCAGACCAAACGCATAGCCACTGTATTGCTCAGGGTCGACGCCGCACTGAGTTAGCACATTGGGATGGACCATCCCGCACCCCAATACTTCCAGCCACCCACTGGGATTGCCCGATTCGTCGTGCCAGCGGACATCGACTTCAGCCGAGGGCTCGGTGAACGGAAAATACGAGGGGCGTAAGCGGATTTCTAGATCCTGCTCGAAAAAGGCGTTGACAAACTCAGTCAACAAGCCTTTGAGGTCGGCAAAGGTGATGTCCCGATCGACCACAAGACCCTCTACCTGATGAAACTGGGGCGTGTGGGTTTGATCAGAATCCGCGCGGTACACACGGCCTGGTGCAATGATGCGAACCGGTGGCGCTTGTTTTTCCAGCACTCGGATTTGCACGGGCGATGTGTGCGTCCGAAGAAGCCGACCATCAGGCAGATAAAACGTATCGTGCATGGCCCGAGCTGGGTGATGCGCTGGGAAATTGAGCGCCTCGAAATTATAGTAGTCGGTCTCGATCTCGGGCCCGGTGGCCGTCTGAAATCCCAAGCGGGTAAATAAGTCGATGATCCGATCAAGGGTTCTAGACACTGGGTGTTGACCACCGAGTGCGTTCACTCGACCCGGTAGGGTCACATCCACTCGATCATGTGCGAGTGCCTCGGCAAGCGCAGCGGCCCGCAATGTCTCTTCTTTGGCGTTGAGCGCCTCGACCAGTTGCGTCTTGGCCTGATTGATGGCACCCCCTACGGTGCGCCTTTGTTCTGGGTCCAAACCACCCAATGCTTTGAGTTGGGCTGTGAGCTCGCCTTTCTTGCCCAGATAGGCCACACGGACGGCCTCAAGCGAGGCCAGATCGGCAGCCTCTGCCACCGCCGATAAGGCCTTCTCTATGAGCGCTTGAAGTGCTTTGGCATCCATCACCACTCAGCCGTTGTAACGACTTATGAGAGGTGCGCTTGCGCTTTTTCAGCCAATGCCTTGAAGGCCGCTTTGTCATGCACGGCCAAGTCGGCCAACATCTTGCGGTCCACGGCAATATCGGCCTTTTTCAAGCCGTTCATGAAACGGCTGTAGGACAGACCATGTTGTCTGGCGCCGGCGTTGATTCTGGCGATCCACAAGCGTCGGAAATCGCGCTTTTTCTGGCGACGATCGCGGTATGCATATTGACCGGCCTTAATGACCGCCTGTTTGGCGACCCGATAGATCTTCCGGCGCGCCCCATAATAGCCTTTGGCGCGATTTAGGACCTTGCGATGACGGCGTCTGGCAACGACACCACGTTTAACTCTAGCCATGATTCCTCTCCTTTAGACCGCGTCAATTACAGGTTGGGTATCATCTGGCGGATGGATTTCTCATCCGCTTTGGATACCAAGACAGTGGAACGCAAACGGCGTTTGCGCTTGGTGTCTTTCTTGGTGAGGATATGGCTGTGGAATGCACGCTTGCGCTTGATCTTTCCACTGCCAGTGGCGCGGAAGCGCTTGGCTGCACCGCGGTTGGTTTTTAACTTTGGCATGACGTAACTCCAACTCAAGAGTTGATTTAACCCACTGCAGCGGTTGGACCAATGCCATCAGACCAACGCTTCATTACGGCTGCAGGTGAGACCTAGCCCGCTATTATAACGCCAAGTTCTTACAAAGACTAGATTTTTTTGGGTGCCAAGAGCATCACCATTTGGCGACCCTCTACCCTTGGGAATTGCTCTACATTGGTCTCTTCGGCCATCTCTGCCTCAATTCGCTTGAGAATGTCGCGTCCAAGCTCTTGGTGGGCCATTTCGCGACCACGGAACCGCAAAGTCACTTTGACCTTGTTGCCTTCCTCAATAAATCGGTGCAAAGAGCGCATTTTGACCTGATAGTCATGCTCGTCTGTTCCGGGGCGGAACTTGATTTCTTTGACTTGGATTTGCTTTTGCTTTTTCCGTGAGGCCTGAGTTTTCTTGGCCTGCTCGAATCGATACTTGCCCCAATCCATGATCCGACACACAGGAGGCTCTGCCTGTGGCGCGATTTCGACCAAGTCCAGGCCAAGATCTCTGGCCTTCTCAAGGGCATCGGGTACCCGCATGAGGCCGATTTGTTCGCCGTCTGGACCGACTACTCTGATTTCACGCGCGATGATGTCTTCATTGCGCCGAGTATGTTTTTCGCTTGCGATGGGTGCTGCTCCTAGCTATTTAATTAAGAAGTGGCCTGATTATCAGGCATTGCAGCCCGAGATGCGACCTCATTTTGCAATTTTTTAATAACTGCATCCACTGGCATGGGCCCCAAATCGGTGCCATCGAGTAAGCGCACCGCAATCTGGCCATCTGCAGCCTCTCGAGCGCCAGCCACCAATAAATACGGAATTTTAGCCAGCGTCTGCTCCCGAATCTTGTAACCGATCTTCTCGTTTCTAAGGTCAGTCTCCACCCACAAACCGGCCGCTTTAAATTGTTCTGCAACTGAGCTGACATAGTCTGCTTGCTGATCGGTGATGCCCATGACCACGGCGTGAACGGGTGCCAGCCACAGTGGCATCTTGCCGGCATGATGCTCTAGCAAGATGCCAATAAAGCGCTCCAACGATCCCAGCAAGGCGCGGTGCAGTAACACTGGGCGCTTCTCGCCGCCATCGGCTGTTCGGTAACTGGCATCGAATCGCTCGGGTAAATTCAAATCGACTTGGAGCGTGCCGCATTGCCAATCACGACCAATGGCGTCTCGGAGCACAAATTCAATTTTCGGGCCGTAAAAAGCGCCCTCTCCTGGGTTATGCGTGTACTCCAAGCCCATGGAATTGAGCGCTCCCAGCAAGGCGCCCTCCAATTTGTCCCAAGTGGCATCATCGCCAATTCGGTTCTCTGGGCGGTCGGCAAATTTTAGTCGAACGTCTTCAAAACCGAACTGGCGATACACAGACAGGTTGAGCTCGATCACCGCCCTGCACTCTTCTTGCATTTGTTCTTCTGTGCAATAGATGTGCGCGTCGTCTTGCGTGAAATGACGCACCCGCATTAATCCATGAAGGGCCCCCGATGGCTCATAGCGGTGCACCTTGCCAAACTCTGACATGCGGATCGGGAGATCCCGATAGCTTTTAAGGCCGTGTTTATATAACGCCACAGAGCCTGGGCAATTCATTGGCTTCAAGGCATAGATTCGACCATCTTCAGTCTGCGTGGTGAACATGTGCTCTTGGTAGTTTTGCCAATGACCTGATGTTTCCCAAAGTGCCCGATCCATCACATCCGGGGTGTTGACCTCGATGTAATTGGTCTCTTCCTGACGCTCGCGCACATAATCGACAAGATTTCTGAACAAACGCCAGCCACGTGGATGCCAAAACACTGCCCCTGGCGCTTCTTCTTGAAACTGGAATAGCCCCAATTGCTTGCCCAGTCGGCGGTGATCGCGTTTTTCAGCCTCTTCTAGGCGGTGCAGATAGGCCTTAAGTGCCTTCTTATCTGGCCAAGCGGTCCCGTAGATGCGCTGAAGCATCTCGTTGTTTGAATCCCCTCGCCAGTAAGCACCGGCCAATTTGGTGAGCTTAAACGCACCCAGACGACCGGTCGATGGCACGTGCGGGCCGCGACAAAGATCAATAAATTCACCCTGACGATAAACCGACAAGGTCTCATCGCTTGGGATGGAGGCAATGATCTCTGCTTTGTAGTCCTCGCCAAGATCTTTAAAAAAGGCCACCGCCTCATCTCGGCTCATCACATCGCGTTCGATGGGGAGGTCCTCAGCCACGATCTTGGCCATTTCTTTTTCAATGGCCTCAAGGTCTTCTGGTTTAAATGACTCTGAACGGGCGAAGTCATAATAAAAGCCGTTTTCGATATACGGCCCGATGGTGACCTGCGTCTCTGGGAATAAGCGCTTGACCGCTTGGGCCATCAGATGCGCAGTAGAGTGGCGGATGATGTCAACGCCTGCCTCATCTCGGTCAGTGATGATGGTGAGCGCAGTATCTTGACTGATTTCGTACGATAGATCGACCAGTTGCTCATCCACCTGGCCTGCCAAGGCAGACTTTGCAAGACCAGGACCGATCGATGCGGCCACATCGGCCACCGTCACGGCCTCGGCGAACTGCTTAATGCTGCCATCTGGCAGTGTGATTTCAGGCATGGTGTTTGTGCAATATCTAATTTGGTCGTTGGTGACGAATTGGTGGGCGATACTGGATTTGAACCAGTGACCTCTGCCATGTCAAGACAGCGCTCTAACCAACTGAGCTAATCGCCCGCATTGCAAACTCTTGCAACTCAAGCCTTATATTATCTCAGTTTAGTGCCCGAGTTGACAAGCGATTGGGTAAACTTCTCGGGTGAATGATTTTAGTGTCTTAAACCCACCGCGTGATTGTCTGGATAAGCCGAGCACTTGGCCACAATTGAAAGGCTTGGCACTCGCACTGGCCTTGTTTAGCTATGCCAAGCGAGCCGGTGGGCCAGTAATCGTGGCCACTCCTGATGGGTACAGTGCGCGCCATCTTCGCGACGATTTGGAGACCTTGGGTGAGGTAAAGGTTGAGCTCTTCCCAGACTGGGAAGTGCTGCCCTATGACCTCTACTCGCCCCACCCTGATCTGATCTCTCGTCGCCTGAGCCTGCTCACACGCTTGCCGGCCATGGAGACTGGCATTGTGCTTGCGCCAATCACCAGTCTCATGCAGCGCTTGCCTCCGCGCCATTGGCTGGCTGGTCACTCCCTGTCTTTGGGGGTGGGTGAGCAACTCAATCTCAACACCTTCAGAGATCAATTGACCGATGCAGGTTACTTGGTCTCTGAGCAGGTCTGGCAACCCGGTCAATTTGCCCAGCGAGGCTCGGTCATCGACCTGTGGCCCATGGGCACCAGCCCATTACCCTTCCGAATTGAGCTGTTTGATGATGAGATTGAATCGATTCGCTGTTTTGACCCCGATTCACAGCGCTCCACAGAAAAGTTGGATCGCTTTAATCTCATGCCAGCCAGAGAGTACCCTTTTGATGCTGAGGCACGCGATGGGTTTCGCAAACGATTCCGCTTACGTTTTGATGCGGATCTAAGAAAAGCGGTGATTTATCAAGAAGTGGGTGATGGGATGCACGCCCAGGGCCTTGAGCAGTATTTACCACTCTTTTTCGAGGAAACCCATACGCTCTTTGACTACCTGCCCAGCCCTACCAGATGGGTGGTCTTGTCAGGCGTTGAGGATGCGGCCTATCACTATGGTCACCAAATTCATTTTCGCTATGACCAGCGCTCAGGCGACATTGAGCGGCCCATTTTAAAACCCGATGAGCTGTTCTTGTCGGCCGATGGATTGTTGGGCATTTTGCGAGAAAATACTCAGGTTATGATCGGCTCTCAAACTCCAGACGCTGGGAGCGTCTCTCCAGCACCCACAATCGATCTATCCAAACCCGAACAGGCCATAGAAACACTGAGGGAAGCTCCTGAGCGAGTTTTGATTGCTGCTGACACCCCATCTCGTCGAGAGATGATTCTCCGCGCGCTCAGATCGCAACGCGCAGACTTTGCTCAAGTTGAGTCTTGGCATGCATTCGTCAGCGGCGAGCAGGTACTCAACGTTGCCACTTTACCGATCAGTCAGGGCACTCACCTGCCCGATGCAGGCTTGCTCGTTCTCTCAGAGACTGAGTGCTTCCCTGGTCATACCCGGACGCGTCAACGTGAGCGAATGAGTGGTCAGGACCCCGAGTCTTTAATCAAAAGCTTGGCGGACTTGAGCCCAGGCGCGCTGGTTGTGCACCTAGAGCACGGCATTGGGCGTTACCGCGGCTTGGAGGCATTGGAGACGCAAGACCAAGTCGGCGAGTACTTGGTGATTGAGTATGCAGGAGGTGATCTGCTCTACGTGCCGGTGACCGATTTATCTTTGGTCAGCCGCTACACCGGCCAAGACCCAGACTCGGTCTCCTTGCACAAACTTGGCTCTGACCAATGGAAAAAAACAAGGCGCCGGGCTGCCGAGCGCGTGCGCGATGTCGCCGCTGAACTTTTAAAC
Source organism: uncultured Wenzhouxiangella sp. (assembly GCA_913057255.1). Taxonomy (GTDB): domain Bacteria; phylum Pseudomonadota; class Gammaproteobacteria; order Xanthomonadales; family Wenzhouxiangellaceae; genus Wenzhouxiangella. Next base: position 9,267 of record CAJXNU010000039.1, read on the forward strand.
TTGCAAGCCAGGCGGGCGGCCAGAACCAATGAGCCGATTGGGGCAGATGAGGAGATGTATGCCCGCTTTGCCGCCGGTTTCGAGTATGAGGAGACTCAAGACCAGCTCAATGCCATTGATGCTGTGCTCGGCGTTTTGGCCTCCACGCAACCAATGGACCGTGTTGTCTGTGGGGATGTTGGTTTCGGTAAAACCGAAGTGGCTCTGCGCGCGGCCTTCATGGTGGCGCAATCTGGGCGTCAGGTCGCGATCTTAGCACCCACGACCCTGCTGGCTGAGCAACACTACCGCCAGTTTGCTGACCGCTTTGCCGATTGGCCCGTGCAAGTGGCGCGTCTAACGAGAAACAATGCAAAACACAAAGAGATCATTCAGGGCTTGGCCGATGGAGTGATCGATATTGTGATTGGAACACATCGTCTGTTACAAAAAGATGTGCAGTTCAAAGATCTAGGGCTAGTGGTGATCGATGAAGAACAGCGCTTCGGTGTGCGGCAAAAAGAACAGCTCAAAGCCTTGCGCGCCGAAGTCAATTTGCTCACGCTGACCGCCACTCCGATTCCCAGAACGTTGAATATGGCGATGGCAGGACTTCGAGAGCTATCGATCATTGCCACGCCCCCACAAAACCGCATGGCGGTTAAAACGTTTATCTCCGAGTGGGATACCGAAATCATTCGTGATGCAGTGGCCCGAGAGTTCCAACGCGGTGGTCAAGTCTACTATCTACACAATGAAGTCAAAACCATGGCCCGGGCAGTGGCCGAGTTAGAAGAGTTGTTCCCCACCGCGCGCATTGGCATGGCCCATGGACAAATGCCTGCGACTGAGATGGAACAGACCATGCGTGCTTTTTATGCGCGTCGCATTAACCTGTTGGTGTGTAGCACCATTATTGAAAATGGCATTGATGTTCCATCGGCCAACACCATCATCATCAACCGCGCTGACAAGTTTGGGTTAGCGCAATTGCATCAGCTGCGTGGGCGGGTGGGCCGTTCACACCACCTAGCATTTGCGCACCTCATCACCCCACCTTGGAAGTCACTGACTCGTGATGCCAAAAAGCGCTTGGAAGCGATTGCTTCGATGGAAGACTTGGGCGCCGGCTTTAGTTTGGCCACGCATGATCTAGAAATCCGAGGGGCTGGCGAATTGCTCGGCGAGGATCAGTCAGGCCAAATTGAGGCCATTGGATTTTCCCTGTATTCAGATCTCCTAAACCGCGCTGTTGAAGCACTTAAGAGCGGGCATGAGCCCGATCTGGACGAGCCTTTGGCCATGAGCAGTGATATTGATCTGCACACCTCCGCCCTGATTCCCGATGATTATCTGCCAGACATTCATCAACGACTTGTGCTTTACAAGCGCATCGCACAGGCCGACAATGAAGAAGGCCTGTATGACTTGGAAGTGGAGATGATTGATCGCTTTGGCTTAATGCCTGAGCCACTCAAGCACTTATTCACAGCAGCTCGCCTGAGGCTGACGGCCAAGGGCATGGGCATTCGGCGCCTGGAAATTGGACCCGCCGGTGGACGCATTGAATTTCTAGATCAGCCACAGATCAAAGTCGATGAAGTCATCCAAATGATTCAACAAGAATCACACACTTATGAACTGCCCCAGCCCAATCGACTTCGGATCAAAGGAGACTATGAGAACTACGAAGATCGTTTATCGTTGGCCAAAGATCTGCTCTCGAGGCTCTCGCTTCCAGAAGCTCAAGCAGTGGCCTAATCAATGAAGTCAGTCAGACTGCTACTTTTCTTGACCGCCTTGCTGTGGGGCCCGAGCGCGGTCAAAGCGCAGGCCAATTGGCCCGATGCCGATTCAATCGTTGGGGTCTCTGTGTTGGTCTTTGAGCACAGGAGCGCGCCCAAGCCCAATGCCACACAAACAGGCGTCACACCATTTCCCTCCGCCATCGATCTGCCACAGGTCAGCGAGTTACAGCTCAACGATTTTATCCAAGATCGCGAAGAGTCCCGCGCTCGCTCAGCGGAGGCGAATTCAGCGGATGCCCCCACCCTGCCTTGGTCCATGCAAAACTGGTTGCGCTTTTTGCATGCCGGCGTGCTCTCTCAACTCGACCAACCATTGACCGGGCCTCCGTTGCCGCCCAAACCAGCCGCGCCACTTCTCAATGCACCGGTGTTGATGCGCGAATCGGCTCAGTTGCCTGAGAATCTCAGTCGCGCCGTGAGCCGTATTGATGCCTCGGAAGCCCACAGCCTGCTAAGGGCCATGCATTGGTATCAAGTCTTGGATCGTCGAACCAATGGGCCAACGATTTATGTCACCGATCGGCCGACTCAAAGCGCAACGCCCTGGGGCACCTCAATTGAATGGGCCAAGGGTTTCTCAAACCAGCCAAACTATGCCGACCAACTCGCCGGCTATCTGCAACTCACACAAGATCAATTCACACGAGCCGAAGTGAAGCTTTGTCTGCATGAGACGCACCAGCAAAGTTGGGGACCACTGCGCTCCAGTCACCTCGCACCCGCGGGGTACCAAGTCACCTGTCTAGAGGTGAATCGGGCGATTGAGCCAGATCAGTGGAACTACTTCGATTCTGAGACTTTGGGTGTTTTGCTACAGGTCAGCACACGCTGATCTCAACTCAGCCCGGCGGCCAGGTCATTTGGCGGCCACCCAGCAAATGAAGATGAATGTGGTAGACCGATTGTCCGCCATCGGGATTGCAATTGAATACCAAGCGATAGCCACCATCGGCCACGCCTTCACTGGCAGCAATTTGCTTGGCCACATAGACCATGTGCCCCACCAGCGGCTCATCGTTTTGATCCAAGGCGTTGAGCGTCTCAATTCGATGCTTGGGGATGATCAAAATATGAACAGGTGCCTGCGGCTCGATGTCTCGAAAAGCCAGGACTTGCTCATCTTCATAGACGATATCGGCGGGAATGCTGCGATCAACGATTTTCAAAAAAAGGTCATCTGACATGACGGATGCTCCCATTCATCAAAACTCGGTTGACAGATCTTGGGTGATTTCATTCACCAAGTGCTCGGCTGCCTTTGCTGGGTCTGGGTAGTCATCCTGACCCTTCGCCGGCCAGGCCTGTGCGCTCACAGGGCTATAAAATGGACCCACAGCAATGGCGCGCGATCGAGGCGCTTGTGGTCCCAGTTCGGCGGCCAATGCATCGGCCAACCAAACACGGCTGGCCTGCGACAAACCATAGGCACCCCAGTGAGCTGGCTTTTCCAGACACACAGCATCGGTCACCCAGGTAATTGAGCTCTCCACACTGGGTTTGATCAATCGCATGAGTGCTTGGGTTAAAAAAAGCGGGGCATTGATGCCAATATGGCTGATCTCCATCCACTCATCGGCAGGCTGATGCATGAGCGGTCGCAGGGCTTTAAAAAAAGCAGCGGCATGGACTAAGTGATCAATCTGGCCAAAGCTCTCTTCGATCAGATCAGCCAAATTCTCAAAGTCTTGTAAGGTGGATCCCAATAAATCCATGGGATAGAGCGCAGGCGGGGAAAAGCCTTCAGCCGCCATGGCATCATGCAGGCTCTCGAGGCCCTTTTTGTCTTTATCGATGGCCAGGCAGTCATCGCCCCTGCCTAGAATGCACCGCACGAGGGCTTGACCCAAGACGCCGGCTGCACCTGTCACCACCCAGACTTTTGAGCGCCCACTCATGCTGTCGAAAGACTCCTTAATTGCGACCTTGCTATTCTAACCGGCTCGTGGGTCTGAGTTTAGAACGTGCTTCGGTGCTGAATTTAAATTCATTGAAAATGCCATCACCGAGTTTGGATTATCATGCCGCCTATGCCGATTTATGAGTACCGATCCATCAAGGAGTCAGGGTGTGAGCATTGCCTGGCTGGGTTTGCTCGACTGGAAAAACTCAGTGAGCCACCGGCGTCAACCTGTCCTAGATGTGGTGGGCCCATCCAACGCGTCATTTCCGCCCCTCATGTCCAGCGGGGACAAGCGCACCTGCTCTCACCAAAGAAAGCGGCTGAGGCTGGATTTACCCAGTACAAAAAAATCGGCCAAGGCGTTTATGAGAAAACAGCGGGACGCGGACCACGCATCATTGGCGATGAGTGAGCGGTTCTAAGCGCTCGGCTCTGACCTAACCCTTTGTTCTCAACTGACGCGCACGCCGCCAGGCCACCCACACATTGCCCGCATGTGAGGGCAATATCCTTGTTGTAAGAATGCGCGCTGGCTGTCTGGCCAATGCGCTTGCCAAACGCTGATCCAATGCCTGCGTGATTAAAGGATGGCGAAGATGGCTGGAGGTGGTTTGCATCAAACGCTCTTTGGCTTGCTCACTGCGGATCACAGCCACGCTCACCAAGGTCCGAACGAATCCCGCCCAAGACCTGCCGCCGGCCTGATCGAGGACTTGTTGTCGATTGATTTGATAATCCGCTTGGATATCGAGCGGCACATACCAACGTTCCTGATGCGCATCTCCAGCGATATCACGAATCCAGCGAAGCCAATATCCCGCCGCGCCCAATTGTGTGGCCGCCTCTAAAATCGCTTCATCGGCATCAGAATCCAGTGCTTGTGCCTCGATCCGCATGGCCAGGCCACCCAAGTTCCTGCATTGCATCCAAGCCTGCTCAGTGGTCTCAAAACGCTGGTTCTCCAAGGCCCCCTCAACAGATTCACACAAAGCCAGCAGATCCCTCAAAACGGCCTCGGTTCGTCCATCGGCCACGCTCAGCGCCTCCAGTGCAGGATGCGCGCGGTTCTCCACCAACGCCTCGCGCCACCAGTTGAGCTTGGCCATGGCGAGGCTGGGTTCATGAGCAAGCTCCGAGATCTGAGCAATTTCCATGATTACCGCTCTTAAAGCGAGCACCATTGACCGTGTATCCGAATCGACAAATAACAAGCTGGCAGCCAAAGGGTTCCCAGGAACCATCAGGCGCTCTTTGCACCACAAGAACGGATCAATCGACATCGTCACTGGCCCATTGTGTGAGCACGTCATAGACCTCGGCTGGCGTATCACACCACTGACTCAAAGCCACCGACTGTCGTGGAATCTGACTGACTCCATAGCCCCATCCGGCGACAATACCCAAAGCTCCTGCCCGCTCGGCCGCCACCAGATCACGTTCATCATCACCAACAAGCACAGTCCGCTTGGGGGGTATCGCTAGCGCGTCACACGCCGCCCAAACCGGGTCGGGTGCGGGCTTGTTTTTGGCCAGACTATCACCCCCGATTAGCACGCCAAAGTGATCGGATAGACCCGCCTGATCGAGGATTGATTGAGCAAAAGCCATCTTTTTATTGGTCACCACACCCAACCGCCAGCCTCTGGTACGACAGGCCGCTAAGAGTGAATCAATGCCTTCAAACAGCTCAGAGTCTTGGTAGAGATGGGATTCATAATGGCTAAGAAAATAGGTCAAGTAACTCGCTTTGTCTTCAGGCGGTAACTCGCCGAGGGCCGCATCAATCAGGCCTGCGGCACCCCGGCTGACCAAGCCAGACCAATCATCCCTCAACGGAAACGGTCGCTTGGCGTGCACGCACAGCGCTTTCAATGCATTGATGAGGTCAGGCGCCGTGTCCACTAAGGTGCCATCTAAGTCGAAAAGCACCGCCCGATTAGAGGTCTGGAAGCTCACAGCTTGGCGTTAGTCCACAGGCTTTGTGGCATGAAGGAAATAATTCACCATAGGCCGGCCACCCATGCGAACGGTTCTGGAAAATGGGTTGTAATGGAGGCCCACAATCGATTCTATCTTTAGGCCTGCCTCTCGGCAGGACTGAGCCAACTCGCTCGGGCGAATCAACCGCTCATAACGATGGGTCCCCTTGGGCAACAACCGCAGAATGTATTCAGCCCCCACAATCGCACTCGCCCAAGCCAATGGATGGCGATTGATGGTGCTAAAAAATAGGCTTCCCCCCGGCCGAGTCAGGTCTGCGCAAGCATTGATCACAGACGAGGGCTTGGGGACATGCTCTAACATTTCTAAGCAGCAGACGACATCAAAGGTCTCTGGATGGGCCATGGCCCAGTCCTCGGCTGAACTCAAGTGATAATCGATGGACAACTCGCTGGCTT
>CAJXNU010000040.1 GCA_913057255.1 uncultured Wenzhouxiangella sp.
CGAATGGTTGCATGTAACTGCTTGGCTGTCTCATCTGATTGTCTAAGCAAGTGATCGGCCTGACGAATCGATTCATTTAGATGGCCGACGGAACGCTCGGATCTCTGAGAGTGTCTAGAAAAACTGATGTCTGATGACTCCACCGGTATCACTTCTGCATAGGCATTGATGGCATCTGCCATGCTAGGCTCGGTCGGCACAACGGCCTGTTTAGGAAGCTCAGCTCGGTTAGCTAATAGAGCATCGAGTAGGTTGAGTAAACCATCCGAGTCTGGCTCATAAAGCAGGCCAGAGACCTCATGTTCAACTCGTTCCTCAAAACTCCCAATGCGTGGCGCGATCACGCCTAAGCCCAAACAGCGAACTTCGCTTAAAACATAATTCCAAGTCTCCGGGACCTGGGATAAAAACAAAGCACCGTGAGGGGCAATGGCTTTGAGCTTTTCTGGGAGTGAGTCTTGATCATAGTCTAAGACCACATCAATATTGGATAACCCAAACAATCGCATGGCATCAAAGCCACCACCTAACACGGTGAAGTGGATACGATCGCCATAATGCTTGGCAACGTCCAGTAGCCGCCTGAGCCCCTTCCCGGATGAGATGCGTCCAATCACTACCAAATGCAGCGGTCCATCGGGTTCGAACTCAGCTGTCTCCAGTGTCTGATCAGCCCATTGCGGTGGACAATCAAAGCCATGTGCAACGTGATGTAGATTCTTGAGCTTGTCATCAAACAGCCTCTGCCAGCGATCAATGACGTGCAACGATGGGGCAAGAAGAGTCACATGATTCTTGTTGATCTTGTCTAACCACTGTTGTCGCAGTGATGCCCAGTGGTCAGGAGAGTCATTTAAAAATTTGAATGTTTTTCTGCGGTCCTGAATCAGGCCTTTAAGATCCAGCCCCTGATCGAGCGTGTAATAGATCAAGGGATCGACATCCAGCACCGGAGAAGCCGGATAAAAATCGTGCAAGACTTGGGCCGTTGGCAACGCTTGAGAGAGACAGTCTAGACTGTGACCGATCAGGGAAGAGACTAGGATGCGTCCGATGCCGAAACGTCCGATCAGCCATTGAATGTAGGCCTCATAGGTCTCGTGATGTACGCAAGTATCGGCAATAACGGGATCCAACCAGCACTCTTGTATCGGCGCCTGCCCCGGGCCATGCGCATACAGCACAAGTTTTTGGCCGTACTGCGCGCTATCCGATGGCGCGGTGGCTGCCAGGACCAAATGATGTCCTTCGGAATCATGCTGGCACAAGTCCTGTATCCAGCGGGCGATGCCACCACCCCAGTCATGACTGATATGCAGAGTGACTGGTTTGCCATCGAGACCCACCGGAGCCAGTCGGTGATACCCAGCACGAGCCAGTTGTTCTAGTCTGCCTCGAGTCAAGCCCAGCGCATCTCGTGTCATAGGGCTCAGAGCCTGCGTGGAGCACAAAGGCTGTTGAGGGTCCAAAATAAAGCAACAGTCCGTCACGGCCAGCTGAGATCCGCTTGGCTCCGGATTATGTGTTTGTCCCGCCGGCATCACCAAGGCTGCATCCACACTGTCTTCTAAGTGGGGTTCAATGGATGTCACGGATGCCTCACAGACATTCCAGACGAGGCCATCAATGGTGGCGGCGTCAAAAGGACCGCTGAGTTGGTTCAGTGGATTGAGAGCAGGGGTGTAGTTCCCTGGCAGAGCGACGACGGATGGCAGTTGATCACCGTCCACCAGCGCCAGAAGTCGTTTGCTCAAGCCAGCTGGCACCACCAGCCCGCTTTTTAGAACCAATGTGGGCGCCTCAACCACCTCACTGAGTGCGCTTAGCCATCCTTGATGACCAATCTGTAGGGCATGAAGGGCTTGTAGACCATGTTGTTTCGCCAGTCTAGGCACGGTGTAGAGCGATTGATTGGCTGCCAAGGCTCGGATGGTATCTAACCACTGAGCATCCAGCTCGCCTTGCTCATTGGGAAGACAGATGACGGCCAGGCTCAAGTGATTCGATGCGTCGCCAGATAGGGGCTGTAACGGTGGATTGTCACTTGTCATGGCACAGTCTCTGATAAGGTCGGCCCTGATCAATCAGTGCCTTCATCTCCCCGTTTCAATCCCTCATTATAGCGAAAAGCCCCATTCCAGCCTATGGATAGAGTGATATCGGGATCGACCATGGTGGCTCTGGCAGGCCTTTCGGCGATTCAATGGGGTCTCTGGGCTATACTGGTTAGGTGTCTCCTAATCGGGTTTTATTTGTGTCTCTCAGCCGATCTGTGTCAATGAAATGGCTAGTTCCTATTGTGTTGCCCACGGTGTTGGCCGGGTGCCAGGTTGGTCCTTTCTCAGGTACCGAGCGATTGACCTTGGCTGACCAAATCCGAGGTGTGGGTACAGACACCGACGAAGGCTTACAAATCTATGGTTTGAGAAACCCAATTGTGACGGATCTAATGGATCAAGCCCTGAAGGCAGAGCGAGAGCGCTCATTTGACCGAGCTGTGCGTCTCTTGGAAGAAGCGCTCGTAATCGAGCCCCAAGCGCCGGATATCTTGCAACAACTGGCGGAAGTGAAATTGGAGTTGGGGCAGTGGAATCAAGCCAAAGAGCACGCCTTGTCCTCAATTGAGCTTGGCCCACGCGTTGGTCAGTTGTGCAAACGAAATTGGCGTACGGTGGCTTTTGCCCATCGACAATTGGGTGATGCTGACGCGGCAGGTTGGGCCAGTGCCCGCGTGCCTTTGTGTGAACGCACTCGACCCGACCGCTTTTGAGTTGGGCAGATTCTTCCATGGCAGTTCAAGACCTTTCTGATCTCTTTGGGGCGGGTAGTGAGCTCGAGCAACTGATTGGCCGATTTTCTCCAAGACCGGGCCAAGTGTTGATGGCCAAGGCCATCGAGGAGGCGCTCGCTGATCAAATGGACTTGGTGGTGGAGGCAGCCACCGGAACAGGCAAAACGCTCGCTTACTTGCTGCCTGTATTGCTTCAGACTGAGCGAGCCATTATTTCAACGGGCACGCTCAATCTTCAAGATCAACTGTTTAATCGTGATCTGCCATTGGCATTGAATGCTCTTGGTATTGAGAAAGACACGGCGCTGTTGAAGGGGCGCTCGAACTATCTTTGCTTACATCGTTTAGAGCAGTATGAGAAGGACGAAAGTGTGCGAGATGGCGAGTGGTCAGATGACTTCGCTGCCGTCTACGCATGGGCTCGGCATACTTTGAGTGGGGATGTGGCTGAGCTGGATTCCGTCGGTACCGATTCGGGTGTGTGGCCATTTGTTACATCGACGCAAGATAACTGTTTGGGCAACGAGTGCCCTTTGTTTTCAAAATGCCATGTCGTCCGAGCTAGGAGACAGGCACAAGCCGCTGATCTGGTGGTAGTCAACCATCACCTATTGTTTGCTGACCTGTCTCTCAAACAAACAGGTTTTGGGGAAGTGTTGCCCGGCGCCGATGTCATGGTGATCGATGAGGCGCACCAAATCCCAGATACTGCTATGCGGTTTTTTTCTGAGGGTATCAGTGCTTGGCAAGTCAGAGAGCTCGCCCGAGATTCGCTGGCAGCCTGCGGCCAAGCACCAGGGACGCTGGCCATTTTAAGAAAACCAACCGAGCAGGTCCGAGCAGCCATTGATCGGGCCATGGCTCGTTTTGCTGATATGCCTGCCAAAGGCGAGTTCTCCAAAATTGCTGGCCTCGTTCCAGAGTTTGAGTCTTTGATCAAGGCCCTACGAACGCTTCAACAGGGTTTGTCAGAGGTGGCCGAGCAGAGTCGAGACCTATCTAATTGCCTAGAGCGTGCCACCAGTCTCGAGAAAAGGCTGGGCCATTTTGTGGCGGGAGATCGAGAGTATATTCGTTGGTTTTCTAATCGGAGTGGCCGTTTTTCTCTGAATTTGACACCGCTAGATATAGCCGAACCGCTTAGAGAGATTCGAGCACAAACGCCAGCCACTTGGATTATGACATCAGCCACGCTGGGCGTTGCCGGGAAATTTGATCATTTCACTCGACGTCTGGGTTTGGATCATTGCCGTGAGCTGATCATTCCTACGCCATTTGACTATGCCAGTCAAACACGACTCTGGATCCCGAAGGAATTGCCAGAGCCATCCAGCCCGCATCATACAGAGGCTTTATTAGAGCAGGTGATGCCACTGATTAAAGCCAGTCAGGGGCGCGCCTTTTTGCTCTTCACCTCGCATCGTGCGCTGCGTCAAGCCGCCATTTGGTTGCGCGCCAATACAGACTTTAATCTGCAAGTCCAAGAGGAAGCCGCTCGCCGAACTCTATTGGAGCGGTTTTTGTCTGAGCCAAATAGTATTTTGCTCGGCGCCGCCAGTTTCTGGGAGGGTGTCGACGTGCCAGGTAAATCACTGAGTGTTGTGGTCATTGATAAGCTACCATTTGCACCACCGGATGATCCCATTTTAGAAGCGACAATCAAGGCAGCCACTGAAAAGGGCGAGAGGGCATTTGCAACAGTTCAGATTCCACATGCCGTGCTGAGTCTGAAGCAGGGGGTAGGACGGCTGATCCGACAAGCCGAAGACTTTGGTGTGATGGTCATAGGAGACCCGCGCATCAAGACTCGTTCATACGGGCGCATCTTTTTAAAGAGTCTGCCGGCAATGACCGAGGTGGATGCGGTGAACGAAGCCATCGATTTTTTATATGAACAGTTCGAAGAGGTTGATGATTAACCGATGAATCTACTTGCCTTCGAAACAGCAACAGAGCACATGACACTGGCACTCCAGTTCAATGAGGCTCTTTGGGCCATGGAGATGGACAATGATGCCCGTCACTCTAAATTTCTTCTGCCGAAAATCGAGGAGCTCTTGGCAGATGCGGGGGCATCATTCACTGATTTAGATGGTGTGGTGGTCGGTATTGGGCCCGGCGGGTTTACCGGTCTTCGGATTGGGTTGGCCGTCGCGCAGGGCTTATCTTTGGCGCACCAGATTCCGATTTATCCAGTTTCAAGTCTCTTAAACGTGGCCTCGGCTTGTGTAGGTGTCGAGCAGGCTTTGGTTGTGATGGATGCGCGCATGGGTGAGGTCTATACGCAATCATTTGAACGGACTGTCACGGGCGCTGAGCGGCATAATCAATGGAGGGCCATCGATGATGCTCAAGTGCTTTCTCCTGCTGATGTGAAATTGCCTGAGCACCATGACAACTTGGCGGTCGTTGGGAGCGGGCTCTCGGTCTACAAAGAAGTATTCCTTAAAGTGTTCAAGTCTGAGGTGACCGCGTGGAATCCTGACCTAATGCCGACAGCATCTCAAGCATTGGTATTGCGAGAGCAGGCTGTGGATGCCTGGGCTTTGCAACCCAACTACGTCCGGAACAATGTGACCCACTAACGAATAGATTCATCCGATCGAGACTAGACCAGTTCTCGATGAAACGTTCGTACCCGAAGGTCTTTGTCATTGAGCGCCTGAGCGATCGATTCTGCCAGATACACCGATCGGTGTTGCCCACCGGTGCAGCCAATGGCGACCGTTAGCAGGCTTCTCTGGCCCTCGGCGAGGGAGGGTATCCAGCGGTTTAGAAACGATAAGATGTCTCGCTTAAACTCATCGACTTCCTCGTGAGATTCCAGCCAGCTGATGACGGCCTCATCACGCCCATCAAGAGGTCTCAGTGTTTTATCCCAATGGGGGTTGGGTAAGCCTCGTGCATCAAACAAGAAGTCAATTTCTCTCGGGACGCCGCGCTTGAATGCGAATGACTCAACCACGATGGTTTGAATTTTTGGATCGAGGTCACTGCCCGCCAAGCGCCATATTTTGTGGCGTAATTGATGAATGTTATTTTCAGAGCTGTCTAAGATATGCTCAGCACGCTCCCGAATTGGATTGAGAAGCTTACGCTCCAACTCAATCGCCGGCCCCAATCCTGACTCACCTATTAGTGGGTGGCGCCTTCTGGTTTCACTGAACCGGCGCATCAAGACATCATTATTGGCTTCAATAAAGACCAACATCACCTGAAGATCAGGGGCCAGATGATCAAGTGTCGTTGTCACCTCATTGAGGCCCTGCTCGCCAATTCTAACGTCCACCCCGATAGCTACACGCTGATACCTTGCGGGTTGGTCTTGAACCTCTTGCACCATGCCCTTCAGGAGTGGGCCGGGCAAGTTATCAACACAGTAAAAACCTAAGTCTTCCAAGGCATCTAGCGCACTTGATTTGCCACCGCCTGACAAGCCGGTGATGATTATCAGTTGAGGTTTCTTATTCTCCATGTTGCATCAGGGCCAGAATCTCCTCGGCACTTTTTATCGATCGAACAGCGTGCAGATGTTCTTTGTTTTTAAAGAACTCGGCTAGATTGGCCAGGATTTGCAAGTGGCTATCGCTACACTCATCTGGGATGGCGAGCGCAAAGAAAATATCGACCTTTCCTTGATCTGGCGCGTCAAAGTCGATCGGCTTTTTGAGTCGGATAACAGCGCCTGTGATGTCTTGTTGGCTTGGGCTTCGTCCATGTGGAATGGCGACCCCCGAACCTAAACCGGTTGACCCCAGTCGCTCTCGTTGGCAGAGGCTTTCGAATATGTCACGTTCTGCAGCGCTGTTGGGATCCTTAGACAACAGCGCCGCCACCTTCTCCAGCAGCGTCTTTTTGCTCGAAGCGGTGACATCAAGCCGCACTCGGTCTGTGGTTAGAACGTCTGCCAGTTGCATTAGGGATGTCTCAGTTAACGATGATGGTCAGTGACTTTGCTTTTGTGGCGCCGAACTTGTCGATCGAGTTTGTCTGATAGCTCATCAATCGCAGCATACATGTCTTCGGCTTCTGCTTCGGCATGGATGGCGTTGGTTCGCCCGCCCACATGGATCGTACCCTCTGCTGAATGGACCAGTTTCTCTAACTTGAGGACAAAGTGTGCGGAGGTAAGATTCTCAAAATGGCGTTCAATTCGCTGCATTTTTTCTGTGACATACGTACGCAGTGCCTCGGTAATTTCTACATTGTGTCCAGAGATTTCAATTTGCATCGGTGTATTGCTCCTCGACTGACAGGCAATCATCATGCCACAAAGAGTGATGGAGTGGCTTAGTGCGTCCAGTTGTGCATGTTTCGGCGCTGTGCTGAGCTAGAGATCCCCATCTTCTCACGATACTTTGTGACCGTCCTACGTGCGATTTTAACCCCAATGCTATCTAGGTGGGTGGCAATGGCTTGATCAGACAGCGGTGATTGCTTGTCTTCTTCGTCTATGAGATCACGAATTTGTGCTTTAACTACAGCGTTGGCAAGCGCGCCTTTGGTTTCATGCATAATTTTGTTACAAAACAGTGACTTAAGCTCAATCATGCCTTGGGGTGTCTGTGCATACTTTCCGTTGCATGTCCGTGAAATGGTGGAGACATGAACGTCCAGCTCCCTTGCCAGCTCGGTTTGTGTCAACGTATGCATGGCCCGTGGCCCATCTTTAAGAAACCCGCTTTGCCGATTCACTAAGGCGGTTGCCGTTCGGACCAGTGTCTGGTGTCTAAGCGCGAGTGCCTCGATTAAATTGTTGGCTTCGTTGCGCTTGGTGTTTAGATAATGGCGATCCATTCGGTTGGCTTTGTTAATCAATCGATCGTATGTGTCATTTAGACGAACTGCGGGTATGTGTGCGTTGTTAAAGGTCACATGCCAGTTAGCTTGATTTTTTGTGTCAGAGGCAGGGTGGATGTAGAGATCGGGAACAACATGGTTTGAGTGTAAGTCACCAAATCCTGCACCCGGGTGTGGGTTGAGGGAATGTATCAGATCAAAAGCGGATTTGAGCCTTTTGGGGCTGACGTCGAGGAGATCGGCTAGCTTGGCGAGGTTTCCATGACCAAGGCTCTCAAAATGGTTTTGAATTAAGTGATTGGCTAGGCCACAGCGCGAGTCGTTTTGATGCCAAGTGAGCAATTGGGCGCTCAGCGCATCTTGTATGGTGGCGGCTCCAACGCCGATTGGGTCGAAGCGCTGGATTTTCTCTAAAACTTGCTTGATTTGCCCCAAGTCAATACGGTGATCTTCAAAAGATTGATTGAGTGATTCGCTGATTTCCTCTATCGATGCAATCAACAAGCCCCGGTCATCGATATGGTCGATGATGCCCCATGCCAATTGCTGCTCAATAGCCGAGAAGCCTGACTGACTGGCTTGCCAGCGCAAATGCTCCGCCAGTGATTGGTGACTGTTATCGACCACCCATTGCATGGGGTCGATATCTGAAACAGCTCTGGCTTCAAAATTAGATGGCGTCTCGCCCCACGTCGAGGCTCCATCGTCCACCGAGTCCAGTATGTCTAGATCAATCAAGGGGTTGCCTTCAGCAACCTGTTTAATATGTCCGATTAGCTCTAGGCGCGTCAATTGCATGAGGCCCATCGCGTGTCTTATTTGCGGTGCCAGTTGGAGCTTTTGCGTAACCTTGAGCTGAAGTTTGGAACTAACCGACATAAGCTACAGCGTTAGAGTTTGAACTCTGAGCCCAAATAGACTTGTCTGACTTTCTCATCGGCCAGTACGTCGTCGGGGCTTCCCTGAATGAGCACATGTCCTTCACTGATGATGTAGGCGCGCTGACAAATACCAAGGGTTTCTCGCACGTTATGGTCGGTGATTAAGACACCGATGTTCCGCTCAGAGAGCTGTCGGATGATGTTTTGGATTTCACCCACAGAGATTGGATCCACACCGGCGAAGGGTTCATCCAGGAGAATGAAAGCGGGATTGCTGGCCAGGCATCGCGCAATTTCTACCCGCCGTCGCTCACCACCCGAAAGAGAGATGCCCATTTGGTCGGCGAGGTGACTGACATGAAATTCATCCATTAACCGAGCCTGTTCGGCCAGCCGTTGGTCTTGATTTAAGTCTTTTCTTAGCTGCAAGATGGCCATGATGTTATCGGCCACACTCAGTTTTCTAAAAATCGAGGCCTCTTGCGGTAAGTAGCCTAGCCCACGTCTGGCTCGCTGGTGCATGTTGGCATGTGTGAGCTCATGATCGTCGAGTCGAATCTCCCCACCATCGGCAGCCACCAAGCCCACCACCATGTAAAACGTGGTGGTTTTACCGGCGCCATTGGGTCCCAGTAGGCCAACAATCTCGCCCCGATTGACGTGTAAAGAGACATCTTCCACCACCGCTCGGCCACGATACTTTTTGACTAGGTTTTTCGCTTCAAGCACGCTTCGACTTCCCGCTGATTTTTTATCTCAATTCGATTGGCCGGGTGGATCAATCACCACTTGCACACCACCTTCACCTTCGGTCTTTTGTGTCTCTAAATTGTAAGTGAGCCTCGCACCAGTGAAGACACCTCTGCTATCTTCCACTCTGGCGTTTCCCATCATCACAATGATGCCTTCAGTGAGATTGTAGACAATTTGGTCCGATTGGCCATTGGCTTCAGTCCCATCATCCAAGATCATGGTCCACTCCGTAGGACTCCCGAATAGCTCCACACGTTCGTCTTCGCCGGGAGTTTGGTAGGCAAAGCCTTCATCGGCAGAAACCACCAAGCCGCCGTGACTTATGCGCACATTGCCAAATAGTTTGTAGGCATTGAGTCGATTGTCATATTCGCCACTATCGGCATCAATCTGAATCGGACCTTCCCTTGATTGGGGGATGTTGCTTTGCCCACTAGCTATCAACGGCAGCGCGATCAGAAGGATTGCGATCAACAAAGATCTCACCTTGTACATGATCAAAAAACTCCATAGTGTTTGTGTCTAGGTCAATGACCATCCCACCGGCTTTGAGTGATGCGCCAGGTTCGGTCACTTCCACACGCTCATTGGTCTTGATTGTACGCTGGCGGCGGTCGTGATGCAGTCGTTGGGTCTTCAGCACTCTCTCGCCTGCGCCAAAGGGCTGGCGAATCACCACATCCCCTTGCAAAACAATTTCGTCCTCATTGCGATAAATCATTCCCTGATTGGCTCTGGCTTCCCATGCGCCTTGATCAGGCTCAATCACGATGCGTGGAGACTCAATGGTCGCGATTTTGGTCTTTGAGTCATGCACCAACTCAGGCGCCTCAATGACCCACTCTAAAGTGCCTTGTGTGTTAAAAAACTCCGAACGGAAATCCGATAGGGTGTAGTCAAATTGCGTATCAGGAAGGCTCGGCAGACTGCGAACGGTTCGATCAGATGGCATCCACCAGCGAATCACAAAAACAATGACCAAGGCAAGGCTGGCAATGGCGATGATGCGACGATTCACTGAAACCGATCTCGCCACGCATCCAATAAGTTTTGGTCTGCCAGAATTTTTTCTGCCACTTCACGAGCGGCCCCAAAGCCACCATGGGCATGCGTCACATAGTCGGCTTTCTCTCTCAGCCAAGCATCCCCATCACCAGGGACGCATTTAAAGCCGCACAGTGACATGGCTGGCCAGTCCACCAGGTCATCACCCACATAGGCCACTTCATCCGCACTGAGGCTCAATCTTTGTAGCAACTCAGTCAGTGCAGTTTGCTTATCTTCGCAACCACTGACATAGTGCTCAATCCCCAATTCAGCCATCCGTTGATCAACCAATGGGGCTTTTCGGGCAGTGATGACCGCCACTTGGATGCCAAAGGACATCAGGGCCTTCAGTCCCAAACCGTCTCTGGAGTGGAATGCCTTAATCTCTTGTCCATCATCTTGCCGATAAAGCTGTCCATTGGTCAGCACACCATCGACATCGAAGACAGCCAAGCGGATGGTGGCTTTGCTCATACCACACCGGCCTGTAGTAGGTCTTGGAAGTTCAATGCGCCGATCAGTTGGCCGTTTTGATCCGTCACCAACAAGCCTTGAATGCGACGCGTTTGCATGAGATCAACGGCATGCACCGCCAGCTGGTCATGCGTGATGGTTTGTGGGTTTTTAGTCATGATCTCATGGGCTGGCAGCGTATGGATGTCTTGAATTTGATCAATGTGGCGACGCAAGTCACCATCCGTGATGACACCCACGATCTTGCCTTCCCCATGGGTCACTGCGCACATCCCCAGCCGGCACCGGGTCATTTCAACAATGGCTTGAGCGGCCGATGCTTCATCACTGACTCGGGGGAGGTCGTCCTCGCTGTGCATGATGTCTTCAATGGTCACCAGCAAGCGCCGCCCAAGCGAACCACCTGGATGGGACCGGGCAAAGTCATCATGGGTGAATCCTCTGGCCTGTGCCACAGCCAAAGCCAGCGCATCGCCCATCGCGAGTTGGGCTGATGTGGATGCGGTTGGCGCTAACCCCAACGGACAGGCCTCCTTGTCCACGCTGACATTGAGGTGCAAGTCGGCGTGCGTGGCCAAACTGGACTGCGGCTGGCCGGTGATGGCAATTAACCCAATCCCCATGCGCTTGATGATTGGCAGCAGGCGCAAGATCTCCTCGGTTTCACCCGAATTTGAAAAGGCCACCATCAGATCATCACGCCGAATCATCCCCAAATCCCCGTGGCTGGCCTCTGCTGGGTGCACGAAGAAAGCAGGGGTGCCCGTCGAAGCTAAGGTCGCCGCGACTTTGTGAGCAATGTGCCCGGATTTGCCCATGCCGGTAACGATCACATGGCCTTGGCATGCCAAGACTTGAGCGACAGACTCAACAAACTGATCATCCAGCCGTTCACTGAGCGCAGCGATGGATTGTGCCTCTGTGCTGAGCACAGCTCGAGCACTGGCCAAGACATCGGCTCGGTTCAGTCCATGTTCTGGGAGCGTGGGGTCCGTAGTCATTGGTTCTAAGTGTAGCGCTTAATGCGCAAAGAGTGCAGAGCGGATGATGATGGCCTGATAAGCCACAAAAAAGCCCAACAAGACAAAGCCACCCATGCGGGTGATTTGCCCAACACCCACCCGTCGCCAGACCAGTACCGCCAGCAAGCCAGTGATCAGAAACATGGTCAGCAAATCCCGCGTGACCAGGTCAGGCTCAATGGCCAGCGGCGCGATGACAGCCGATATCCCCAGCACGCCCAGTAGGTTGAAAATGTTTGACCCCAAGATGTTGCCAATCGCCAAATCGTCTTCTTTTTTCAAGGCGCTGGCTGCGGCGGCGGCCAATTCTGGAAGACTGGTGCCGAGTGCGACCACCGTGAGACCAATGACCGCCTCAGACACACCGGCCCATGTCGCCAAAGACACCGCGCCGGTGACCAATATATGGGCGGCCACGGGCAAGACCACAATGCCTGCCAGTGTCCAGATGATCGCGGTACTGAGTTTCATCTTCGCCGGCAGATCGGCGGCTAGGTGAGCCAGCTGTGGATCTTCACTCAAGTGGCGGCGCCCGTAGAACACCATAAAAGCGATCAATCCAGCCAGGCTAAACAGCAACACCAAGCCCTCCAGTCGACTAAAGGCGAAGTTGGCCATCATCAAAGCGGTGATGGCCATGACCAGCAGTAGGGCGGGAAATTCACGACGCATCGTGCTTCGTTGGATTGAGAGGGGATAGATGATGGCGGTTAGCCCAAGAATCAAACCAATATTGGCGATGTTTGAGCCAATCGCGTTACCGATGGCCAGCGAGGTGTTGCCCTCAAACGAGGCGATGCCTGAGACCACCATTTCAGGCGCTGAGGTGCCAAATCCGACAATGGTGATACCAATGACCAGCGGTGAGACCCCGAAGCGCTGAGCCAATGCAGAGCTCCCGGCCACCAAGCGATCGGCCGCCCAGATCAACAAAACAAAGCCTGCGACCAATTGCGCAGTGGCGATGAGCAATTGAGTCACCATGGGGTGCTCTTGGCTTGAACAACGGGGAGAAGGAACCCAAATGCCAGTGCCATCTGTGGATCGGTTACACTCAATTTTCTAACCTTTTGGCAAAGTCAAATAAGACAACAAAGACCAACACATGCACGCTCAGCAAATCCAAGACATCATTCTACAAGCATTTCCGGGCGCTGATGTGTCAGTGATCTCAGACGATCAAGTGCACTTTACCGCCCGTGTCATCAGTGAGGCATTTGAGAAAAAATCTCGCATCCAGCGTCATCGCATGGTCCATCACGCCTTACAAGCGGTTGTCGGTGAGGCGCTGGGCCGAGAGATTCATGCGCTCAGCCTGGATCTCAAAACACCCCAAGAGACCCAATAATCATGGCGCGAATCGAGATAGAGGGTGGGAGAACGCTGGAGGGAACCGTCGAGGTCTCTGGGGCCAAGAATGCAGTCCTACCGATTTTGATGGCCTCGCTGCTGACTGATCAGCCCTGCCGACTCGCGGGCGTGCCACATCTGAAAGACGTGACCACCACCATCGAGTTGCTTGGTCAAATGGGCGTCGAGATTTCCTTGGGAGAGGGGTTTGAGGTGGGCATGGATGCTTCTCACCTCAGTACACAAATCGCGCCGTATGAATTGGTCAAAACCATGCGGGCCTCGATTTTGGTTCTTGGTCCTTTGCTGGCGCGAGCAGGAGAGGCTCAAGTCTCTTTGCCGGGAGGCTGCGCCATCGGTGCCCGTCCGGTGAATTTGCACCTCAAGGGCTTAGCAGCCATGGGCGCTGAGATTGACGTGGACAGTGGATATATCCATGCCAAAGCCAAACGGTTAAAAGGGGCTCGTGTGGTCATGGAGGGCGTGACCGTCACGGGCACTGAAAATATCTTGATGGCGGCCACCTTGGCCGAGGGACAAACCATCATCGAAAATGCTGCACAAGAGCCAGAGGTGGTGGATTTGGCAGAATGCCTGATCCAAATGGGTGCAAAAATCTCAGGTCATGGCAGCACACGCATTGTGGTCGATGGGGTGGATGCGCTGGCTGGTTATGATCACCGTGTGATCCCTGATCGGATCGAAGCAGGCACATTTTTGGTCGGTGCTGCCATGACCGGCGGCCGAGTCAAGCTTGTGAATGTGCGGCCCGATACTCTGGATGCGGTGGTCGATAAGCTCAGAGAAGCGGGTGCCAAGATCAGTGAAGGTCCGGATTGGATCGAGTTGGATATGGCCGGGAAGCGCCCGAAAGCGGTCAATATTTCCACAGCCCCATACCCTGGTTTCCCAACCGATATGCAGGCTCAGTTCACTGCACTCAACGCCGTGGCGGACGGTACGGGTGTGGTCACAGAAACCGTATTTGAGAATCGGTTCATGCACATTTTAGAGTTGCAACGGTTGGGTGCGGATATGCAAATCGAAGGCAACACCGTCATCATTCGGGGCCGAGACCGATTAACCGCGGCGCCGATGATGGCCACCGACTTACGAGCCTCAGCGTGCTTGGTGTTGGCTGGTTTGGTCGCCGAGGGCACCAGCGTGGTCGATCGCGTCTATCACATCGACCGTGGGTACGAAAACATCGAAGAAAAACTCGGACAACTGGGTGCTGTGATCCGTCGACTGCCGGTCAGTTAGTCTCTGGTGACAGACACTGAGGTGTCTCTTGTATTAAATCGCTGGAGACAAGCTCAAACCGAATCTCACGATTGTCCTCTTGGAAAACCATCTGGACCGGCAGCCAGGCCAGGGCCTGAGAGACCCATAGATCATAGTTTCTGGTCGACCCGTCTTTCCGAAACCGATAGAACTTCAGTGCATCAAAACAGCCAGCGGGGACTTCAATGGTCTCTGCGCCTCTGGGTTCAATGCGCTGTGACTCGACATCGTCTCGATCCAGCACCCAATAATGTTGATCTTCCATGGGCAATGAATCCATCGCTTCTAAGCGGGCCAGATCAGCGGCCAATTGGAGTCTGAGCGTGAGTGGATCAAGAATGTCAGGGCGAATCTCAATGGTTTGTTCGCCCTCATGCGTCAGTGTTTGAGTCAGTTCATTGTCCCAGTCGTAGCGGTGTTGCCAGAAGCGAGTGCGCAGGGGCTCTCTGGAGACATGGTGATAGGTCAGCGGTATCAATTGATCGCGCCCCGCTTCTTTCTGCCAGTAGAAATGGCTGGCCTCGGTGACTTCGCTGCCGAGCGTTTTGGCTAAAAAGCTGGTCGCTCGCGTTTCGGTTTTGACGTGCCAAACGCTTTCATTGGCTTTTTCTAAGATAAATTCAAGTTCACCCACGGGTTTGCCGTTGTAGAGCAC
>CAJXNU010000041.1 GCA_913057255.1 uncultured Wenzhouxiangella sp.
TCGGGATTGTTGGGGTCGCAGGTAGTGAAGTCAAAATCAGAGAGTCTCGCGAGCTGTTCGTTGACCAAGCGAACCTCGCTGGCATGGCCTGAGCCTTGGGCGCCATTGATGCGGTAATCGACCACGTGGAACTGGCCTTGGGAGCGGTTGATGTCAACCTCTGCACTGGCGGCTCTTATCGCGATAAAGGCATCGGTGTAATGCAGAAGCACCGGCAGTTGCAATAAACCGGTGGTGGGGTCATAGATCACCGTTTCAGTTTCTAGCTGTTGATCGCCTCGGTTGACCACCACCCCCACCTGAGCTGAGATCGGTTCATTTGGGATGGAGCTTAAGCTCTCGGCCACGATGGAGAGTGGCAAGTTGGGATCTCTTTGGATTTGGCCGCGCGCCATCAGATCGTCGCTGGGCACGCACTGTCGCAAACTTCGCTCGCTTTGCCCGACAATTGGAGCTTGGGCCAGCGACTGGGCACTGCCCATCAGCCAGAGGCTTGTCACTGCAGCGCCAACAATAAGGTACGATCTAAACAATCCCAGCTCCATTTGGTGCACTATGGCCTTTTCCTTGGGCCAGTATCGCCCAAAACACAGCCCTACATGATAGAGGAACTGCCTTGAGTCGCAACTGGTATCTACAAAACCCTTTTTGGCAGGCATTTGGCCCCATCATGTTCGATTCTGAGCGATTTCAGGAGGCGCGGGCGCACTTGCCGGCGCTGATGGACTTGGCCAACTGCCACTCAGGCGATGTCTTGGACTTGGGCTGTGGTCCGGGTCGCTATGCCCTGCCCTTGGCAGAACGTGGGTTTTCCGTGACCGCAGTCGATACCAGCGAGTCTTTGTTGGAGGCGCTTCAAAGCCAGCTGGCTCAATCCAGTCAAGCGATCCAATCGCGTGTGGAGGTCATCCAGGCCGACATGCGAGCGTTCTCCAGGCCGCAGGCGTTTGATTGGGTCATGGTGATGTGGTCGACCTTTGGCTATTTTGAAGACGAGGCAGACCACGGGCAGGTGTTGGACTTGGCTTACCAAAACTTGAGAGAAGGCGGTTGCCTGATGTTGGATTTGGTGGGCTTGGAGTATTTGTGTCGTTCACTCGAGCCTGTGCATCTGACAGAATTTGATGATGGCCGGCTGTTGATTGAGCGGCCTGTCTTAGTCGATGAGATGACCCGCTTGGAAAATGAATGGCTATTGATCGATGGAGAGCATGTCAAACGCACCCAATTCTCCCATCGGGTCTGGTCGGGTGGCGAGATGGCGCAATTGTTGGCCAGACATGGCTTTGCCATTGATGGGGTGTATGGCGATTATGATGGCAGCCCGTATGACTTAAATTCTGAGCGAATGTTGTTTGTGGCCAAGCGGATGGAGTTGGCATGAAAAAAACCGATGCCCAATGGCGCGAAGAGCTCACCGATGAGCAATATCGCATCACACGCCAAGCCGGTACTGAACCCCCGTTCAGTGGAGAATACACCGATCTAGAAGATGCGGGTGTCTATCACTGCGTCTGTTGTGATCAAGCGCTGTTTGACTCCAGCTCAAAATTCCACTCAGGTTGTGGCTGGCCGAGTTATTTCGATGAGTTAGAAGAGGCCAACATCAAACAACGCCTAGACACCAGCCATGGCATGCGCCGGACAGAGCTCATCTGTGGGCATTGCGACGCACACCTTGGCCATATCTTCACCGACGGCCCACCACCGACTGGGCTTCGCTATTGCATTAATTCAGTGGCGTTGGTGTTTAAGCCAGCCGCTGGGGCTGAGTCGACCTAAATCGCCCTAACCCACCAAGATCCCTGCCCAGGCAGCATTCAACAGCGAGACGAAGGCGCCTGCCAGCACCGCTTTAATCCCCAGCCTCGCCAAATCAGGCCGTCTGGTGGGGGCAATACCACCAATTCCCCCCAGTTGAATGGCAATGGAGGCAAAGTTGGCAAAGCCACACAAAGCATAAGTAGCAATCAGTACCGACCGCTCACTCAACTGACCCTGAATTTCTGTTAGCGCCACATAGGCCACAAACTCATTGGCAACGATCTTGGTCCCAATCAACCCACCCACGCTGACCACTTCATCGAGAGGCACGCCAATTAAGAAAGCAAACGGTGCCATCAGCCAACCCAAAATCAATGCCAAAGACAGGGGCTCGCCCAAGGCCGCCTCAATGCCCGTGACCGCACCCAACCAGTTCAGTGGCCAGTTAAGTAGCGCAATCAAAGCCAGAAAGGCCAGCAACATCGCGCCCACATTTAAGGCGAGTTTCAGTCCATCACTCGCACCTGCTGCGGCTGCCTCAATCAGATTGACATGGACCTTTTCCACCGGGGTTTTGACCTGACCCATGGTCTCAGAGACTTCTGTTTCTGGAATGATGAGCTTCGCCATCACCAACGCTGCAGGCGCAGCCATGATCGATGCTGAGATCAGATGTTTGGCGTAATAGCTCTGTTGTGCCGGGTCGACCCCGCCCAACAGCAAGACATAGGCGGCCAAGACGCCACCGGCGATCGTGGCCATGCCACCGGTCATTAGGGCAAATAGCTCAGAGCGGGTCATGTTTAAGATGAACGGGCGAACCACCAGTGGCGCTTCGGTTTGTCCCACAAACACATTGGCCGCGGTGGCCAGCGATTCACTGCCCGATAATTTCATCAAGCGCGCCATCACCCAGGCCATGCCCTCGACCACTTTTTGCATCAGCCCCATGTGGTAGAGACACGACATCAACGCCGAAAAGAAGATGATGGTTGGGAGGACTTGAAAGGCGAACACGAATCCAAACCGCTCTGTGTCCACGAAGCTGCCAAACACAAACTCAGAACCTGCGCTGGTAAAACCAATCAAAGTCACAAAGGCCCCGGCCATCGCATCAAACAAGCGCTCACCAGCGGGCACCCACAAGACAATGATCGCCAAGGCCAGCTGCAGGCCGATCCCAACAATCACGGTTCGCCAAGAGACCAAGTCACGGCGCTCGGACATCCACCAGGCCAGAAATAAAATCACCCCAACCCCCAGCAAACCATGTAATTGTGTGAGCAAGGACGGATCTCCTATTGGCTGTGGATCAAATGCTCAAGAGCCCTAGCCTACCCGATTGCGCGCCAGTTGGCACCCAATCAGCAATGACTAGACATAAACGCTGACTTCTCGGGTGGCTCTGAAAGCAATCTCAGGATGTCTTTCTTCGGCCAACTGCAAATTCACCCGAGTAGGGGCCAGATACACCAATCGCCCACCACCATCTTCAGCTAGATTCACCTCATTTTTATTGCGAAAGTCTTCTAGCTTCTTGGCATCATCGCAATCCACCCAGCGACAGGTCACCACGTTCACCGCCTCAAATCGAGCCTCCACGCCATATTCAGACAACAGCCGAAAAGCGACCACATCAAACTGCAACAGACCCACCGCACCCAAGACCAAGTCGTTGCCAATCAGCGGCTTGAAAAACTGCGTTGCGCCCTCTTCTGAGAGCTGAGTGAGGCCTTTGGTCAGCGCTTTGAGTTTCAGGGGATCGCGGAGCTGAACGCGTCTAAAGAGCTCGGGCGCAAAACTGGGAATACCGGAAAATTGCAGGCTCTCGCCTTCGGTGAAGGTATCGCCAATAGAAATGGTGCCGTGGTTGTGAAGTCCGACGATATCGCCAGGATAGGCGTATTCTGCCGCCGCGCGCTCATCGGCCATAAAGGTCAATGCACCATGGGTCCGCTGTTCTTTGTTGAGTCGGACGTGGTGAAGTTTCATGCCTTTTTCAAAAACACCCGAACAGACACGCATAAACGCCATGCGATCGCGGTGAGCGGGGTCCATGTTTGCCTGGACTTTAAACACAAAGCCGGTGAGCTTGGTCTCACTGGGCTCAACCATACGGCCGAGGGTAGCGCGCGCTTGCGGTGCGGGCGCATATTGCACAAAGGAGTCTAACAATGGAGTGACGCCAAAGTTATTCAAAGCTGAACCGAAGAACACCGGCGTTTGTTCGCCTTTGAGATACCGCTCTGGCTCAAAGTCATGACTGGCACCCTTCACCAGCTCGATTTCATCTCTGAGTTCCTGGGCCATATCACCGAGCGCTTCGGCGGCTTCAGGACTATTTAGCCCTTGGATGATGGTGGGTTCTTGGCGGGTGTAGTTTTTGCCCGATTCGTAGAGATGAATCGCATCGTCAATGAGGTGATAGATCCCTTTCAACCGTCGCCCCATGCCAATCGGCCAAGTGATGGGCGCACAGGCAATGCCCAACACCTCTTCGACCTCATCTAAGAGCTCAATCGGCTCGCGCCCTTCGCGGTCGAGCTTGTTGATGAAGGTAAAAATGGGTGTATCGCGCAGTCGGCAAACCTCCATCAACTTCACCGTCCGCTCCTCGACACCTTTGGCGCAGTCAATCACCATCAAAGCCGAGTCAACGGCGGTCAATACGCGATAGGTGTCTTCGGAGAAATCAGCGTGACCGGGCGTATCTAAGAGGTTAACAACCCGGTCTTTATAGGGGAATTGCATCACAGAGGAGGTAATTGAAATGCCCCGCTCTTTTTCCATCTCCATCCAGTCGGAAGTCGCATGTCGAGACGCTTTCCTGGATTTGACGGAGCCGGCCAATTGGATGGCACCACCGAACAACAGAAACTTTTCTGTGAGCGTGGTTTTGCCTGCGTCTGGGTGCGAGATGATGGCAAAGGTTCGTCTCTTTTTTACTCCGTCAGAAAGATTACTATCTGCCATTTCATCTAAACCTTATCGTGTGCCTCAATCGGACTATTTAAAAAGTCTTTCTAAGGAAATCAAAGCTTGCCATTGTAGTTGACTATCGTCCAGAGGGAGATCAAGTCTCAAATATTCTTTCCAAAAGCTTGGTCTGCTCCTTATATGATTTTGGCTTCTCTCTTCTAAAGCGTTCAAGATTCATGAGCTTCCACTTAACCGCTGGAAAAGCTTGGTAATCATAA
The DNA here is from genome assembly GCA_913057255.1 of uncultured Wenzhouxiangella sp. Classification (GTDB taxonomy): domain Bacteria; phylum Pseudomonadota; class Gammaproteobacteria; order Xanthomonadales; family Wenzhouxiangellaceae; genus Wenzhouxiangella. The sequence goes on from CAJXNU010000041.1 coordinate 4,962, forward strand.
ATGGACCAATCGGGCTCAAGTCTATGACAACTGAGCACGAATGCCTTATCTTGTGCGCTTAGCGCCTTTCTAACGGACTCAATCAGCCTATATCTGACTTCTTCAAACTCGTCATAAGTGAATGCCTGCTGACTCATCCCTTTAAACTGATTTTCAAAAGTACTGCGCTGATCAAGCAGGTTAGGATCTAGCATTTCATAGGTTGGACGATTGGCGCACAAAAGCCCATAAATCAGTCCTTGCTTGATCTCATCGTTCAACCCCTCATTATCAAATAGTCCTTTCACATCAAAAAGATCTCTGGGATGCTGACGATCCAAAGCTGCACAGAGTTTGCCGCCGTAAAGTTGCCCGTGTGACACCAGTGTCATGGTACAAGATGCGTCAAAATCCTCTTGTGCGGCTTTGCACAACGACAGGATTTGTGGCTCTGCGATCAAACCTCGAGCCACCATATTGACTTCTATTTTGATGATCACCTCGTTGTCATTGATCAAAAGCTTGCAAGTGTCTTTTTTGTGATGAATTCTCGTTGTGAGGCGCGCATGCTCTATTCGATTTTTGATGGATGCCAATCCTTCATTGATAGCAAGCACAGTACGTTCACGTGAATCGATGTCTACATAGGTCAAATCAATGTCCACCGAAAGCCTTGGCATGTCTCTTACAAACAGGTTAATGGCTGTGCCGCCATGCATAGCGAAACACTGCTCCTTGGCCACTTCAGGCAGCACAGACAACATAAGCTCTACTTGTTTTTTATAAGCTGCGTTCAATGATGCGGCTCCAGCTCTCTTGGCACTGTGATCCGGTACCGTGGCACATAAGCCCCGTCGGCTACAATGGCGCGCTTACCGGAACCCAAATCGATCTTATTTAGGCTCAGGTGCGCCAACCACTCATGACCAGCCTTCTCAGCCAAGTAAAGAAACAAGCGCTTAACCTTGATTGAACTGCATTCTTCTAATAGGACTTGCACACTGGCCGGGCGCAGGTTGTTCAGCCCCTCCATTAACTCATAGGCCTCGACCAGTGGCTGATATTTCGGTGCCAAATATAGACACTCAAGTATGGCTCTGGCTGGGGATGATATTTTGACTGTAAAGCCCTTGTGGGCATAGTCGGAAAGCCCCAGGTCTTTAGGTAGGAAAGAGCTCATCTGGCAATCAATGCTTAAGCCCCAATCATGCTTTTTGAACCAATGGGGAAGGCTTTCCTTTGAACCAGCGAATAACTGAGCTCTGTTGACTGCGAGCGCGAGATAGTGCGACTTGCCTTGGATCGCGAGCGCGGTTTTTCCTGCTGGATGCACCGACAGCCCGAGCTGGGTTTGCAACGCATAAACCCCGCCGAGATAATCCACCACATCACCAAAGCGTATCAATGCCCCAGTCCCTATGGATTCGTACCACCGGCTTTGCCTGTAGCGCTTTTGGAGCTCTCGGCTATAGCCTTGATCGACCAACCAAGCTGAAGTCAACACAACACCTGAGGGCGTGGTGCTCAGCAACTGGTTTAGTTTTGAATGTGATTTGGTACTCACAGTACCAATATAATGTATTTTATGAACCTATTCAACCGAAAGGTTTGTTTTTTTCCTGTTTATAGGCACTCTAGGCGCCTAAATCAAAGGATTTTTAAACCGACAGACTGAGCGCCTAAGGTATGACGGCTAACATTCAATGACATTCACCGCCAAGCCGCCTCGAGAGGTTTCTTTGTACTGGCTTTTCATGTCCCGCCCAGTATCCCGCATGGTCTTGATGACTTTATCGAGGCTCACATGGTATTTGCCATCGCCGGCCATTGCCATGCGCATGGCATTGACCGCTTTGACAGAGCCCATGGCATTTCTTTCAATACAGGGGATCTGCACCAATCCCGCCACCGGGTCACAGGTCAAGCCCAGATTGTGCTCCATGCCAATCTCAGCGGCATTTTCAACCTGCGCCAAACTACCGCCCAAGGCTGCCGTGAGACCGCCAGCGGCCATGGAACAGGCCACCCCCACTTCCCCCTGACAGCCCACCTCCGCGCCTGAGATTGAGGCATTTTCTTTATACAAAATGCCGATCGCACCGGCGGTGAGTAGAAACTCGATGATGCCTTCTTCATTGGCATTGGGAATAAAGCGGCGGTAGTAATGCAACACCGAGGGAATGATGCCAGCGGCACCATTGGTTGGTGCAGTGACCACACGACCACCGGCGGCATTTTCTTCATTCACGGCCAAGGCATAGAGATTGATCCAATCAAGCTGATCTAAGTTATCGAGTTCCTCGCGGTTTTGGAGCTTTTGGTAGAGCTTAGGCGCACGACGGGTGACTTTTAAGCTGCCGGGCAAGACCCCTTCAGTGGCCACGCCTCGTTCGACGCATGCTTGCATGGCAGCCCATATTTCAAGCACACCCTCCCGAATCTCTGCCTCACTCCGCCAAGTTTGCTCGTTGGCGAGCATCACATCCGCAATCCGCAGGCCTTCGGCTTGACAGATGGCGATCAGCTCATCGCAGCTTGAGAACGGATAGCGCACTTGAGAGGTGTCGGCGACAATGCGATCAGACGCGGCCTCATCGGTATTGATGACAAACCCGCCACCGACCGAGTAATACTCTTTTCTCAACAGCTCTTGACCATCGGCATTGAAGGCCAAAAAGCGCATGCCATTGGGATGGTAAGGGAGACTCTGTCGTTTATGAAACACCAAATCTTTTTTCAGGTTCAGAGGGATCTCCTGAGTGCCACCCACTTTAAGGGCGGCACCATTTTCTAGCGCGGCCATGCGCTCAACGATAGTGTCGGGATCGACTTGGTCAGGCACTTCACCCTCAAGGCCCAATAAGATGGCACGGTCCGTACCATGGCCTCGACCCGTATGCCCCAAAGACCCAAACAGCTCCACTTGAATGCGAGAGACCTTGGATAAGACATCGGCTTGCTCTAGGCGAAGCGCAAAAATACTGGCTGCCCGCATCGGGCCCACGGTGTGTGAGCTCGACGGACCAATGCCTATCTTGAATAAATCGAAAATACTGACTGCCATCGGCGTAGTGTAACGAGTTGGCTGTCCTTAGCCAACAAGCCCACATAAAAAAGAGGCCAGCAACTTAGCTGGCCTCTTTGGTCTTGCAATGACTCAGACGAACTGAGCCGACTTCTGATCGGTCTTAGAAGTCGTAACGGAAAGTCAACCGTGCTTGCCAAATAGAGCGGGGTCCACTCACGAAGCTAGTGTCTTGATCACGGAAGCTGTTGAAGCGATACACACAGTCCGCTGCGGCTAGACACGTCGTGCGTGGCGCATCTCCCTCGAGCGCAGTGGCACCGTCAATGCCATTGGCTGCGACGTCAGCGGCCGACACCAAATCTGCACGTACAATCGCTGCTTGACCAAAGCTCGGACCGTTACGGTACTGACCCCAATCTTTGTTCAGTAGGTTTAGGACGTTATCGATATCCAGAATCACGCTGAACTTGTTATCTTTGGCAAAGCGATCCAGGCCTGGGATGCCAGGCAGTTCTTGCTGTAATCGCATATCCCAAATGTTGCTCCAACGGGATGTACGAGAATAAGGCGCCATGATCTCGCCCGTTGCAATGTTCTCTTCATCAACAAAAGCGAAGAAGCCGGCTTGATCGAAGCCTGAACCGAACACAACGCGAGAGTCGCCAGCTGGATCTGGGATGTAGAGCGGGTTATTGTCGAATGGGCTCTCACCTAAGCCAGCGCGACCAAACAAGCTGTTATCGCGGTCCACATTGAAAGTGGCGCCCCAAGTATCACCGGCTGTGATTTGACCAAACAGGTCAACCCGAGTGACGAGATCTCCGAAGAAACGGTTCTCATAACCCAGATTGATCTTCACTGCATGATCAACCTGGTAGGGCGAGATGCGTGGGCTTGGGAAGTTGCGGTCTTGGTCATACTGACCGCGCCAGCTTGAGATACCCCGTGAAGAACCACCTTCTGAGACGATGGTGGTGTCTTGGTAGGCATAGGCCACATTGAAGTTGAAACCGTTGTCGAAGAATTTGCCAACACCCAATGTGATTACGTGGCTGTCACCATCACTGTAGTTTGTGAGCGCAGTCAAGTTGGCAATGCCTAAATCATCCAGATCAGCGTAAATGGGTCGACCGTCTGGCGCCACTCCCGTTGGGAGTGCATCGGCTAGATTGGTCTGCGCCAGATTGCGCCACAGGAAGCCATCGTTGGTGCGCGTGTAGAGATACTGTGCGGTGAAGCGGAAGTCATCACCAATGCCTGGCAAATCGAATGTCCGCTCATAACGCAGCGAGGCTTTCCAATCCGAAGGTGTTTCAAAATCTTCAGAGATGTAGTCGATTGGGGTCCCGGCACCTCCAGCTGCGACTGCATCCAACGCTGCCTGAGGCACACTGAACACGTCGACGCCAGTTAAGCCGCGCACACGGGCAAAGTTGGTGGGCGCTTGGAACGCGTTAGAGATCCAAACCTGCGGGTTGCCACCAGCAAACAGGCCAAAGCCACCGCTGATGGTGGTGCGATCCCAACCGGTGAACAAGAAGCCCACGCGAGGCATAAATAGATCATTGCCATCTAAGTTATTGTCTGTGCGCACGCCATACGTGTCAAAAATGTCTTGGCTATACACTGGCGCATCGTCTTGACCGAATCGCTCGTAACGAACACCGAGGCTTAACTGAAGATCAGGACTGACCGACCACTCGTCTGCAATGAAGAAAGTGGTTTTGTCATAACCCCAGGCTGCAGCGCCATCGCGCGCGTTATTGGTGACCACGTTGATATAGTCGATATTGCCAGGGGCAGCATTGATGATCTCATCATAGCTGTTGAATACGAAGCGTCCGCGAGAAGCGGGAACGAACAGGTTAAACAAGTTGTACTCTTCGTACTCGACACCGACAGTGACCAAGTGGTCACCCATGAAGTAATCAGCAGACGCAAATAGTTGAGTTCGGTCATCATTGAACTCATTGGCATGGCGGAACCGATCACAACCGGCAATGATTGTGTTTCGGTCTGTGATCAAGCCTTCCAATGGGCTGCCAGCGACGCTAGAAGGACTCAACCGGAATTCCAGATGGCCTACTTCGGGACCGCCTCGGCAGATTTGACCACGCACAAATTCTTTGTAGTTATAGCGCAAGGTGGTCGAAAGATTTGGGGTCCAATCGGAGAACAGCTGGGCTGTGTATGACTCCAAGTCCACTGGAATATCGTACCAGGCCGACTGGAACTCATCTGAACCGATGCTCGTACCAGTTTCTTTGGTCTTCTGGTAAGTGAATGACGCTCGGTGGCTGTCATTAATGTTCCAGTCGACTTTGGCAAGCGTGCGCTCTGATGTCTCAGGGATGTTGCCAGACACCGGACGGCCTTGCGCATCAAAACCGAAGACTTGGTTAATGACGGTACCCAACGCGTCGTAGAGGCCCGCACCGCGACCATTGACTGAGTCAGAGTTTGAGAAATCGTAAGGAGCACCAGTCTCATACTCATCATATGAGAACAAGAAAAACAGTTTGTCTTCGATCACCGGACCTGAGACTACAAACCCGTATTCTTTCTCATCAACTTCACCTGGATCAAATGTGCGGTCACCGTACTCATCGCCAATCATGGAGTCGTTCTTCATGGCATAGTAGAAGTTGCCTTCGAAATCATTTGTCCCTGACTTTGTGACGACGTTCACCAGGCCACCGGTAAAGCCGGAGGCTTGCACAGAGTAATCCGAAGCAACCAGTGAAACAGATTCAACGGTATCGATGTTGATGGGCGAGCGCTCGGTCGCATATGTATTTGAGCCAAGGCCGAAATCATCCTGCTGCAGTGAACCGTCGATGGCCAAGCCATTGAAACGCGGGTTCACGCCTGCTACTGAAAGATTACCAACGCCATCTGATGTGGCCAATGGATCCTGCAGGATCGTGTTGATTAAATCGCGGTCTGTTCCGGTGGAGTTCCTGATGTCTTGTGCGCTGTACACGGAACCAACGCCGCTATTTAACTCTGCCGCTTCGACCATGCGAGTGCCTGTCACCATGACTCGGTCTGTCACGTCACCCACACCGGTCAACTCGACCGTAATGGGGTCTTGGTTACCTGGCTCTAAGAACAGGTTTTCGAAAATGGTGGTCTCATAGCCGGAGCCAGATACCGTCAGCTGGTAGGGACCACCTACACGCAGACCACTTTCGAAGAACTGACCCGTTGCGCCAGTTGTCGAACGAGCCACCGTGCTGGATGGTACGTGAAGAAGCTCAACAGACGCGCCTGAGATGGGCGAGCCATCTGAGGTCACCACCGTACCACGAAGGTTTGAGGAGGTGATTTGCGCCATGGCCTGGGTGGCGAGCAACACGGTCAGTGTCAACAACACCACGAAACTGCGTAGTTTTAACATTTTCGACTCCAGAGGATGCAACAAACAAAACCAACACCACAGGCGAATTCCCGTGGCATTGAACCTAAATCTCGTGCATATTATCAGGCTTTTATTACAGAAATTTAACCCTTTAGGGGCGATTTTTTTGCTTTTTTCTTGCTTTCTGCGTAAATACAGAAGTTTAGGGCGATGTCTTGAGCACCATTCAATTATTTGCCTCCGATGCACACTTTTCGGCACAATGGGGGCTTCATTCAATCAAAGGTCAAAGCACTAAAATATGGCCGGTTCTGCAAGCACATCCCCCGATGACATTGGCTGGCATTTATACACCCGCGAGGACTGCGGTTTGTGTGAAGTGGCCGAAGCCCTTCTCAAGGCCGAAGGCTGTCGCTATCATACGGTGAACATTGATCGATCGTTGACATTGATCCAGCGCTACGGCGAGCGCATCCCTGTGGTGGTCAACCTAGCGGCAGGCACCGAGCTTCAGTGGCCATTTACGGCTGAAGACCTTCGATCACGTGAACCATAAGAAGCCATGAGAGACGCCCATTAGAAACGCCCAATCAATCTGGCCCACACACACCTGACCATACCTAAATATATGTCCAAAGCCGAAGTCATCACCCACATTGACGCCCCGCGACTAAGAAATGCCGTGTTGGCCGGCATTGCCAATGTGCTAAAGCACCGAGACCACATCAATAAGATCAATGTCTTCCCCGTCCCCGATGGCGACACCGGCACCAATTTGGCGTTCACGCTCTCTGAGATTCGAGGCGCCCTAGCCAGCACACCCAAAAGCTTGCCTGAGCTTCTCGACCGGATCGCCAACGCCGCCTTGGATGGCGCTCGGGGCAACTCTGGGGCCATCATGGCCCAGTACTTTCAAGGCTTGAGCGAGAGCAGCCGCGACTATCAGGTCCTGGATGCAAAGCGTCTGGCCAAGGTCTCGCAAGCAGCGGCCCAATCGGCTTGGGGCGCGATGACCGAGCCGGTTCCTGGCACTTTGCCCACGGTGTTGGAAGACTTTGCTGATGAGCTCGCCACCCGAGCCAACGAGGGGGTGGAAGATCTTCGAGAGCTGATGGCCCAAGGCCTTAAGCGCGCCAAAAAATCTCTGGCCGATACCCCGAAAAAGCTCGCCGCATTGAAAGAAGCTGGCGTGGTGGATGCCGGTGGTCAGGGTTTTGTGGATTTTCTTGAGGGCATCTGGCAATTCACCCGCTCAGGCAAAGTGCCTGAGCAACCTGAGCCCGCGTCATCGAGAGCCAGCGCCGAGCCCATGGAGGTGCACGGCGAGGCGCCAGAGACCCATCGCTTTTGCACTGAGTGCTTGATTGATGGCACGGACATGGACATCACCAAGCTGAGAAGTGACCTAGAAGCACTGGATGCCAGTTCCTTGGTGGTGGCAGGCAGCGTCAAACGCGCCAGAGTCCACATCCACACCGACTCCCCCGGGGATGTGTTCCGGATCTGCGGTCAGTTTGGCGATCTGAGGCAGCAAAAAGCCGATGACATGACCAAGCAACACGCCCTGATGAACCAACAGGGCAAGGTCGCGATCGTGACAGACTCAGCCGCTGACCTGCCGGCTGAAGAAATCGATCGACTGGGGATTCATGTGGTTCCCGTTCGACTGAACTTCGGGGATGAGGAGTTTTTAGACAAACTCACCATCACCCCGTCTGAATTCTATGCGCGCGTGGCCAATTCAACGCTCAAGCCACAAACCTCACAGCCACCGCCCAGTGCCTTCACCCGCCAATTTGAGCTCTTGACCTCGCATGGGCTTCAGGTCCTAGCAATGCAGGTCTCAGGCAAACTCAGTGGCACTTTGCAAGCAGCGCACACGGCGGCTCGTCGAGATGCAGAACACATCAGCGTGTTTGATACCGAAAGTGCCGCCTGCGGGCAAGCCTTGATGGTGCTCTTTGCAGCAGAGGCTGCCGCCAAAGGTTGGGAGACCACAGCCATTGTCTCCACTCTCAAAGAGATCAAAAGCCAGGTCCACACCTTTGCTTTGGTCAGAGACCTAAGCTGGGGCGTTAGGGGTGGTCGGGTCAAGCCTTGGATGGACACCGTCTCCAAGCGTTTGGGCATTCATTTGATTCTGACCACCAAAGAAGGGGTGTTGAAACCCTGCAACGTGGTGCGCGCAGGGCCCAGTGCTTTGAAACGCTACGCCCGTTTCTTGCTAAAGCGCATGCACCAAGACAAAACCTATCGGGTGATCATTAGCCACAACAACGCCCAAGAAGATGCCAAAAAACTTCGGGATGTGCTCTTAGAAAAACACCCGAATGTCGATGCCTGCTGGGTAGAACAAGCGAGTCCCGCAGTCGGTGCCCATGCAGGCCCAGGATGCTTGGTGGTGGGCTTGCAAGTCTGGACACCGCCTGAGAGTCGGTCCTAAACGATGATGACACCCTGGCTCACGGAAGTCTCACCTTGGGTGCAATGGATCCTCATCGCCACCTTGGGTTATCTATTTGGCTCAGTCTCTGGGTCTTTGCTGCTGGGCAAGTTCAAGTCCGTTGATATCCGCACCACCGGATCGGGCAACGCTGGTGGAACCAATGCCTTTCGGACACAAGGCTGGCGCTTTGCTTTAGCGGTGGTCGTGATTGATATTGGCAAAGGCACTTTGGCCGCGGGCTTGTTGCCCTGGCTGTTTGTCCAACTGGGTAGCCAGCAGGCCGTCACGGTGCTCGCGCCCCTGGCTGGGTTTGCCGCCATTTTGGGGCACATCTGGCCGATCTTTTTTGGGTTTCGGGGAGGCAAAGGCGCCGGCACTGCGGTCGGGGCGGTGGCAGTGATCGCGCCTGGGTCGATCCTGCCGATGTTTGTGGTTTGGCTCATCACCTTGCTGGCAACAGGCTATGTGGGATTGGCCACCATTTTTGCTGGTCTGATTTTGGTGCCGACGATGTGGTGGTTTGGACCCACACCCTTGCCTGCATCGTTGGCAACATTTGCCATCGCCACGGCCGCCTTGATTGTTTTTGCTCATCGCAGCAACATCGCCCGTTTAATGAATGGCACGGAAAACCGCTTCAACACGCAAAAGATCTGGCGTCGGGAAAAATGAATCATCACGCCCTTACGCCAAGGAAACGATAAAGTCATTTTGGTGGCCAGGGGCCTTTAGGGGGATCTTTAAAATGAGGGCTTGTGATGCTGGACGATAAGAAAATCAATGCCCAACTGATCGCAGGCGCGCCACCCGTTGTCTGCGTCAATCAAGTGACCTCGACCAACAGCGTCTTACGAGAGCGTTTAGCAGCGGGCGATGAGCCTCATGTCTTAGTGGCCAACGAACAAACCCAAGGACGAGGGCGACGAGGGCGACGTTGGCTCTCGCCTCGTGATGCAGGGCTTTATCTCTCATATCCCTATGTCACTGAACGGCCCAC
>CAJXNU010000042.1 GCA_913057255.1 uncultured Wenzhouxiangella sp.
ATCCAAGCAGGGGCGGGCATTGTCGCTGATTCCGATCCGCGCCTTGAGTGGGAAGAGACACTAAACAAAGGCCGGGCGGTGGTCAAAGCCGTGATTGAGGCCAGCGGTGGAGACGGTGAAGCGTCCAATTGATCACGCGATCACCGACTCGATCATGGCCTAGATCCTCACCAGCTTGTTGTCACCTGAGTTCCCTCACGAATGCGATCACCCGGGTGGGTAATGACTTGCTCGCCTGCCTCGAGTCCTGAAACGATCTCTGTGCTTAGACCACTGCGACGGCCGATGCTCACTGGCCGGATCATGGCCACACCTTGATTCACGACAAACACTTGCCATTGATCGCCTTGTCGAAATAAGGCGCTGGTGGGAATTTGTAATACATCCTCACCTTCCCAAACAATGAACCGGCCTTCGACTCGATAGCCATCTCCTAAGGATTGCCATACCTCGCGGGGTGAGGTGATGTCGATTAGAACAGGCACGCGTTGCTCTTCAACGCCCAAAGCCGAGGTGCGCATAAAACCCCGCGGCTCGACGCGTCTGACCACGCCCTCCAAGACGGCCTCACCACCCCAGCGCTCGAGCATCACCCGCATGCCAGGGCTGACCTTCACGGCCTCTGTGGACAACAAATCAATGCGGACTTCTAGGGTTTCTAGATCACCGATTTCTAAAATCGTCTCGCCCGCCATCACTGGGCCCTCACAGCACCGCTCACGGTTGATCACGGTCCCTGCAATGGGTGCCCGAACCACCAAGGTGGGCTGGTCAACCGAGGCACGTTGGCCGTCATGAATCGCCAGATTGGCCTCAGCGGCTTTCAGCTCAAACTCGGCGACTTCGACCGCGTGTTCTGCGGCGTGCGAGGCACTGAGTGCCGTTTGTGCTTCGGTCTGGAATCGGTCGATGGCGTCTTTTGAAATGAATCCCCGTTCAAATAGCGTTTGTTGTCGTGCCAATTCGGCTTCGGCCATCTCGGCCTGGTTTTGCCGAATGTCGAGCTCAGCACGGGCCAATTCCACACCGGCCGAGGCTGCAGCAATCGCATCGACCACTTGCTCCCGACTTCTAGAATCAAGCGCTGGTGATGGCAGCGCCTCGAGCTCAAATAAGGCATCACCCACTTCCACCGCGTCACCCGGTTCTAGACTCACCCGACGTATAAATCCAGCAATCGGTGCCATGACTCGATGCGGGTGGCGCACGCGCGCATACCCCTCATCGCTGATGGTCTCGATAAAAGGCCCGCGATCGACTGTGGCCACGCTCACCCGCTCAGGCGATGGCCAAAAAGCCCAAACCAACGCGGCCACACCCAAAACAGCCAACACCATCCAAACCATCGTCGTTTTTTTCATCTCATCATTCTACCGTTTTCAATGCCATGACCATATCCAAGCGATAGAGCCTGGGCGCGATTAAGGCCATGGAAATGAGGGAAGCGATCAGCACGCCGGTGGCCGATAACGCATAGGCTTCTTTGCCGACAATAAATGGAATTCTCATGAGTTCCATGCTGTAGACCTGAGACAGGCTTTTGGCCATGATCCAGCCCACACCCCACCCCACGGGAATCGAGACTAAGGTTAAAAACGTGAGCTCACCCATCAAGATGGAGGCCACTTCTCGTCTAGAAAATCCCAGCACGCGAAGCGTTGCCAGCTCGCGCGCACGTTCTGCGAACGCCAAACGGGCGTTGTTATAAATCACCCCAAAAGCAATCCCGCCGGCCAGCAGCAATAAGACGCCCATCATCACCAAAATCGATTCGCGAATGAAATCCCGAATCTGGGTTTCAGCCAGATGGACCACGCCAATACCGGCAATGGCGGGCCGCTCCCAAAGGGCATCAAACAAGGCCTCGCGCCGAGACTCATCGATCATCAGCCAAGCCCCATTGAGTGTTGGTCCCTCTCCCAGCCAGCGATTGAGTGCCTGTCTTTCCATGTACGCACTTACCCCCACCCAGTCGGCCACGGTCGCCACCAAGGGAATATCGAGCTGCTGTTGCGCGCCTTCAAGCACTTCAATGCGGACCAAATCACCCACTTGAAGGCCCAAGAGAGAGGCCAAGTAATCGCTGATCACCAAACCGTCTCTGGGCAGCGTTTGAGCGGTTTGTTCATCATCGAGTAGGGTATGCAGCAAAGGCGTTGGGTCTGTGCCCAATAAGCTCGTTCGGTAGCGCTGATGTCCGTGGATGAGTCGAATGGGCACCGATCGAAAGCCTTCAGCGTGCAACACACCGGGCAATTGTTTGAGCTCAACCAGACTTTTTTCTGGTCGGGACTCGGTGAACACCACCCGCAGATCGGCTTTTTCAATCAATTGAAATTGCACATCCAACAGCTCATCGGTGGCGCCAAACTGATAACTCCCCACCAACAGCAAAGCTCCCGATAAGGCAATGCCCAAGACAGAAAAGCTGGCTTTAAATCGGTGTCTATTTAAATGCCGAATCAAAATTCGACTGGGCTGAGAGAGTCTCTTGAACCAAGAGACATGTTCCAGCACGCTGGATCGAAACCGCGTTGGCGTGGGTGGCTGCATGGCCTGAGCCGGCGGCAACCACATGGTGCGCGCCACGCCACGCCAAGTCCCCAACAACGCCGCACCCCCGGCAATGATCAAGCCTTGGATGATGAGCTCAACACTGATGCCCACCTGCATGCTGGGAAAGCGGAAGAAATCGAGGTAGAGATCGGCCATAGCGCTTGATGCCCAAACACCCAATACATTGCCGGCCACCGCACCAATAAAGACAATCACTAAGGTCAGAGACACGTAGTGCCAGCCAATGGCCCATCGCCCATAGCCAAAAGCTTTGAGCATGGCAATGTCTTGGCGCTGTTGTTGCAACAAACGCCCCATCAAGATGTTCAATAAAAAAGCCGCCACGCCCAAAAAAATGACCGGCAAGGCCCAGGCCATGACGCTGAGCTGCTTGATCTCCTCTGCCAAGAACCGATGGGACATGTGATCATCGCGCGCGTAGGCCCCCAAACTGCCATGGGGTTTGAGGATCTGGTCGATGGCATCGATCACGGGGTCAGGAGAGACGCCGGGCTGTAAGGTCACGGCCAATTGATTGAAGGCGCCCTCCATGCCATAGGCGCTGGCCAAAGCTCGCTCATTCATCCAGATCAGTGCGTAGCGAAGATGGTCAGGGAACAGATCGGCGGGGCTTCTTTGATAAATAAACTCAGGCGATAAGGCAATGCCTGTGATGGTGAGGCGCTCAGAGCGACCGGCAATGGTGGCTTCAAGCTCGGCACCGGCCCGCAAACCATGGGCTTGGGCAAACCCATCTGAAATCACCACCTCATCGTCGCCTTCAGCCACCGGCAAGCGACCTTCTCTGAGATACAAGCGACTGATGCTCGGTTGCCGACCATCCGGGATGGAGACCGCCACGCCTTGGATGGGGTCATCAAAGCCCTCAATGCTCAACCGCATCGGTGCTTGAATTCGGGTCTCGATTTGATCCACGCCGCTCAAATCAGACAGCTGATCAGCCAAGTGATTGGGCGCGCGCTTAAGATCAGCAAAGACCTCACCAAAGGCTTGGCTTTCATAAAAGTCGGCCTGCGTGATTTTGAGTGCATCTAAGGTCGCCACTGAGACCACCAAAGTCATGATGCCGGCACCTAAGACCAGGGTGATGGCCGCCACTTGACCCCAAAGACTTTTTAAGTCTCGGATGAGTTTTTTTTCTAGCGCGCGCATCTGCGTGATCTACCAGCTGAGACTCGATGGAGGTCGACGCTTCTCGTTGCTGATGCAGTCTTGAACCCGGCCATCGCTCAAGCGAACCACGCGATCGGCCATCTCACCAATGACCACGTTATGCGTGATCACCACCGTGGTGGTCCCCAGTTCTTGATTGACCGTCTCTAAGGTCTCCAACACCTGAATGCCGGTCTTTGAATCCAAAGAGCCCGTGGGTTCATCGCACAAGAGCACCGCGGGTCTTTTGGCCACAGCGCGGGCAATGGCCACCCGCTGCTGCTCGCCACCGGAGAGTTGAGAGGGGAAGTGGTCCAGTCGACCACCCAAGCCCACCAAATCTAGGGCCTCTTCAGGCGTCATCGGGTCGTTGGCGATATCAGTGACAATCTGGACATTCTCTCGAGCCGTGAGGCTAGAGATGAGGTTGTAGAACTGGAAGACAAAGCCCACATGATGGCGTCGATAGTGGGTGAGGATGCGGTCACTGGCATGGACCAGGTCTTGGTCTTGATACCGGACCTCACCATCGGTGGCGGCATCGAGACCACCGAGTATGTTCAAAAGCGTCGATTTTCCTGAGCCCGATGCCCCGAGCATCACCACAAATTCTTTGGCATAAAGGGTCAAATCCACGCCTCGAAGGGCATGAATCTCACGCTCACCCACTCGATAGACCTTGGTTAGGCCTTCAGTAGAAAAAACAATCTCGTTGGACGTGGTGTCAGTCATTGGCTGATCTAGATCTGTATCAATTGGCCCCTGGTACAAAAGATCTGTACCCAATGATGATCAGGATAACCGAAGTCATCGAGGGGACTGTTGTCTATTTCTAATGGGTTTCACCTCGCATGGTTTGATTTCAGGCTATAGTTCGCTTTCTCTATAAATACGCTCGGCAACGATTCCAATTGAAGATTTAAATAGCAGCTCAGGGAAAGACAGTGTCTACGGTATTGATGATCGACAACTATGATTCGTTCACCTACAACCTGGTGCAATATCTGGGTGAGCTGGGTGTGGAGGTCATCACGCACCGAAACGATGCGATTGATCTGGCCGGCATTGAGCGCTTAAACCCCGATGCCATCGTCTTGTCCCCAGGCCCGTGCACGCCCGATGAATCCAATGTGTGTCTGGATGTGGTCGCCAAACTCACGGGTCGATATCCCATCTTGGGCGTGTGTCTTGGCCATCAAGTCATCGGCCAAGTCTTCGGGGGTGAGGTCGTCCGAGCCAAGCAGGTCATGCACGGTAAGACCTCTTTGATGCATCACACCGACCAAGGCGTCTTCCAAGGACTCCCCAACCCCTTTAAGGCCACGCGTTACCATTCTTTGGTGGTGGCCAGAGACTCACTGCCTGAGTGTTTAGAAGAAACCGCTTGGACCGTGACAGAAGAAGGCGAGGGCAAAGATGAGATCATGGGGTTCAAGCACCGCGAGCATTTGGTTGAAGGCGTGCAATTTCATCCTGAATCCATCCTCACAGAACACGGACACCAACTGCTCAAAAATTTTCTAGACCAATTGCCGAGTCACACCACCCAGCCTGCATAAACATGTCATGACCGAGACCGCCAACCCCATCCAACAAGCCCTGAACTGTCTGATCCAAGGCCAAGACATCCCGCATGAGCTGATGCGCCAAACCATGACCCAAATCATGGAAGGGCAAGCCGATCCGGCCACCATCGGGGGCCTGTTGATTGGTCTTCGCATCAAAGGCGAATCCGTTGATGAGATCACGGCAGCAGCTGAGGTGATGCGAGGCTTCGCCACGCCTGTCTCGGTCTCGGTTGATGGTTTAACCGACATTGTCGGCACCGGCGGTGATGGCGCATCGACCTTCAATGTCTCCACCGCCGCCTCATTTGTCGCGGCTGTGGCCGGCGTTCGCATCGCCAAGCACGGCAATCGCTCAGTCTCGAGTCGCTCCGGCGCTGCCGATCTCTTAGAAGCGGCGGGCTGTCGTTTGGATTTAAGTGCTGAGGCGGTAGAAACACTCATTGATCAACATGGCATTGCCTTTTTGTTTGCACCCCAACACCACGGGGCCATGCGCCATGCGATTGGACCCAGACGAGCCCTTGGCGTTTGGAGCTTGTTCAATCTATTGGGCCCTTTGACCAACCCAGCCTCTGCGCCCAACCAAGTCTTGGGCGTCTTTAGTCCTGAGCGGGTAGGGGTGATGGCTCAAGCGATGCAGCGCTTGGGCGCACGGCACGTGATGGTGGTCTCCAGCGAAGATGGTCTTGATGAGATCTCTCCAGCCGCACCCACCCATGTCGCCGAATTAAAGGACGGCACGCTTACCGAATACACCCTGACACCAGAATCCGTGGGCCTAGAATCGCTGAGCCTCGAGGGTCTGCAAGTCTCAGGACCTGAGGAGAGCTTGGCCATGGTGCGGGCCGTCCTTGGCGGACAAGGACAGCCAGCCGCCCGTCAGATCGTGGGGATGAATGCAGGGGCTGCGATTTATGTCTCGGGTCAGGCTGAAACGCTTAAAGACGGCGTGGCGCGCGCGTTGGAAATTATCGATGGCGGTGAAGCGTTGGCCTTGCTAGAACGCTATGCCCAAGCCACTCAGGCAGTGGACTAAGACCCATGGCCACAGACATCTTAAAAAAAATCTTGGCCACCAAAGCCGAAGAGATCGAGGCTGGTCGGCGTGAGCGGCCTTTGGCAATGCTACAAGACCAAGTCCAACACGCCCAGCCAGTGAGGGATTTTGCTGGGGCGTTGCGAAAACGCGCCATGCAGACTCAAGATGCCGTGATCGCTGAGATTAAAAAAGCCTCGCCTTCGGCGGGCATCATTCGTGAGGATTTTGATCCGGCGCGCTTGGCGGATTCCTATCAAGCCGGCGGGGCCACCGCGCTCTCAGTGCTCACCGATGAGGTCTATTTTCAAGGGCATCGAGAGTATTTGGTGCAAGCAAAGCAGGCAACGAATCTCCCCGTCATTCGAAAAGACTTTATTGTTGACGAATGGCAGGTGTGGGACAGCCGCGTTTTGGGGGCCGATGCCATTTTACTGATCGTGGCCGCGCTGGATGATCAGCAATTGCATGCACTCGCGCGCCTAGCGAAAGACCTAGGTTTGGCGGTGCTGGTGGAAGTGCACGATGAAGATGAGCTAGAGCGCGCCTTACAAACCGACATTGAATTGGTGGGGATCAACAATCGAGACCTGCATGTCTTTAAGACAGACCTCAACACCAGTCTTCGTTTGGCGCCGCGCATCTCAGGCGATCGCTTGGTGGTGGCTGAGAGTGGCATTCACACCCCTGAAGACATTCAGCGTCTGCAAGCCGGTGGCATCGGTGCTTTTTTGATTGGGGAGTCATTGATGCGCCAGCCCGATCCGGGTCAGGCGCTAAAGTCTTTGTTTGATTGAGATGGGTCGTTGGGCCAGGCTGGATTGGGTCTAGGCCGGATTGATGGGCACATCGGGGGCAAAGTCAAACGAGTCGTAAAACAGCCGGTCTTCGGGCAAGTCGGCCTCTAAAAACGCTGCTCTGGCTGCATGCACCATCGCCGGTGGCCCACTCATGTAGATATCAAACGGCGCCAAATCGGGATGGTCTTTGATCACCACCTCATGCACAAACCCCACTTCACCTGTCCAGTCTGCATCGGGCTCCATCAACACCGGCACAAAGCGGAAGTTGGGCAAGCGTTGGCGCCACTCATCAATGAGGGCATGGGCATAGAGATCTGAAGATTTGGCCACACCCCAGTAGAGCGTGATGTCTCGTATGGGATGTTCATCGTCACCGGTGTGGGATTCGATGTCGTGGAGCATGTCTTCAATCATGGCTTTGAGTGGTGCAAAGCCCGTGCCACCCCCCATTAAGATCATGGGCCGAGTGGAAGACCGGCGAATGAAAAATGTCCCCAGTGGGCCTTCTAAGCGCAAGATCTCTTTTTCCCTCATCCCCTCGAACACATGGCTGGTGAACCCACCACCGCTGACATGCTTGATGTGCAGCTCCAAATACTCACTTTGCGATGGCGCCGAGGCAATCGAAAACGCTCGCCGCTTGCCTTCGGGCAATAAGATATCGATGTATTGGCCCGCCAAAAATTGCAAACGTGCGGCCTTGGGGAGTTTGAGTCGGACGCGCATGATCTCTGGAGTGAACGCATGCAAGCTCTCCACTCGAGCCGGCAGTTTTCTCACCGGAATGTCGGCCAAGCGCGTGAGCTCTCTAGCCTCAATCACCAAATCGCTGGTGGGCACGGCTTGGCAAGTCAGTGCGTGCCCGGTGGCCAAATCATCGAAGTCCAAGGCTTGGGGTGGGTTGTAGGGATAGTCCACCCCACCGGAGAGTATTTGGCATTTGCAGCTGGCGCAGGTGCCATTCTTACAACTGTAGGGCAACACAATGCCCTGTCTCAAGGCCGCTGCCAAGATGGTCTCACCGGGCCTGGCTTTGACGACATGGCCGCTGGCATCGATTTTGATTTGATGTAGGTTTTTTGAACTGGCCACGGCGCGATGGGTTGCTTTGCTTTTATTGAGTGATTGGATCCCGAATCAATGCCACGCGAGACAGACAGCTGTCTCGCCGAATCAATATCGGACTGGATCAATCCCATATGGTCGCACAAAACAGCATTGAAGATACAATGAAGCCATGATTTCGATGCGTTGTTTGAAGACCTAAGGGGTGATGGGCGTGGCGGCCTCATCACTTGAGTCCTTGCAACGGTGGCGCCTGGCCTACCGCTTACCGGCTTTGTTGATTCATTTGGTGCTCTTGCCATTGGCCCTTCTGGCCTACCTCCCAGGCATTCGACGCTTGCCCAGTCATGGATCGACGATGCGATCGCGCATTCATCGCTGGTGGGTGCGGCGCTTACTAAGAATTTGTGGGGTTGAGCTGGTCATCACCGGCCAATTGCCGGCAGGAGCTTGTTTGGTGGTCGCCAATCACGTCTCTTGGTTGGATATTTTGATTTTGCATACGGAACGTCCGGTGTGGCTGGTGGCGAAGGCAGAAATCGCCGGTTGGCCATTGATCGGCCAACTCGCCCATATTGCCGGTACTTTATTTATCCACCGAGGCGATGCGGACTCTCGCTTAAAAGTCCAGCGCAAAATGACCGCCTTGATGCGCCATGGGGACACCGTGGGGGTGTTTCCTGAGGCAGGGATTCCGGGCCCGCCTAGGGTGGGGCGGTTTCATGCCCGCTTATTTGGCAGTGCGATTCGGGCCCGCGTGCCGGTGGTGCCTTTGGGGATTCGTTACCGCGATGCAACCAGTGGAAACGATGCTCATGAGATTGCCGTGTTTGGACCGGGCACCAATTTTGTCCAAAATTGTTTGAGGATTCTGTCTTATCCTAGCCTCCGAGCAGAGGTCTTGATATCAGAGCCTTTGAGTCATTTAGAACAAGGGCGCGATGCTTTGGCCCGCCAATCCAGACAAGTCATTGAGAATTTTTATGTTGCCTGAGCACGCGTTTCAACCCCAAGGCCTGATCGCCAATGCGCATGTCCAGTCGTTGATGACCTCTGGTCCGTGGCGGAAGCGGGTGGTCACTCAGCGGGCTCGGGGCTATTTGGAAAGATCCGAGCCCGAGGTCTGGCGAGCAGACGATGGCACGCGGCTGTTGGGTTATCGAAACCGACCAGTCACAGGCCAGGCGTCAGGCTCGGGTCAGGGACAGGCTTTGGTGATCTTGATTCATGGTTGGGAGGGCAGTGCCAATTCAAATTATTTGCTCTCAGCTGCCGACACGCTCGACCGAGCCGGCTTGGCCACGTTTCGGCTCAATCTCAGAGACCATGGAGAGTCCCACCATCTCAACGTGGGCCTGTTCCATTCGTGCTTGCTGTTTGAAGTGCTCGACGTGGTCGGAAAAATTGCTGCCGATTGGCGCGCCACCCATGGCGATGTGCCGGTCTACTTGGTGGGGTTTTCCTTGGGGGGCAACTTCACGCTTCGCATTGCCAGAAGAGCTGCTGAGGTGGATCTTCACTTAACCCACGCCATTGCCATCAGCCCTGTGATACGACCCATTCATGTGATGGATGCCTTAGAAAACGGGCCGTTTGTGTATCACCAATATTTTGTTCGCAAGTGGCGACGATCGTTAAAAACCAAGCAGGCGCTGTTTCCCAATGAATACGATTTTGCTCCGTGGTTTGAATACAAGCGACTCAGCCAGCAAACCGAGTGGCTGATCGGCCACTACACCGACTTTCCGAGCGTGAGGGACTATCTAGAAGGCTATTCGGTTGCAGGGGATTACCTAGCGGGCATGGAAACACCCACCACCATCCTGACCTCTGAAGATGACCCCATCATTCCCGCCAGCGATTTTGCTCAATTGCCCTTGTCGGATCGCTTGCAACTGTCTATCCAAAAAAAGGGAGGGCATTGCGGCTTTATCGAGAGCTGGCAGATGGATTGTTGGGTAGAGCGGTGGCTGGTCGACCGATTGGCCAACTAAATCTTGGGATTTTGGGTGTTGTGTGCAGGGCTTTGGGCGTATAATTTTTGGTCCTGAAATCATCCCAGTCAACCCAGTCATATTGAGGATCTACATGAACACCCGAATGACACCAGCCGCCATCTTTTTTGCCATTCTGAGCCTGTTTGTCAGCGCTTCGTTAGTCCATGCGCAAGACATCGATTGGTCGGGTTCGGGGGAGCTGGGTCTGGTGGTGAACCGTGGTAACTCAGAATCGGAATCGGCCAATGCTAAACTGGAGGTCTTGGTCCAGAAGAATAACTGGTCCAATGAATCTACCGCCAGTGGCGTGTATTCCAGAGACAGTGGCAACACCAGCGCCAATCGTTTCGTGCTGGCCAACCGGACGGATTACCAGTTTGGTGGGCACCGTTATGCGGTGGGCGCGCTGCGTTATGATCGCGACCGTTTTTCTTCGTTTAGGTATCAAGGGTCAGTGGCTCTGGGTTATGGTTATCGCTTAATCGACACCGAAATTCACCGCTTGCGGGTGGAAGCTGGCCCCGGTTTTCGGATCTCTGAGATCAGAGAGACCTCTAAACAAGACGACCAAGTGATCGCGCGGGGCTTTTTTGACTACCGCTGGAATGTCTCTGAAACCACCGAGTTCAATAACAAAACGCTGATTGAGGCAGGCTCGGACAATACGTTTGCTGAAAATGTCACCTCACTGAGCGTGGCCATCAATTCACGGGTATCCCTAAAAACGGGCATCACGCTCCGGCATAACACCGAGGTGGATCCGGGCAAGAAGAAAACCGATTTCCTCTCGACCGTGAATTTGGTCTATAACTTCAAACCCAAATCTGGGGAGTAGAGCCTTTTTACATGGGTTATTACCAGCATCATTTGTTTTTTTGCACCAATCGGCGAGCCGATGGGGCCGAGCGCCCATCTTGCGCCTTGTGTGACTCGGGTGAGCTTCGGGCCTATGCCAAAGCCAAGCTCAAAGCCTTGGGGCTCACCGGGCCAGGCGGGGTCAGAGCCAATACCGCTGGCTGCCTCGACCGTTGTGAGGAAGGGCCGGTGCTGGTGATTTATCCCGAAGGGGTTTGGTACACGTATGTCGATGAGAGCGATTTGGATGAGATTATCGAGCGCCACATTCAAGGTGGCGAGATCGTCGAGCGCTTGAGATTGCCCGATCAGCCACCCGAGTGAGGGGCGCGGGCCTGGATTTGCTGGACTGTCGGGGATTGGCGCTGGATCAGGGCTCGGAGCCCCAGCCACTGGATTGTCGGAATTGGTCTTTGGCCATTGCAGATCTTGGGGGTTTGCTGTAAAATTCTCGCTCTTTACCCCATAAGTCTGACCTTAAAAGAGAGTTTGATCGATCATGTCTAAGACATTCAGCGCCCGCGCTCAAGACATTCATCGCCAGTGGCATCTGGTCGATGCGGAAGGCAAAACCCTGGGCCGTTTGGCCACAGAGGTCGCCACTCGTCTGCGTGGCAAGCACAAGCCTGAGTACACCCCGCACGTCGATACCGGCGATTATGTGGTGATCATCAATGCCGAGAAAGTGCACGTCACGGGTAACAAGTTGGCTGACAAGATGTATCACCGCCACACCGGCTACATCGGCAACTTGAAATCTGTGCCGTTGGGTAAGCTGTTGGATACCCACCCAGAGCGGGCCATCCAGGCAGCAGTGAAGGGCATGATGCCAAAAGGTCCTCTGGGCCGTGAAATGCTCTCAAAATTGAAAATCTATGCCGGTTCTGAGCACCCACACACAGCTCAGCAGCCTCAGGCTTTGGACATATAAGAACAGATGCAGCGACTGCCACTGGGCGGTCACTTTTAAATCTTTAGGATCGTATAAACATGGCAACTGAACAGTATTACGGCACAGGTCGACGCAAAACATCCAGCGCGCGGGTGTTTATCCGCCGTGGCCAGGGCCAAATCACCGTTAACCGCAAGCCTTTGGATGAGTTCTTTGGTCGTGAGACCGCTCGCATGATCGTTCGCCAGCCTTTGGAGCTTTTGAACATGGGTGAGCAGTTCGATATCAATGTGACCGTCAAAGGCGGTGGCACCACAGGCCAGGCCGGTGCGATCCGCTTGGGTTTGGCGCGTGCTTTGATGGAATATGACGAGACGCTGCGCTCACCTTTGAGAAAAGCTGGCTTCGTGACTCGAGATGCTCGGGCTGTTGAGCGTAAGAAAATTGGTCTCCACAAAGCCCGTAAGGCGACTCAGTACTCGAAGCGTTAATCTTTGCGCCAGATTTGAGTTGCTTATTCGAAAAGCCCGCCGAGAGCGGGCTTTTTTGTCAAACCAGCTGAGCTTTTATCACAATATGTAACAATTACGTTAAGGTTGCGGATTTACATAGGATTGGGTAGACTGCGGGGGTGGTGTTGATGTGAAAGGCCCAACAGCCAGGCATTATGGCAATCAGCAGGGGTGTGACGGCGCCCTAGATAGGATAGCGAAGAGATCAATAGACCTATGAAGAATCCTCAAAAATTCAGAAGCTTTCTTTTGGCGTCGGTCCTGACTTCTTTGGTTTGGGCTGCAAGTAGTGTGAGTGCCCAAACTTGTACTCTGGACAATTGGACCAGCTCCGTTAAAACTGGAGATACTCTCCTAGCGGCCAGTCGTGCTCAGGGGAACAAAGCCTATGCCGGGCCATGCAGCTTGAAAGTGACGCTGAATTCCAGCGCTGCCTATCTTGTGGACGATACCCCAACGGCAGAAACTACATTTAATGTGCGGTTTTATTTCTTTTTGCAGTCAGTCGGTGCCGACGTCACTCTGTTTGAGGCCCTTGATGCCAGTGATAACTCTGTGATGAGTGCAACCTATGATCAATCTGCAAATTTAGTGAACGTCGTGTTCGAACATTCGGGTGGTACAGAGACAGTGCCCATCGGGCCTCTGACAACGGGCTGGAACTCTCTGGAAATTCAGTGGGAGGCCAAGGCAGCAGAAAGAGCCGTTGTCTCGCTTGGGAACAGCGCAACGGCGAGTAACTCAGCGGGCAGTGCCGAAATCGACACAAGCGCTCTGACAATTGGCTCGGTGAGACTGGGAGCGATCCCATCGCCAGCTACGGTGCCAAGCAGTGGCGTGATTTTCTTCGATGATTATGATTCTAGAAGAGATACGGTTCCGGGCAGATTATGTCGCGGCCTGACCGATAGCTCAAGAAGCGCGCTCAATTTGGAGGATGTGCAAGCAATTTTTGCAGAATTTGCAACTGGCGGTGGATCACCAGCCTCAGGCACACCGGATTATGACCAAAACGGGTCAGTAGATTTGCAAGATGTGAGCGATGTGTTCTCGAGATTTGCTACAGGCCAGAATGCTTGTAGTGCTAATAGCTAGGTGTCCAAGTCTCCGCTGATGAATTGGTCAGGGGTCGGTTTGGCTAAGGGTTGTACAGACTTTAGACATTAGATGATTTTAAACATAGGTGGTGTAACGATGAGTCTCAAAAAAATACTGGCAATGTCTGCGGCACTTATCTTGTTTGGTGCTTCCTCAGTAGCAAATGGCCAATCTTTCTCAGTGAGTGACCAAACAGCGACTGTTGGCTCGGCATCAGTTGCAGTGTCGTGGTCTTGGACCGCCGGCAGTGATGTAACCGCATTCGGTGTCGACATAGTGTTCGACAATACGTTTTTGACTCCCCAGACAACCACCTCTGGCGGTTTTGAGACGGTCGATGGGTGCTTGGCGAATGTTCCCGCGGGTGTCTCACTGAAGAGCTGCAACTTGATTAATGCCTCAACGATTCGAGTCAGCTTACAAAACCTAGGCACCCCAGCCGCTTCAATTGCAAGCCTTGCACCGGGCGGCACTATCACTTTTGACATCGCTTCGACTGCAGTTGTCGGGGCCAGCTCAAACTTTGCCCTAACTCTTGCCAGTGTCGTGCCTGGAGGGACTTCAGTCACGCTCGATAACGGTGCTGAGAATGAGGCAGGAATTGTCGCTGCTACAGCTCCTATCCTTTCGGTTGCACCCACAACTCAAGCATTCGCTGCTGCTAATGGCTCAACCGACACCAAAACATTCACCGTGACCAACACTGGCAATGCAGACGGTTTGACAGTTGCTGCAGCGCTGTCTGGTGCTGATGACGATAACTTCTCAATTGTAAGTGGCGGTAATACTTGTCCGACTGCAGCTCCAGGTCTGGCCCAGGCGGCGACATGTACAATTCAGGTTCAATTCGCTCCGGACGCAGTCGATACTTTCAGTGCGTCACTTGATTTGACTGGAAATGGCGGCACAGCAAACGTAGCGCTCACTGGAACAGGTAGTGCTGGCCCAGCAGGTGCAATTACCATCACACCGGCAGGGACCTTTGATTTTGGTGAGTTGCTGACGGGGATCGAAGAAGAAACCCAAGTCTTCACCGCAACCAATACAGGTGCTGCTGGATCAGTGGTGACCATCTCGAGCGCTGCTTTGAATCTCTTGTTCGGCTCACCTTTGTCAATTGTGGCCAACAC
>CAJXNU010000043.1 GCA_913057255.1 uncultured Wenzhouxiangella sp.
CCCCAAAATGTGACAGCAAACCATGAGCGAAAAAGACACTTTATTTAGCGAGCCAGGCGAGACCCCCACCGGCTCATTTGAATTCAATGAACCGGTGGTGCGCGTTTTCTCCGACATGATTGAGCGTTCGGTACCGGGTTATCGACAGTTATTGGAGTTGACGCCGTTGGTGGTCCGTTCATCGGTGCAACCGAATACCAAAGTCTATGATTTAGGGTGTTCGCTGGGTGCGGCCACGCTGGCTGCCCGGCGCGCCATTCAGGTCCCCGGCGTTGAGATGGTGGGCCTCGATAGTTCGCCCGAAATGGTCGCACGTTGCCGAGGCATCGTGGCAGACGACAACTCAACCGTGCCAGTCGACATTCAGGTGGCAGACATCACCGAATACCGTTATGAGAACGCCTCATTGTGTTTGATGTATTTCACGCTGCAATTTGTCGCACTTGATCAGCGGGCCAACTTATTGAGTCGCATTTGTGAAGGGCTCAATCCAGGTGGGGTGTTGCTACTGGCCGAAAAACTTCGCTTTGATACACCCCAAGAGCAGGCTTGGATGGATGAGCACCACCTCAGTTTTAAACGATCGCAGGGTTATTCCGATCTAGAGATCGCCAAAAAGCGCCAAGCGATCGAAAACGTACTGATTCCACAAACGGCCCATGAGCATGAAAGGGCCCTGAAACAGGCGGGGTTTCAGCACATCCACCGGTGGTTTCAGTGCCTGAACTTTTCTTGTTTTGTGGCGATCAAGTAACTAAAAGCTGTAAAAATCAGCTAAATTCGCCCAAAATTACTAAACGTCGAGGTTGCTCACCTGCAGAGCGTTGTCCTCGATGAACGCGCGACGGGGCTCCACCTCATTGCCCATCAGCGTCGAGAAAATTTCATCGGCCGCCACCGCGTCCTCAATGGTGACTTTCATCAAACGACGCGTTTCTGGATTCACGGTGGTATCCCAAAGCTGATCGGGGTTCATCTCACCCAGGCCCTTGAAGCGCTGGAAGGTGCGTCCTTTCCGCGACTCGGCCATCAACCAATCATAAGCTTCGCTGAAACGGTGGGCTTCAACCTCATTGTTGCCTCGGCTCACTTTAATGACCCCACCCATCAGATCGCCAATCGCTTTGCCAATCTTTTCGATTTGACGGTACTCGGGTGATGCAAAGAATCCGGCATCCAAGATGGTGTCTTGAACGACGCCTTGGGCGTGGCGAGAAACCACCACACCGCCTCCGCCCAACACTTTGATCGTCCATTGGACGCCAGGGGGAGTGGCTGCATCCAAACGGGCTTTAAAGCGCTCAGACCAGGCATCCACATCAAACCCTGATTCCATAGAAAATGGTTCAAAATCAATAAGTTGTTCGATCACCTCAGGGTCATGCCGGTGCTTGAGTCTGGCCGCCACTTGGCGTGCTTGACCAAAGTCTTTCAACAAGCTTTCCAAGGCCTCTGGCCGGATGGCGGGCGCATCGGCTCCCGGATACAGTGCTGTGCCGTCCAAAGCTCGGCTGAGCATGTAGTCTGCCATCTCCGCTTCATCTTTAAGATAGATCTCTTGCTTGCCTTGTTTGACTTTGTACAGAGGAGGCTGGGCAATATAGACATGACCTCGCTCAATCAGCTCTGGCATTTGGCGATAGAAAAACGTCAATAGCAGCGTTCGGATGTGAGAGCCATCGACATCGGCATCGGTCATGATGATGATGCGGTGGTAGCGCAAGCGGTCGGGGTCGAACTCGTCACGTCCGATGCCCGTGCCCAGCGCTGTGATCAAGGTGCCGACCTCAGCAGAGCCCAACATCTTGTCAAAACGGGCTTTCTCGACGTTCAAAATCTTGCCTTTCAGCGGCAGGATGGCCTGATTTTTCCGGTTTCTGCCCTGTTTGGCGGATCCACCGGCCGAATCACCCTCGACGATGAACAGCTCTGACAAGGCGGGGTCTTTTTCTTGGCAATCTGCAAGCTTTCCGGGGAGTCCCGCGACATCCAAAACCCCTTTGCGACGCGTCATGTCACGGGCTTTCCGCGCCGCTTCTCTGGCGCTGGCAGCTTCAATGACCTTGCTGGCAATCACTTTGGCATCGGCCGGGTGCTCGAGCAAGAAATCTCTCAGGCGCTCATTCATCACGGACTCAACCGCCGATTTCACATCGGAAGAGACCAATTTGTCCTTGGTTTGCGACGAGAACTTAGGATCCGGCACTTTCACCGACAACACCGCTATCAAGCCCTCTCGGCAATCGTCTCCTGTGGTTTGCAACTTGGATTTTTTTGCCAAGCCACTCTCTTCGATGTAGTGGTTAATGGTTCGGGTCAGTGCGGCTCGGAAACCAGCCAAGTGCGTTCCCCCATCCCGCTGTGGAATGGTGTTCGTGAAACAAAACACGCTTTCTTGATAAGCATCCGACCATTGGAGCGCGGCTTCCACCGTGATGCCGTCTGTATCTTGTTGAAAATGAAAGGTATTTTGATGAATTGGGGTTTTCTTTTCACTCAAATGCTGTACAAATGAGCGGATCCCGCCCTCATAACAAAAGCGGTCTTTTTTACCGGTATTTTCATCGCGCAGATTGATGGCCACGCCCGAGTTCAAGAAGCTCAGCTCGCGCAAGCGCTTAGCCAGCACTTCATAATGGAATTGGGTGTCTGTGAATGTCTCTTTGCTGGGGAGAAAACGAACCTGCGTGCCCGTCCGGTCACTGGGTCCGGTATCAGCGAGTGGTGCCTGGGGCACACCGTGCACATATTGTTGCTGCCACCGACGCCCCTGCCGATCAATGGTCAAGGTCAGTGCTTCGGACAAGGCATTCACCACCGACACCCCAACCCCGTGGAGACCACCCGAGACTTTGTATGAGTTGTCGTCAAACTTACCGCCGGCGTGCAGCACCGTCATGATGACTTCAGCAGCCGATCGCCCCTCTTCTTCGTGCATATCCACTGGGATGCCGCGACCATTGTCGGCCACGCTCACGGAGCCATCGGTGTGAATCACCACATCAATGTCGTCACAGTGCCCCGCCAAAGCCTCATCGATGGCGTTATCCACCACCTCAAACACCATGTGGTGGAGGCCGGTTCCATCGTCGGTATCGCCGATGTACATGCCCGGACGCTTGCGAACCGCGTCCAAACCTTTGAGTACTTTAATGCTGCCGGAGCCGTAGGTTTCTTCTGTCATTTCGGTGGGATGTCCTGTCTGTAAAACAGCGTTTCCGCTCAAGGTTTCATTATACCACCGACCGGATTTCTCCCTGTTCCACGTGAAACATTTTGACGGCTTTGTTTGTGCGTTCAGTTGAAGTAATCCAGACCTGTTTTTGCTGCCCCTCGAGCCACTCCATCACGTGACTCAGGTGAGCCTGATCCAGCTCAGAGACAGGGTCATCCAACAACAAAACTGGGGGATTCTCGGGCTCAGCGGCTAGAAACTGCCACTTGGCCAGCAACAGCAACGTGGCCAATAGCTTTTGTTGTCCGCGGGAGCTCTCTTGAGCGGCTGGGTAACCATCGAAGCGAAGCACTAGGTCAGCGCGGTGTGGCCCTGCCCGGGTGAACCCTGATTCTTGATCTTTTTGGCGAGCCTCTGCCAAAGCCTCCGCCAAACTGAGTTCAGCGGCATGACCTCGCCGGTACACCATTTGGATGGCGCCAGGTAATCGGAGACCCAGAGTTTGGTGAAGCTGCTCAGTGGCCGCAGACAATTCACGGATTCGCTCCGCTCGCATTTCATTGATCACCTCGCCAGCCGCCACCAACGGGGCGTCCAAAGCATCCAACAACTCATGGCTGGCCCCATTTTTCAGGGCCGCATTGCGTTGACGGAGCATTTTTTGGTAGCGCTGCCAGACCGGCAGATAGTTTGGTTCCACGTGGAACAATAGCCAATCCAGGTATTGCCGGCGCATGTGTGGGCCATCGCTGATCAAGCGATGAGAATCTGGTTCAAGCAGTACCACGGGGAGTTTGGCGGCAAATTCAGAGATTCGTGTGCAATCGGCACCCCCGACTCGGCCCCGCCAGCCTGACTCGTCACGCTCGACCCCCATGACCACGCCCTCATGATCTCCCGCCGAACCCAAATGACCCACCACCATGAGTCGCTCTGCGCCGTGGCCGATCACGGCGCCAATTTGAGTGCTGCGGAAGGAACGGCCTCGGGCCAGCAGATAGATGGCCTCTAGAACACTGGTTTTGCCTGCGCCATTGTCGCCAAACAGCCAATTAATCCCCGGGTCAGGGTCTAGATCAACAGACGATAGGTTCCGAAAACCTCGGATACTGAGGTGTTCAAGGCTCAAGAGGTTTCACGTGGATCACAGTTTGAGCGGCATCACCACCTGTCGAACCGCATCACCGTCGATGGCGGTCACCAAACACGAGCTATTGGCGTCTTTTAGGGCAATCCGCACCTTGTCACCGTCGATGGCATGCAACGCCTCGAGCAAGTAGTTGACGTTAAAACCGACTTTGAGCTGGTCAAGCTGGTGCTCGGCTTCAATTTC
Source organism: uncultured Wenzhouxiangella sp. (assembly GCA_913057255.1). Lineage (GTDB taxonomy): Bacteria > Pseudomonadota > Gammaproteobacteria > Xanthomonadales > Wenzhouxiangellaceae > Wenzhouxiangella. The sequence goes on from CAJXNU010000043.1 coordinate 4,509, forward strand.
TTCGGTGGCCTCTTCTTGTTGTGGGTTGTGCGCCACAATCTTGGCCGTCCCGGCCATCAGCTCGATCCGGACGCCACGGTATTTCTCATTCGACAAAATGGCCGCACGCTGCAAGGCGTCAACCAATACGTTGCGCTCAGCCACCATCGCCTGATCCACAGCCAGTGGAATCACGGCTTCATAGTCTGGGAAACGGCCATCAATGAGCTTGGTGGTCATGACCAAACGCTCTCTCTCAACCCGCAAAAACCCTTGTCCAACAACCACTTCCAGCTTTTTATCGCTGTCTTCAAGGACTCGATTGAGCTCCATGACACCTTTTCTTGGGACAATCACACTTCGAACTTCACCGGTGATTTCGGCACTGACTTCAGCCAAAGCCAGGCGGTGACCGTCAGTGGCAACCGCTCGGATCGCGCCTTCTCTAAACTCGATCAACAGGCCATTGAGGTAATGCCTAACATCCTGATGCGCCATTGCAAAACTGGTTTTTTCCAGTAGCCAGCGCAAGCGACCTTGCTCAATTTCATAGCTTTGTAAGCTGTCTGAGCGATCGCTGCTGGGAAATTCGCTTGCCGGCAGGGTCGCCAACGTAAAGCGACTTCTGCCCGCATGCAACACCAGCTTGTCTTTGTTCAGCTGGACATTGATCTGCACACCCTCTGGCAGTGCCCGACAAATATCCACCAGTTTTCTTGCAGGGACAGTTACGGCACCGGGCTGAGCCACTTCAGCTTGCACCTTGGCCACCAATTCGACTTCCATGTCGGTACCGGTGATTCGAAGCCCTTCTTCAACGGCTTCAATCAAGAAGTTGGCCAATACCGGCAATGTTTGGCGTCGCTCTACAACATTGACCACTTGAGAGATGGGTCCCAATAAAGCTTCGCGTGGCATAGAGAATTTCATGGTCTGTCCTCGTTCGGTTTGGCCCGTTAATTATTGGTTTGTCTGTTTATAAAAAATAAAAGCAGTAGTAGTAAGGCCTGTTGGTAATTGTATAACCTTAAATACTCTATAACAATCAAAAACTTATGTAAATTTTGTTCAGCCCCTATTCACGTGACTTTGGTGTGGATGAAATGTGGATAACTTTTCTTCAGCACATTGTCCACAGCTTATGCACGGTTTGCAATCAGCTTGTTAACTCCCGCATGAGACGAGAGAGCTCCTCCCTTAACCGCCCATCGGTCTCGTTCAGTGACTCAATTTTACGACAGGCGTGCAAAACTGTTGTGTGGTCACGTCCCCCGAAGGCGTTGCCGATCTCCGGAAGCGAGTGTTCGGTGAGCTGCTTGGCCAAATACATCGCCATTTGACGGGGTCTGGCGATGGATCGAGTCCGCCGTTTCGACAATAAATCAGCGACTCGGAGCTGATAGAAGTCCGCCACAAGCTTTTGGATGTTCTCAATGGTGATCAAACGATCGTGAACGGCCAACACATCGCGCAAAATTTCTTGGGTGTACTCCAAATCGATTGCTCGGCCAGAAAAGCGGGCGTTGGCAATCAGGGAGTTCAGCGCGCCTTCTAAGTCTCGGACGTTGGAGCGAATGCGCTTGGCAATCAAAAATGAGACCGAGTCATCCAAGTCGAGCCCTCGCTCGGTGGCCTTGCTTTGCAATATGGCCACTCGCGTCTCAAAATCGGGTGGCTCGATCGACACCGTCAAACCCCAGCCAAAGCGCGACCGGAGCCGCGCCTCAATCCCGTCAACCTCTTTGGGATAGCGATCGCAGGTTAAAATTATTTGCTGCCTCGACTCCAGTAAGGTATTGAAAGTATGGAAGAATTCTTCCTGAGACCGGTCTTTGCCAGCAAAAAATTGGATGTCGTCAATCAACAACGCATCGGCCGAACGATAGCGTCTTTTGAATGCGTCAATGCCATCGCGTCTGAGTGCCTGGATCATCTCGCTCACAAACTTCTCGGAGTGCAGATAAATCACTTGAGCAGACGGGTTTTGTTGCGCGATAAACCGCCCGGCAGCGTGCAACAGGTGGGTTTTACCCAAACCTGTGCTGCCGTAGAGCAACAGCGGGTTGTAGACCGTTCCTGGGTTTTGAGCCACCTGTTTGGCGGCAGCGAAGGCCAGCTCATTGGACTTACCCAAGACAAAATTATCGAAATTGTAGCGACCATCGAGCGTGTCGCTCTCCCCAAGCCGCTGGGGCTCGCCCCCTGAGACAGCCGTCGGCCGAGACTGCTCCGCCACACGAACTCGCACTTGGTCGGGCGTGTATCCGTGTTGGGCCAAAAACTCCTGAATCATCGGTAAATATTGCGCCGCCACCTGGTCACACACAAAATCGTTGGGCGCATCAAGCGAAAACCCCGGCTCGGTGGCCTCTGAGAGTCTCAGCGGGCGGATCCAGGTGTTGATTTCTTCCAGGGATATGTGGTGTTCTAGCCTGGCCAAGCAAGCCAGCCACAGGCTCTCGCGACCTTCTTGGGTCAGATTGACTGAATTGGGTTGGCTGGGTTGGTTGCTCATCAGTTCTTCAGTCTAGCTTGCTATGGGCGTAAAATCACCTTTTATCAAGGCTTTCCGAGCGATTTATTATTGACTACTGGGGTCAGGTAACGCTATCCTTGACGTCTTTTGTTGCGGGTTTATCCACAGCGCACCATCTTAAGCTTTTTTATATTGATCTTTGCAAAGGAAAATGAACCATGAAACGCACTTTTCAACCGAGCCGACTCAAGCGCGCCCGTCGTCACGGATTTAGAGCCCGCATGGCCACCAAATCAGGTCGAGCCATCATCAATGCCCGTCGAGCCAAAGGCCGGAAGCGTCTGGCAGCGACCAACCCCAGCTGATCGTAGGTCATGCCCGAGGGCTTTGGGTTAACAAAACACGCTCGCCTGCTAACGAGCGCGGAGTTCTCCCAAGTCCTCAATGCAAAACCCGGGCTTGCATGGAGACACCAAGACGCATGGTTTCGAATTGTGAGCACGCCCTCTGATCACCCTCGGCTCGGCTTGACCATTGCCAAACGCTTGATGCCCAGAGCCGTGGATCGCAACCGAGTCAAGCGCCTGATCAGAGAGACATTTAGGTTGCATCAATCCAGATTGCCCAGCCGAGACTATGTGGTATTTGCCAGACAAGACATGCGGCCCTACCCATCGAAACAAATTCGTTACAGTTTGGATGAGTTGATGCAAGCTATCATAGAGCGCTCCAAACAGAGCCAACAGACAAGCCAATAACCCATGAACACAAGAACCTTTTTTCTCATTTTGCTGAGCATGTTAGGCCTGTTGCTATACATGGAGTGGCAGAAAGAGCAATTCGATCCGGCCGAGCGCGCAAGCGATACCGAGTTTGTCTCCGAAAGTGAAGCGCCTACTTCAAGCACTGCCACAACAGGTGGAGAGGAAACCAATACACGGCCAGATGACTTGCCGGATCTGCCATCGATTCAAGCGAGCAGCGACAACACCCCGGCTACCAACGAGCCGACGATGGTCGCCTCACGGCGCATTTCAGTGAGCACCGATGTTCTGACCGTCGATATTGATGCCAACGGTGGCACGCTGGTGGATTTGCGACTCAAAGACTACCCTGTCTCAGTCAGCGAGCCCAACACCCCATTTACCCTATTGATCGAGCAACTGCCCCAGCTGTATGTCGCACAAGCTGGCCTGATCTCGAGCACCGGCGATGCGCCCAACCACACCACTCGCTGGCAAAGTGAAGCCGAGGTCTATGAGTTACAACCCGGCGAGAATGATTTAGAAGTCCCGCTATATTGGTCCAATGATGGCGTTGAGGTGGTGGCCACTTGGGTGTTCCACCGAGGCGATTATCGTGTGGAGCTCATCATTGAAGTCATCAACAATGGCCTAACGGAATGGCGCGGGGCGCGCTATGTGCAGTTGCAACGCACAGAGCCTGACTATTCAGACGCAGGCCCTGCCTTCACCAACCCCGAGCGCTTTAGCTACAACGGCGCGGCTGTATTCCAACCAGGCCAAGGCTTTCAAAAGTTTGGATACGACGACATCCGCTCCAAAGCCTTCAGTGCAGATTTTGAAGGCGGTTGGGCCGCGATGGTTCAGCACTATTTCTTGGCGGCGTGGATTCCGCCGGCCGATGAAATGCAACGCTACAGCACCCGCTTTGTCGACAGCGATCGGCTACCACGTTATGTGGTGTCAGCCACTTCGCCACAGGTCACCATCCCATCGGGGCAATCGCATGTTTTTGAGGCGCAGCTCTATGCTGGGCCCAAAATTCAAAACCGCTTAAAAGAAATTGCACCTAGTCTTGAGCTGACCGTCGACTATCGTTGGTTTAGAGTCATCTCTCAACCGCTTTTTTGGGTACTCGATAAAATTCACGGTGTGATCAACAACTGGGGTTGGTCGATCGTTGCCTTGACCCTATTAATCAAACTCATTTTCTTTAAGTTGACCGAAGCTCAGTTTAGATCCATGGGCAAAATGCGCAAACTTCAACCGCGCATCCAACAACTCAAAGAACGTTATGGCGATGACCGACAAAAATTTGGTCAAGCCATGATGGAGATTTACAAGAAAGAAAAAGTAAACCCTTTGGGCGGTTGTCTACCCGTCTTGGTTCAGATCCCGATCTTCATCTCCTTGTACTGGGTCTTACTTGAGTCTGTCGAGCTCAGACAAACCGCCTTTTTGTGGGTGCCCGATCTGAGCCGGCCCGATCCGTATTTCATCTTGCCGGTGCTAAACGGCATCTTTATGATCGTGACCCAACGACTGATGCCAACAGCTGGCATGGATCCCATCCAGGCCAAGATCATGATGTGGCTGCCGGTGGTGTTTGCATTTATGTTTGCCCTTTTCCCGGCCGGTTTGGTGCTGTACTGGGCGACCAATGCAGGCGTTTCACTCGCACAGCAATGGGTGATCTTGAAGCGAATTGAGAAAGAAGGCTGACACCATTTGCGCCATCGCCACCCCGTCTGGGCGAGGTGGTGTTGGCGTCATTCGCTTATCAGGGCCCCAGAGCCTTGAGATTGCCCGCGAATTGTATTCTCCGCTCCCACCGCCTCGCCAAGCCAGCTTGCGCAACCTGCCCGATGCCTCTGGTGAAGTGATTGATGAAGGCCTAGTGATCAGCTTTCCTGGTCCCCACTCTTTCACCGGAGAAGATGTGGTCGAGATCCAGTCTCATGGATCTCCGGTGGTGTTAAAACTCATTCTGGATTCACTATTGGCCAAAGGCGCTCGGCTGGCAGAGCCAGGTGAGTTTTCAAAACGCGCCTATCTCAATGACCGAATCGATTTGGTCCAAGCCGAAGCCATTGCCGATTTAATTGAAGCAAGCACCGAGCAGGCCGCGCGCGCTGCACAGATGAGCCTGCAAGGTGTGTTCTCTGAACAGATCAACGCCCTGGTCAACGACTTGGTGGAGTTGCGTGTCTATGTGGAAGCCAGCCTAGATTTTCCAGATGAAGATGTAGATTTCTTGGCTGATGGCCAAGTGGCTAAAAAAGCCCAAGACCTGCTTTCGCGCTTGGAAGGGTTGACCACGCAGGCAAAACAGGGCGAGCGACTCACGAGTGGTGCGCGCATTGCGTTGGTGGGTGAGCCCAACGCCGGGAAATCGAGTCTTTTGAATGCATTGGCGGGGCGTGATGCGGCCATCGTGACCGAGCTGGCTGGGACCACGCGCGATGTGGTGACTGAGCACATCAATCTCTTAGGCGTGCCAGTCTCGATCGCAGACACGGCCGGCTTGAGGGAAACCAAAGACCCGGTGGAGTCGATTGGCATTGAGCGCGCCGGGCAAGAAATGAATCAGGCAGACCTGATTGTCTGGCTCATTGATGGCCAGTCGCTAGAGGGTGAGATAGGAGATCAAGAGGCTCTATCACATCACCCGGCGGCTCAGCAGTTGGTCAAAGACTACCCACAGCTCCAAGCGTTTGATCGAGTGCTGCCTGTGGTCAACAAGGTGGACTTATTGCCGGTTGAGCCGGGCCTTCATAACGGAGTGGCCTACTTATCGGCCAAGACCGGCGAGGGCTTGTCAGCGCTCAAAACCCTGATCGCGGAGCGTTTGGGGGTACTTGATCTGGGCGAGGGTGTTTTTTCAGCCCGCGCCCGACACCTCGACGCCCTTTCGCAGGCACAGGCAGCATTAGAGCAAGGCGTTGGCGATATCACCCAAACCGGATCGGGCGAACTGCTCGCGGAATCTTTGCGTGAGGCCGCACAGGCTCTGGGCGAGATCACAGGACAAATGTCTGCCGATGAGTTGTTGGGACGAATCTTTTCTAGCTTTTGCATTGGAAAGTAAGCACCACTTGAAAGGGGTGTGTGGGAGTGATTGCCAGAATAGAGGCGCTGGGTGCATACTAAAAACAGCCCACACAACCTTTGGAGGGTCGGTTGATGCACAACGTTCGTCACATTCTGTCTGAAAAAGGCCAAGCCATTTGGTCGGTCTCGAGCCAACAAACCGTTTATGAAGCGGTCCGCACCATGGCTGAACTCGGTGTCGGTGCGCTCATGGTGATCGATGATGAAAAACTCGTTGGGATGTTTTCTGAAAGAGACTATGCGCGCAAAGTGATTTTGGAAGGCAAGGCCTCAAGAGAGACCAAGGTCTTTGAGGTGATGTCTGGTGAGCCCATCACCATCCACCCGCAAGCCACCGCCCAAGAAGGGTTGGCGTTGATGACAAAAAAACGGTTTCGACACCTGCCTGTCATGGATCAAGGTAAGCTGTTGGGTCTGGTTTCAATTGGCGATCTCGTCAATGCGGTCATCGATGATCAACAAGCACTCATCGCTCAATTGGAACACTACGTCAGCGGCTAGGCCGCGAAACACGGAGTGATATGGCATGGGTTTGTTGGTTGATGGCCAATGGCACGATCAGTGGTATGACACCAAAAGCACGGGCGGACGTTTTGAACGCTCAGCTGCCCAGTTTAGGAATTGGATCACGGCAGACGGTCAAGCAGGACCCGAAGGTCGAGGCGGGTTTAAAGCAGAACCTGGCCGCTATCATTTGTATGTGGCCTTTGCCTGTCCCTGGGCTCACCGGACCCTGATTTTTCGGAAGCTAAAGGGCTTGGAGTCGATGATCTCTGTATCGGTGGTCAACCCCATCATGCGAGAGAACGGCTGGACCTTTGAGCCGGGTTACAAAGTCACACCCGACCCGCTGATTGGGGCGACTTATTTCCACGAAATCTACACCCACGCCAACCCCACCTATTCAGGTCGAGTGACCGTGCCGGTGGTTTGGGATCGACACGAAAACACCATTGTCTCGAACGAATCAGCAGACATCATCCGGATGTTCAACAGCGCATTTGATGGTGTGGGCGCCACAGCGGGCGACTACTACCCTAAAGAGCTTCGCTCAGACATTGATGCGATCAATGCAGAGATCTATGAGCGGGTGAACAACGGCGTGTATCGGGCGGGTTTTGCAACCACCCAAAGCGCTTATGAAGAAGCGGTGGTGCCGCTTTTTGAAACTCTTGATGGTTTGGAAAAGAGACTCGATCAACACCGTTATCTATTGGGCGATCGGCTCACCGAAGCCGACTGGCGGCTGTTCACAACCTTGATCCGCTTTGATTGTGTGTATGTGGGCCACTTCAAGTGCAACATCCGCCGCATTGAAGACTATCCAAACTTAAGCCAATATGTGCGGGATTTGTATCAGCACCCAGGCATCGCTGAGACCATGGAATTTGAGGCCACCAAGCGCCACTATTATGGTTCACACGACACCATCAACCCCTACTTCATTGTGCCGGTTGGACCAGCGCTGGATTATCACCGACCCCATGATCGGGCAACGCGCTGGGGGTGAGTGGATGCTTGAGCCTTTCAGGCTCGATTGATGCTCACTTGTCCAGAGAGATGGTGATGCCAAAAGCCGTGTCTGGTCGACCATCGAGCCACGCCTCAATGGCCTGTTGGACCTCTGAACACGTCTCGCAACCTGAGCGTTCGTACTGAACCACGTAGAGGTCAGCCTCAGGTAAGTCGCTGATAGAAACCACCGACCCATCGGGTTGTTGGGCCCGTTCGAGCAGCCGTTCCAAGGACACCATCGAGCGTTCCATGCGTCGAGCGTTAACAATGATGTCCAGTTCGCGAGCCAAAGTGGGCCGAAAGCCAGCCAAATGATAGGCCGGTGAGGTGTCACCGTAATAGATAAAGAGTTGTGGCACATCCACAATCACGCCCTCGCGCTTGGCCTGGGCTGGGACATTGCCGATCAAGCGCTGGTCGTTGATTAGCGCCTGTGGGTTTTGCTTGAGTGTGATTCCATCAATGGCCGCTGAGACAGAATGGGCCACCAATGCAAGGATCGCGAAAAGCAGACCACAAATAAAAAACTTTGTCATTAATGTGCGTCTCATCCAACTCAGTATAGCGGTTATGAGCTACCCTTTTGGGCGATGTCGACCTTGAACCCCGCCCAACGATCTGCCGTTCGCCACATTGAAACCCCTTTGCTGGTTTTGGCGGGCGCAGGTTCCGGAAAAACGCGGGTCATTACAGAAAAAATCCATTGGCTGATCCAACAAAACCACTTCCAGCCGGCCGAGATCGCGGCGATCACTTTCACGAATAAAGCCGCCAAGGAAATGCGCCAGCGGTTGAGCAAACATGCCGCTGATGCTTATGTGTCGACTTTCCACTCTTTGGGCTGGCAGATCATCAAAGGCCATCCAGAGGCCATCGGGCGTCGGCGGGGTTTATCGATCTTAGACCAACACGCGGCGTTTGATTTGATTCGGGAGCTGCTGCCCCCCAACGCCCCCAATGAATTGATCTGGGCGGTGCAAGGGGGCATTGGTCGGTACAAAGACGCCTCACTCAGCGTCAATGATGCCTTGAGTTTGGCAACGGATGAATCGAGCAGTCAGGCCGCCTCGATCTATGCTCAATACGATGAACGACTGGCCGCGTTAAATGCCGTTGATTTCGATGACTTGATCCGCTTGCCTTTAGAACTATTTAAAAACCCAGAAATACGGCATCAGTGGCATCAGCGCATTGGCTATCTGCTGGTTGATGAATACCAAGACACCAGCCAAGCCCAGTATCAGTTGATGCAGGCTTTGGTCGGCGATCGATCGGGTTTAACGGCGGTCGGCGATGATGATCAATCGATTTATGGTTGGCGGGGTGCGAGACCCGATAACCTGGTGCACTTAGAAAGAGATTACCCGACGCTAAAAGTGGTCAAGCTCGAACAAAACTACCGCTCGTCTGGACATATTCTCAAATCAGCCAACACGCTGATTGCGAACAACCCGCATGCCTTTGAAAAAAAACTCTGGAGTGAGTTGGGCCCAGGGGATCGTGTCTCGGTGATGGGGTATGCCAATGATCGAGACGAAGCCGAGGGCGTGGCGAGAGACATCGTGGGCACCCACCACGGCAACAGAACCCCCTGGGGCCAGTGCGCGGTGCTGTATCGGTCCAACCAGCAGGCCAGAGCCCTTGAGTTGGCCTTAAGAGAGCTGGGTGTGCCGTATGTCGTCTCAGGCGGGCCGAGTTGGTTCGATGCCCGCGAGATCCGCGATGGTCTGTCGTATCTTCGCTTGCTCCTAAACCCCAATGACAACCCAGCGTTTATGCGAGTGGCCAATGCACCCCGCAGGGGCTTGGGCTCTGTGGCCATGGCTTCACTTGGCCGCTACGCCGACAAAGCCAGATCGAGTTTCTTTGAAGCCGCGCTCAATGAAGGCTTTCAGCAAAGCATCAACCCCAAAGCCGCGAGTGCCTTTCGGGGATTCACCAACATGCTCATTGATTTTAATGATCAACTTGAGCGCAACGGCATCATCGCCTTGGGCTCGATCTTTAACGAGATGATGGAGCACATGGATTATCTCGACTGGGTCAGCGCCAACGATGAAATCAAACAAAAAGACCGTCGCCGGAAGAACTTAAAAGATCTGGTGGGTTGGGTGCAACGCTTAAGCCAAGAAGAATTGAGCGCCGATGCCTTGCTTGCTCGCTTGGCCTTGGTCGCAGGCCCCGATGATGATCGCCATGATGGCGTCGACCAAGTGCGTTTGATGACCCTGCATGCAGCCAAAGGCTTGGAATTTGATCGGG
>CAJXNU010000044.1 GCA_913057255.1 uncultured Wenzhouxiangella sp.
TAGGCTCTGGCTTGGGCTCTGGCTTGGGCTCTGGCTTGGGCTCTGGCTTGGGCTCTGGCTTGGGCTCTGGCTTGGGCTCTGGCTCTTTAGGAATTCGATAGAGGCCGTCATCTCCCATCACGGGCTTGGGAATGCTCTCTGCTGTTGCTGAAGTGGACGCACGATTGTTTCCAGATGCACCCTCTGAGCGAGGCTTCTCGGCTTCTTCCGGAGCCGCGGTCCCCGATGGCTCGCCACCACTGAGATGGAGATCGCCCTGTGTTCCTTGCTTGTCACCAGCAGTCGATGAGCTACTAGATGGGTCTGACTTCTGCCGCCGTTTCTTGCCGCCTCGTCTCCGACGCTTTTTCTTCGAGGCGGTGCTTGAGTCCGATCCATCTTGTGTCTCGGGTTTTTGATTGGCACCCGATTCATCCCGGGTTGGTGCCGTCTTTTTGCTTTGACGGGTTTTCTTTTTTGGACTCTTTTTTCGGCTCGGGCGCTGCTGACTGCGCGCACCGCTTGTGTTCTGACCGCTGTGGTCTCTTTTGTCACCCGAACGAGGGGTCTTTTTGGCTTTTGCGCCTTTTTTCGAAGAATCCGAGGAGGCAAATAGACTTTTAATCCATTTAATGAGACCGAACCCAGAAGATTGCGTTGCTGGTGCAGGAGTGGCGGGACGAATGCCACTGACGGCGGCTTCCGCTTTAGGTTTTGCAGTGGCGTCACTGGTGGCCGCATCACGGCCACTGGTTGTTTCTGGCACTTCGGTCGCCGCCAGTTCGTAACTCGTGGATTCAATTGATTCTGTTACTCGGACGCGCTGCACATCGAATTTTGGTGTTTCTAGATTGGGGTTGGCAACCACCATGATGGGGACGCGGCTGCGCTTTTCGAGTTCAGCCATGGCATCACGTTTCTCATTGAGCAAGAAATTGGCCACCGACACGGGTGCCTGCACAATCACACGCGAGGTGTGTTCCTTCAGTGCCTCTTCCTCCGCTAGGCGCAGGATGGACAGTGCCAAGGACTCGATGGAGCGGATCGAGCCATAGCCTTCGCAGCGCGGGCAAGTGACATAGCTTGATTCACCCAATGAGGGGCGAAGCCGTTGTCGCGACATCTCGAGTAAACCAAAGCGAGAAATTCGCCCAATTTGCACCCTGGCTTTGTCGATCCTCAACGCCTCTCTGAGTCTGTTTTCGACTTGGCGCTGAGAGTCTTTGCTGTTCATGTCAATAAAATCGATCACGACCAAGCCACCAAGGTCTCGTAGCCGCAGTTGGCGAGCGATTTCATCAGCGGCCTCTAGGTTGGTTTGTAGCGCCGTCTCCTCGATATCGGACCCCTTGGTCGCGCGTGCCGAGTTGATATCGATCGACAGCAACGCCTCAGTGTGATCGATCACCACCGCGCCCCCAGACGGGAGTTGGACCTCGCGTGAAAAGGCAGACTCAATTTGGCTCTCAATTTGATATCGAGAAAACAAAGGCGTGTCGTCGGAGTAGAGCTTGAGTTTTCTGAGGTTATGCGGCATCACCTGCTGCATGAACTCACGAGCATTCTCAAAGACAGTGTGATCGTCAATTAGGATCTCACCGATGTCTTCCCTGAGATAGTCTCTCAGTGCACGAATGATCAGGCTGCTCTCTTGATAGATTAAGAAGGGCGCCTTCTTGGTTTTGGCTGCCTCGCATATGGCATTCCAAAGCTGCAGCAAATAGTCCAAGTCCCATTGCAAGTCTTCACGTTCGCGTCCCACGCCCGCTGTGCGAACGATTAAGCCCATTCCATCGGGTATGGTGACTTGCTGTAGCGTATCAAGGAGATCCTTGCGCTCATCTCGGGTAATCTGCCGAGAAACTCCACCGGCTTTGGGATTATTGGGCATCAAAACCAGATACCGGCCCGCCAAGCTGATGAAAGTGGTGAGCGCTGCCCCTTTGTTTCCGCGCTCTTCCTTATCGACCTGTACGATGACCTCCTGGCCTGCGCGAAGCGCATCTTTCATGTCTACGCGCTCGCCTGCGCTCAGTGCTTTTTGTGCCGCCTCATTGAAATACTCTCGAGCGATTTCTTTCATGGACAAAAATCCATGGCGCTCGGAACCGAATTCCACGAAGCAGGCATCGAGGCTTGGCTCAATGCGTGTGATGCGGCCTTTGTAGATGTTGGACTTTTTTTGTTCCTGGGCAGGAACTTCGATATCCAGATCAAGTAGGTTTTGGCCATCAGCGATGGCGACGCGCACCTCTTCCGCTTGGGTGGCGTTGATCAGCATGCGTTTCATTTTTATACTTATCCTCCAGCAAGCCAGCCATGTGGCCTTGGCAGAGGAATCAGTCGCATAAAGACTCGCCGAGCCGGCTGGTGAGCGAGGCTGGGCGGTGTGTCGATGGCGCGCTGGCATGCAGTGCGCTGGCTGACCCACGTCGGCATATTGCCCGTGGACCTGCGATCAGCGGCATCCTTAAAAACTGGCTCGCTGATCTCGTCTTTCTAAGACCAATTCTTCTGCATCCCGCGCTGATATTATTGGCGCGGGTGGGTCACAAGCGGTGATCTGTTCACCAGCTGGTGCAATTTTTGTTGTCTAACAATCAAATGAAGGCGCTTGGTCGGCCTCAAAGTATTGGGCCCCCTGGCTCGCCTTCAAACATCTGTTGCCTCCACCCATCAGTTAGGGGGGGCAACGCAGCATATCTACAAGTCCTAGTGGCCATTGCCGCTAGGGCTTGTCTGTCTGTTCGAGTTACATCTCGGTTAATTACCGGTTGATGGGATTTTTTTCGGCAAAATCAAGCCTTTGGCCCCATCCACGTAACCCCAACATAATATCATTGTTTTGGTGTTCTGTCTGTAGCCCGAAGATCATGACAAATTTGGAGTTAACAACATGTTAGGCGGTGTTCGTCACGAAATCGTCTCCCCAGACCAAAGTGGGCAACGAATTGACAATTACTTGATGGGTTTGCCCGAAAAGCCGCCGAGAAGTCTAGTGTACCGCTTGATCCGTACCGGTCAGGTGCGGGTCAATGGGGCCCGAGCCAAGCCCATGCAAAAGCTCAAGGCCGGTGACGATGTTCGCATCCCGCCAATGGAATCACCCAAAACGCATGCCCAGGTTGACGAGCGCGTGAAAGCGCGCTGGCAAGCACTGTTGGACTCTTGGTGCTTGGAGAAGGGGTCTGGCTGGGTGGCGTTTAATAAGCCATCAGGGCTTGCCATGCACGGTGGCACGGGAGTGGATGTGGGCCTGATTGACATGATCCAAGCCAGTCATCCCGATTGGCAGTTGGTCCATCGTCTAGATCGTGCCACCAGTGGTGTGGTGTTGGTGGCCACCAACCGCCAAGATCTGTTGCGCCTGCAGGCATGGTTCAAAGACCGACTGATTGAAAAGAAATATTTGGCGCTGTTGCAAGGCAGATTGCCCGAATCGCAAATCATTGTGGATCAGCCCCTCAAAAAGATCCGCGATGGGAGCGGGCAACGCCGCGTGATCGTTGATTCCAGTGGCCAATCGGCGAAATCCACTTTCAAAGTGTTGGAGCGGTTTGCCAACGCCACTTTTGTGGAGGTCAGCATCGAAACGGGCAGAATGCATCAGATCCGAGCGCATGCGGCGGCAATTGGCCATGCGGTCGTCGGGGATGAGCGCTACAATGAGGCTCGACCTTTAGCCGGACTCAAACGCTTGTTCTTGCATGCTCACCAATTAACGCTGCCCGAACCCGATGCGTGCGTGGTGGCAGCCCCCCTTCCAGAAGCACTGCGTCAGGTGCTCGATTCTTTGCGGGCAGCTTGAGCGATGTTCCAGCCTGTCTCGGTGTTTATTGGCCTAAGGTATCTTCGAGCTAAGCGCCGTAACCACTTCATTTCATTCATTTCTTTGATCTCTATGTTAGGGATTGCGGTGGGCGTAATGACGCTCATCACCGTCTTGAGTGTGATGAACGGCTTCGAGCGTGAGTTGCGCGAGCGCATTTTGGGCATGGTCTCGCACGCCACGATCCAAAGCGTGGATGGCCAGTTTCCGGACTGGCCTGAAGTGGTGGACTCGGTTCGTTCTTTCCCTGAGGTCATGGGTGCTGCCGCCTATGTTGAAAGAGAAACCCTGATTGATGGGCGGGAAACAGCCGGTGCTCTCATTCGGGGAATTGACCCCAGTGCTGAACCGAGTGTCTCGGACCTCGATGAGCTGATGCTCAGGGGCGAGCTGAGTGATCTCAAGGCAGGTGAGTGGGGCATTGTGTTGGGGGTGGGCTTGGCTGCGCGATTGGGCGTTGGGCCAGGTGATCGGGTCACAGTCTTTGCGCCAAGAATACGGGCAACACCCGCCGGTGTGATCCCTCAGGTTCGACAGTTTGAAGTGGTTGGCTTTTTTGAGGCGGGCGTGCACGAATATGACACCGCCTTGGCGCTGATGCACTACGCCGATGCCCAAAAGCTCTTTCGCATGGGAGATAACATCTCCGGCATTCGGTTGAAGCTTGAGGACATGATGGCCGCACCAGTCGTCGCCAGAGAGATTGGGGAGCAATTGCCCGGTTTTTATCGGATTCGTGATTGGACGCAGCAAAACGCCAATTTCTTTCGAGCGGTCCAGACTGAGAAAACCGTGATGTTTATCATTCTCTCTTTGATCATTGCGGTGGCGGCATTCAACATCATTTCGACTTTGGTCATGGTAGTGACGGACAAACAAGCCGATATCGCCATTTTAAAAACCATGGGACTTGATCCGGCGAGGATCCGTCAGGTGTTCATGATCCAAGGCTCATTCATCGGCATCATTGGTACCGCCATTGGCGTCATCTTAGGGATTGGCCTGGCATTAAATGTACAAGAGGCCGTCGCGTTCGTGGAACGGATCTTGAGCATTGATGTGCTCTCGGCTGAGGTCTACTACATCTCTGATTTACCATCTGAGCTCCGCTTGAGTGATGTCGTTCGTTTTGCCTCCTTGGCACTTGTGCTGTCATTGGTATCGACCATCTATCCGGCTTGGCGGGCAGCCAAAACCGATGCGGTGGAGGCATTGCGCTATGAGTAGTGTTGGGCTCGAGGGGCCGGTCTTGGTGTGTGAGAATCTCACCCGCACCTTCACGCAGGGCTCGAGCGAGATTCAGGTGTTGCATGAGGTGGATCTCAACATTGAGCGTGGAGAGCGCGTGGCCATCGTGGGGGCCTCGGGGGCAGGGAAGAGTACCTTGCTTCATCTGTTGGGCGGCTTGGATCGGCCCACATCTGGACGCATTGTGGTTGAGGGGATCGATCTGGCCACTCAGACCCAAAAAGAGCTCGCAGCACTTAGAAACCGAACGATGGGATTTGTTTATCAGTTTCATCACCTGTTGCCTGAATTTAGTGCCTTGGAAAATGTGGCCATGCCACTCTTAATCGCTGGCTTGGGTTCTCAAGAGGCCATGAGCAAAGCCACTCGGATGCTTGAGCGCGTCGGTCTGGCGCACCGACTCAATCACAAACCCGGTGAGTTGTCTGGTGGTGAAAGACAGCGGACAGCCGTGGCGCGTGCCATGGTTCACCAGCCCAGCTGTCTATTGGCAGACGAGCCTACGGGCAACCTCGATGAGGCCAACTCTGAACACGTTTATCAGTTGATGTTAGAGCTCAATGCTGACTTAGCCACCGCTTTGGTCGTGGTGACCCATGATCATGGCTTGGCCGGCCGCATGGACCGACGTCTAGAGATGTCGGGTGGGCAGCTGCGAGAGCTGACCTAGCGTGCTCCACAGGACAATACTTGCTTTCATTGCAGGTATTGTCTCGATGGCTTGGTGGCCCAATCTGCCCAATATTGGTTTCTATCTTGGCATCTTAATACTGGCAATCTTTGGCTCAATCTGGGCCGTCATGCGTTCTCAGACCTTCGGCCTCAAAGCCGGTTCGCTATGTTTTGGCTGGGTGGTGGGGTTTTGTTGGTGTGGGTGGGTGGCACACATGGCCATGGCTGATCGTTGGCCGAGGGTCAATGACACGCAAGAGGTGAACGCGACGCCGCTCAGCGAAATTTACTGGGTTGAAGGCCAGGTCGTTGGCTTACCCATGAATTCAGGCGACTCCCTCCGATTTGAGTTCGCTACCCATGATCGAGTCTTTCCACGCCGTCTGTTGGTTCGATGGCATCGCCCGAATGCCTATGTCGTGCCCGGACAACACTGGCGCTTGCCGTTAAGGATTGAGGCACCACTTGGACGGCTCAATTTTGGGGGATTTGACTACGAGCAATATCTGCTGGCCGAAGGCATTGGCGGTCTGGCTCGCGTGAGCACAAGTGCCCATCGAGCCCAGTTGCTAGGGCAGTCCAACGCCATGATCGCTTCTTTTAATCAAATTCGCCAAGTGTTGGCAGAGAAGATTCAGGCCAAAACAGCCAGTCTGGAAGTCGCTGCGTTAAAACGCGCTTTGTTAATCGGTGACCGCCAAGCCATTTCGGCTGAGACGCGAGAGGTGCTTGAGGCAACTGGAACTGCTCATTTGCTGGCCATTTCGGGGTTGCATGTGAGCATGGTCGCTGGTTTTGGTATGGGGCTGGGTTCAGTGGTTTGGATGTTCTTCGCATTAAGTCGACTCCAGATCCCACGCCGCCGTGTGATGGTCTCAATTGGCTGGCTTGCTGGCCTGGGCTATGCGGGCTTGGCTGGTTTTAGCTTGCCCACCCAGCGGGCTGTATTGATGCTCACCGTGCTGGCCCTCGCCCTGCTTTGGCAGCGGCGCATCCAGCCATTTGACGGATGGCTGGCTGCGGCCTTTCTGGTGCTGTTGATCAACCCATTGGCAGCATTGAGTGTGGGTTTCTGGTTGTCATTTTTAGCGGTGGCCTTTTTGATTTGGGGTTTCGCCTGGCGGACGGGAAGTCTAAGACGACTGCAGAAGGTGCGGGGATTGATCGGCGCTCAGCTCATTTTGTCAGTTGGCCTATGGCCGCTCAATGTGGGTGTGTTCGGGCAGTGGGCGCCAACCGCATTTCTCGCCAATCTTGTGGCGATTCCTTGGGTGGGGTTTTTGGTTCTGCCCAGTTTGCTGGTCTCAGCGTTGATCGAGGAGCTTCGCTGGTCTATGTCGGTGATCTCGTGGGTCAGCGATGAAAGCCTTGCGCTGTTGATGCAATTTTTGGGCTGGTTGGCTGGGTTTGATTTTGGGCCACAAACGCTCGGATTTGGCACTGCTTGGGCAATCGTCTTTGCGCTCATTGGCGCGACTTGGTTGCTATCACCGAGCGGCTGGCCTGGTCGGTGGGTTGGATTGGCTTTGATGGGGCCCCTAGCAATGAGTGCGCTCCCTTCATTGGCTCAACGATCTGATATCGCCGCTCGTGAGATGGACCAAGAGGCCTTGAGAGTGTCTGTGCTCGATGTGGGCTCGGGTCTGGCGCTGATCGCAGAGACAAACCATTACCGATTGATGTATGGCACAGGGCCTGGGGATGGGGTGGGTCAAGATGCGATCGGTGATGTACTCGGCCACTGGCCTTGGGCGACCGGCTCGACGGGCCGCATGGTCATCGATGATTTGGTGTTGTCTCACGCACATCGGGCTCACGTGGGCGGATTGGGCGCGATTGGGCAGTGGGCTTGGGTTAGGCGCGCGCACATTCCCCCTGGCATGACACTTGATCCAACGTTGCCCATTGGGCAGATCGAGGGCTGTCGACGTGGCCAACGTTGGATTGAAGGTCCCTGGACTTTTGAGGTCGTGCACCCAGGGCAACACCTGCCAGATCTCGGCGGGAACAGTGGATGTGTGCTGTGGGTTCACAGCACGGCCTCATCAATGCTGATTGCTGGCGGGCTCGATGCGATCGGTGAGGCGCATGTCATGCAGATGGTGCCGGATTTGAAGGCGGACGTACTCATGATTGCGCGGTCAGGTCATGAACAAACCACCAGCGAGGTTTGGGTGAAACAAATCGATCCTCGCATGGCGCTGATTTCTGTTTCAGCCAATGATGCTTATGGGCGACCAGCGGATGCTCTGTTGAATCGGCTCGACGAGTTTGATGTCCGTGTCTTACAGACAAGCCAGTGTGGCGCGCTCCGCCTGACACTTAATGCCATCGATCCTGAGATCCTCGTGGAGACATCGGTGGCTAATAAACCCCGATTCTGGCGGAATCACTCGAACTGTTGAGCCTCAATGAAAGTGGGTATCATGCGTTGATTGGTTGTTTAAAAGTGAGATGGACAAAATGGTGGATGTCTTAATGGCGGGTGGTTGGTTGATGCTTCCCATTCTGGGATGTTCGATTCTGGCTTTGGCGATTGTGTTTGAGCGGTTTTATATGCTGTCTCCCAAACGAGTGATACCGCCATCGGCGGAGGCGCAGGCCAAAGCATTGAGTGGCTCATCCAAGGTCGATCCAACAGCCCTTGAGGCCTTGCGAGGCGCCTCGCCACTTGGCGCAGTGCTCGCCGAAGTGTTGGTGACTCGGCATTGGGACACTGAGGCACGGACCCAAAAAATCGAAGAGCTGGGACGACAAACGGTCCATGATTTGGAACGCTTTCTGAATACATTGGGCACGATCGCTGGGGTCACACCGCTGCTCGGTTTGCTCGGAACAGTGATTGGGATGATTAAAGTGTTTCAAACCATTCAAGTGGCCGGTGTGGGGCAACCCACTTTGCTGGCGGGTGGCATTTCAGAGGCGTTAATTACCACGGCGGCGGGTTTGAGCGTCGCCATTCCCAGCTATTTTTTCTATCGATATTATCGGGCGCGTGTTCGTGCGCTGGCCTTGGCGCTTGAGCAGTCGGTCAGTGACTTGATGATGCAGGATCAGGCAAGATGAAGTTTTATCAAGCAGACACCGAGGAACCAGAGATCAATCTCACTGCCTTAATTGATGTGGTGTTTTTGTTGCTGATTTTTTTTATGGTCTCGACAACATTCGATCAAACCCGTCGCTTCGACGTGTCGCTCCCGGTGAGTGAGAGTGCATCAGCAATTGACCGGGTGTCGGAATCGTCGGTGGTCTTGATGGTTGATGGGCGAGTGGGTATTGGCGATTGGGTCGGTCGGCTGGATGATCGGCTGGCACTGCAGGAACAGCTACAGCAAGCCTTTGTGTCGGATACGGATGGCTCTGGCAGCGATGAAGTGGTGGTGATCTACGCGGATGAAGAGGTCAGCCATGGTCAAGTGGTGACTTTAATGAGTGTGATGGCGGCGGCGGGTGTTGAATCCGTGCAGGTGGCAACGCGGTACAATCAGCCTTAAATCAGGCACTCGGTGAGAATGAGTCTAAGCATGAGCCAGTCGCACGCCAAACCCACATCGGTCTATCGACGGTTGCTGAGCTATATTCTGGCGCATCGAGGAATTTTTGCGCTCGCCATCTTTGCGGTTGCTCTCGATGCAGCCGGGCAGGGGCTCTTTTTCTATTTGTTGCGGCCGCTGATTGATGAGACGATCGTGGCCAGCGATCCAGTGTTTAGTTGGTGGTTGCCGGGTCTGGTCATGGGGGCGGTTTTGCTTCGTATCGTGGGGAACTTCGGCGGTGTGTACGGGATGGAGTGGGTTGGTCGTCGCTTGATCGCAGACCTCCGTCAAGATGTCTTCGGCCGGTATTTGGGCTTGCCGGCTGCCTACTTTGATCAGCACTCACCTGGGCAAATGATCTCTGTGGTGAGTTACAACTCAGAGCAGGTGGCGCAGGGCGCGACCACTGCCTTGATTGGGGCCGTAAGGGATGCGCTGACGGTGGTCGCTTTGATCGGCGTGATGCTGATCCAGTCCTGGCGCCTAACTTTGGCCATGTTGTTGCTGGCACCTGTGATCTTGTTGGTGGTCAGCGTGATCAGCGTGCGTTTTAGAAAGCTGTCGGCTCGTATCCAAGACTCAATGGGTGATGTCACCCACCTCACTGAAGAGGCGGTCAATGGCCAAGAGGTGATTAAAGTCTACGGCGGCCAAGCGCATGAGGCAAAGCGGTTTGGTGATGAGACCGAGGCCAATCGCCGGCTACATCTCAAGCTGACAGCCACGCAGCTCATTTCCTCATCCCTGATCCAGTTGGCAGCAGGCGCAGCGGTGATCATCTTGCTGATACTCGCAGCCAGTGAATGGTTAAGGGAATCTGTCAGCGCCGGCATTTTTATGTCGGTCTTGGCCGCGATGGTGGCCTGTATTCCTCCCCTCAAGCGATTGACGCGGCTGCATGTCGTGATTGAAAAAGCAGTGGCGGCCGCAGAGAGCATTTTCGAGATCATTGACAGTCCAACCGAGTCCAATGAGGGCACATACGCGCCAGCCAACATCACTGGCAATATCAGATTTGAGCAGGTCAGTTTTCGTTACGGAGATGAAGCCAAACCGGTTCTCGATGACATCAATCTCGAATTGAAGCCGGGGACGTTGACCGCGCTGGTTGGACGATCAGGCTCGGGTAAAAGCACCCTCATGAAGTTGCTGCCACGTTTTTATGAGCCTTCATCAGGTCGCGTAGTGCTCGATAAGGTCAACTTGACCGATTATGAGTTAATGGCCCTTCGCTCGCACATTGGTCTGGTCTCTCAGCAGGTGGTCTTGTTCAATGACACCATCGCAGCCAACATCGCCTATGGGTCGGCCATTCCCCGCTCTTCGGAGGAGATTCAGGCAGCGGCCCAAAAAGCCTATGCCATGGAATTCATTGAGCGGTTTCCCGACGGGCTGAATACGCGATTGGGTGCCGGTGGCGTCATGCTCTCAGGTGGGCAGCGGCAACGACTGGCCATTGCGCGTGCCATCTTGAAAGACGCCCCAATATTGTTGTTGGATGAGGCCACCTCTGCTTTGGATGCAGAATCAGAACAGTGGGTGCAAAAAGCGCTGGAGAATCTCATTGTGGACCGCACTTGCCTTGTGATCGCCCACCAGCTCTCCACCATTCAGCGGGCCGATCAGGTCATTGTTTTAGACCAAGGCAGGGTGGTCGAATGTGGGACGCACGCGAGTTTGATGGCCATCGAAGAGGGACTCTACCGGCACTTGTACCATCTCCAGTTTGAAACGTCCCCCGTTGATGCTTAAAAGACGTCTCGCCGACTGGATCAATGGAATTTGGTACGGGCCATCCAAGCCCCCCTGGTGGCTTCGTGTTTTGGTGCCCCTTTATCAAACCCTACAGGCCAGACGAATCGCGGTGCCAGTTGGAGCCACCGAGCAGCCAAACGTCCCTGTGATTGTCGTCGGCAATCTGGTGGTCGGTGGGTCAGGGAAGACGCCGGTGGTGGCTCGCATTGTGGCAGCCTGTCGCGAAGCTGGCTATCAGGCGGCCGTGATCTCGCGCGGCTACGGTGCCAAAGCCCCAAAATCTGATAAAAACGCTGTTGTTCTGGCCACATCCACCAGCGATCCAGCACTTGTTGGCGATGAACCCGTTCTCCTAGCTCGGATCACCGGTGCCAATGTCTGGGTCGGTCGTGATCGCCAGCAGGCAGCGGACCATGCCGTGGCTGCAGGAGCTCAAGTCATCATCAGCGATGATGGTCTGCAACACCCCTGCTTGCGAAGCAGCTATCGGCTGTGTTTGATCGATGGGAAGCGAGGTTTTGGTAACGGATACCTATTGCCCGCAGGGCCTTTACGAGAGTCCCCCGAGCGCTTGGATTCGATGGATCAGATCTTAATCAAAGACGCTGGCTTTCACCCCGACCAACCCCACACCCACTTTGAACTACTGCCCCTAGATCTGATGCGGCTATCGGATGGTGCAGTCATTGAGTTGAACGCACTGAAAGGGAAGGTCATCGAAGGCGTATGCGCGATCGCCCACCCCGAGAGTTTCCAGCGCACGCTGGAAAAACTTGGCGCAAAGGTCAATCTCTGGGCTTGGCCTGACCACCATGACTTTTCCAGGACAGACCTGGTTGAGGCCTATCATGAAAGACCCATGGTGATGACGCAAAAAGATTGGGTCAAGATTGAACGACTGAACTTACCAGCAACTCTCAAAGAACATATTTATGTGTTGCGTGTAGAGGCTTGCTTGGATGCCGATGTCTTGGATGCGATCATCGCGCATGTGCGAGAATTAAGCGGCGATGACTAAGTTTCATATCTTAATACCGGCACGATTGGCCTCCACGCGACTGCCGAACAAGGCATTGGCCGATGTGTGTGGTTTGCCATTGGTCGTGCGCGTTTGGCAAACCGCGATTGGGGCCGATGCAGAGTCAGTGACCGTGGTAACCGATCATCTAGAGATACAGGCCGCGATCGAGGCCGTTGGCGGATGCGCCGTCATGACGTCCGCTAACCATGTTTCAGGGACCGACCGATTATCCGAGGCGGTGAGTTCCCTGGGATTGCCCGATGATGCCATCGTGGTCAATCTGCAAGGTGATGAGCCGTTGATGCCCGCTGAGTGTGTGCAGCAAGTGGCCCAACTGCTGGCGGCTAACCCCCACTCGCAAATGGCCACCTTATTTGACGGGTTGGACTCCGAGAGTGAGTGGCGAGATCCAGATGTGGTTAAATTGCTGGTCAATCACGACGACCAAGCGCTGTGCTTTTCCAGATCCGCGATCCCGCATGCACGACAAGGTGGTTGGCCCAAGGCCATAGCGAAGCGCCACGTGGGCTTGTATGCCTATCGCGTGAGTGCGCTTAAACAATGGGCCGGCCTGCCCGTGAGCGAGATTGAGCAATCAGAATCATTGGAGCAGTGGCGGGCATTGTCTGCCGGTTGGACAATCGTTTGTGGCCAAGCCGTAGCACCCATTCCCGCCGGCGTGGATAACCCAGATGACTTAGCCAGAATACAAGAGGTCTTTGTCGAGACCACTCATTGAGCACGCTTTAGCTAAAAATACTCCCGACTCATCATGTCCGTTTCTCCAAAAAATATTTTATTTGTTTGTTTAGGTAATATTTGTAGAAGCCCATTGGCACAGGGCGTTTTTGAACACAGACTGGCCGCCCACGGTATGGATAATTCCATCATTCACTTAGACTCCGCGGGTACAGCGGGGTACCACATTGGCAAGGCGCCTGATCCCCGCGCCCGAGCAGCGGCCAAAGCGGCCGGATTTGACATCGATGCGCAAAGAGCAAGACAAGTCGGCCTGAGTGATCTCGAGATGTTCGATCTCGTCTTTGCCATGGACCAATCCAATCACCATGCGCTCATGGATCTTGCTACCCCTGATCTTCGACCCAAGATTCAATTGGTCATGTCACTGGTAGAGCCATCATCCCCAGAGTTTGGTGTCGATGTCCCCGATCCCTATTATGGTGAGGCCGATGGTTTTCGGCTCGTGGTCTCCATGCTTGATCAGGCCGCCACGGCTTGGATCAAGCAATGTGGCCCACAGGGAGGCCGTTAGAGGACTAGGATGACTCAGTTCTGCGGACAAGCATTCGCCAAGACTCTCTCGACAGAGCCGGGTGTTTATGTCATGCGGGATGACAAAGGTCAGGTGCTTTATGTGGGTAAGGCCAAAAATCTCAAGCGGCGAGTGGCCAGCTATTTCAATGGTCAGGACAAAGGGCCACGCATCAATTTAATGATCAAAAAGATTGCCTCGATGGAGGTGAGTCTAACGCGCACAGAAACCGAAGCGCTGCTATTAGAAAATGAGTGGATCAAGGCGCACAAGCCCCGTTTTAATATCAATCTTAGAGACGATAAAAGCTATCCATGGATTCGGTTGAGCAGCGACCATCCGTATCCTTTGGTGAGTTTTTATCGCGGAAAAAAGAAGGCCAAAGGGGAATTTTTCGGGCCGTTTTCGAGCATCGGCGCGGTGCGAGAATCGCTGAATCAGATCTATCGCTTGTTTAAGTTGCGGCAATGCAGAGACAGCGTCTTCAACAATCGAACCCGTCCATGCCTGCAGTACCAGATCAAACGTTGCTCAGCTCCCTGCGTGGGGTATATCTCTGAAAAAGACTATGCGGCTGATGTCGATGCGGCCAGACAGCTTTTGAATGGCAATGATGATGCGGTCATCAAGTATCTGGTGCAGCGCATGAGTCAGGCCAGTGAGCAACAAGACTATGAGCAGGCGGCAGTTTTTCGTGATCACATTCAGTCACTACAGACTGTCCGCTCACAGCAATATGTGATGGGCCAACAGCAGGACATGGATGTGATCGGGGTGGCGTCGCAAGCAGGATCGGTGGCGATTCATGTCATGTCCTATAGAAATGGCAGGAACGTTGGGGGGAGAAATCTATTTCCCAGCAATGTGAGCCCACAAGATACGGATCAATCGGTCATCGATGCGTTTTTGGGTCAGTTCTATCAAGACCATCGCCCACCGAGGGTGGTCTTGGTCTCACAAGAACCCACTGACACAGCGATTTGGGTGCAGGCATTGGCCGAGCGTCGATGTGGACCGGTTGAGTTAAAACATCGAGTGCGTGGAGAGCGCCAACAGTGGATTTTGCTGGCGGTCAAAAATGCCGAGGACGCGTTGCGCCGGAAGCTCATCGAAAAAGACCAATGGGGTCAGGGATTGTTGGCCTTGTCCTCTTTGTTGAAGCTCTCAGGTCCACCGGAGCGCATGGAGTGCTTTGACATCAGTCACAGTAGCGGGCAAGGCACCATG
>CAJXNU010000045.1 GCA_913057255.1 uncultured Wenzhouxiangella sp.
GCATGACAAAAAGGTCGGCCACCTCTGGGGTATGGAAAATGATGGGCATTAACAGCAATCCGGCACCACCAATGCCTTGAGCCCAGCTGGGCAGGGTGTCTCGCCAATCCCCGGCAAAGTGCCATGCGCTCACGGCCAAAAACAACACCAGACTCAAAACTGGGGCTATCCACCAGAGTGCAATGACGCCAAGCACGACGCCTGTGTAACCCGCATTAAATGCCCAAAGACTGGCGCTGGATTTCACTAGGCCGGCGCGTCCTGCGATGGCAGGATCCAGCGCGCCATGGGGCAAGCCCAATATGACCACGCCCAGTGCCAGTAGGGTGACTTGTAGCCACTGGGGGATGGCACTTGGGAAGGCCCCTAATGCCACGGCTGAAACCAAGGCAATGGGCACAAACGCACGTGTTTCGGCTGGCCAATTCATCTTCTCATCATTGTACGCAAAAAGGGTTTTGCCGGGAGAGAACGGATGATCTGTAGTTTGTCCAGCAAAGAGGATTGATCTGACATGAACCGAATCAGACTATCCACTGGCGCTCTCGAGTAAAGACAATGAAAAAGCTCAGGCACGCGCGCTGGTTCATGGATTAACACATCGAGAAAGAGTTCATCCATCCAGCCTTGCAGCCTAGGTTCTGCCGGATGTCCAATGGGTTTATGGTCTGCCCTAAGCGCATCATGGCATTGTTTGGCCCAGCGTTGAATGCGCATGAAACCATAGCCTGAGGCAGCGCGCAATCCGCCAGCGGCTGTGCCAGCATGCACCCAGCTTTTGTCTCGGTTCCGACGCGGCTTGAGTCCCATGGGAAGTCGAGCCTTTTCTTCGCCGGTGACCTGCGCCTCCCTCCAGCCGCGTCTTGTCTTGATCTGGTCTAGATCGGTTTTTAAGATCGGCCATGGAATCGCCCCAGCTGAAAATCGTGTGGCCTCCACGAGGGCTTCATCTCGACTCAGTGGCAAGACATAACTGAATAAGAAGCCATGTTCATCTGCGATCATGTCTGTCATCAGCTCAGCTTGATCGGGATTGAATGCATGGGCCATGACTAAGTGCTCGCCAATGAAGCACTGCAACATCTTTGTGTTTTCAAGCTGTGAGTTATTGGGCGGCCTCGTGTCAATGACGTACCGGGTTTGAATTTCGCGCTCATTGGTTTGTATAAGCCAGCCGGTGTTGAGACGTTGGTAGCCTTCCACGCGCTCACCCAGCGCCAGCTCTACATCATCCGCGGAGAAAATGGCCTGACTGGCTGCTTGGTAGAACTCAATGCTTCGAATGCTTTGGTAGGGTGTTTCCGGTGTGTTGTGGATGCGTGGTGGGGCATGAAGCTCACCATAAGCCCAGCCATTCCACGTCTTGGAGACAAGCTGATCGAACTGGTGTGCTGGAGGTGCCCAAAAACTCCATGTTCGGTCATTGGCATAGGCCTCTCTGGGCTCTATGATGAGTGTTTTTAGTCCCAGCGGCGTAGACGCCAACTGTTGGCCAAGAGAGAGACCTGCGAGCCCGCCACCGATGATCGTCAGCTCGACCTGGGTTGATTCGGTCATCTGGTACTTAGGCTGCTTTGGACTGGTTGGCACCGTAGTGGTGATTTAAATCACGATGCAGCGCCGGATTGTGCATGGGGTGGCGATGTTTGAAGCGGTCTTTGAGTACGTGCGCCAAAATCGCTGTGCTGGCGCGCTTGATCTTCCGCCTCTTCGAGACAACGGCTCGACGATCCCAAGATTGATAGTTTGCATTGGCGATTAGTGAGCCAATTTCACGATACACCTTGGCGGCCACCAGAATGCCCCAGCGAGCGCCTCTTGGCAGGTAGTAGAGACCTTGCAGGCCACTGTCATAGTATTCATCGGCCAGAAACAACATCCGCCGAGTGGCCACTCGGAGCGTTTGGGCTTGGGACAACGTGGGGTCAGAGATTTGATTTGAGCTCAAAGATCCAACCCAGTCACTCGGTAGGTACACGCGCCCGAGCTCGGCATCTTCACCCACATCCCGAGCGATGTTGGTCAGCTGCATGGCCATACCTAGGTCGATGGCGAAGGGCAGGGCTTTGGGGTCCGTGACATCGAGCACCGCACACATCATCAAACCTACCGTGCCCGCGACTTGGTAGGCATATTGGATAAGTTCGGCCTCCGTATGGATGTTCACGGGATCTAGGTCTTGCATCGCGCCATCGATCAATGCAATGACTGGCGTTAAGGGCATATTCGTCTCTTCTATCAAGGAGAGCATTTGCTTGCACTGAGGCTGTGTAGACGCTCTGAGTGTCAGATCTCTCTTTAATGAAGACAGGCGCTTTTTGGCCAGCTGCTTATCCTGTGCTTTATCCGCCAGGTCATCTGCGTAGCGGCAAAACGCATAGAGCTGGGCGGCGCGTGTCCGATACTTCTCCCCCAACAGGTGACTGGCAAAATGAAAAGTCCGGCCGTGCTCAGCCAAGATCTCTAGCGGGTGTGGCAGTGTGTCAAACTCTCGCTGGGTCATGTCACTGGCTCCAGCAGGCGGTCGATGACCTTAGCAGAGCAAAGCACGCCGGGCATGCCAGCCCCTGGATGCGTGCCGGCTCCGACCAGATAGAGGTTGCTTGGTCCCTCAGACTTGTTGTGGAAGCGGAACCAAGCCGACTGACTGAAGTAGGGTGCGATGGAAAAGCCCGCGCCCTGTGGCGAAAGATAGCGCTCCTCGAAATCCTCGGGAGTCATGTAAAAGTCAGCCTCGAGGTATGTGGAGAGCTCAGGCATCATCGTATCTTCTAGCGCTTGAATCACTCGCTTGCTGAGCTTGGGGCCTTCAATGTCCCAGTCAATCTGAGCCTGGAGGTTGGGTACGGGCACCAGGGCATAAAAACTATCGCAACCTTCGGGTGCAAAGCTTGGATCTGTCGCGGTTGGTCGATGCAGATAAATCGAGAAATCATCCGCCAAAATCTTTTTCTGGAAAATGTCTTTGAGAAGATCGCGATAGCGTGGTCCCATCCAGATGGTGTGGTGAGCAATCTCGGGATACTGTCGGCGTGCACCAAAGAACAAGACGAACAGCCCCATGGATTTCTTGGCGTGTCGAACCTTGATTTGTGCCGAAGTTTTTACTGCTTGCGAGGGGAGCAATTCTCCATATAAATGGGCTGGGTCAGCGTTTGAAATGACAGCATCGCACATCATCTCCTTGTGCTCATGCTGCTCGTCATAGGTCTTAATCCGAGTGATCTTGTCGCCTCGGACCTCGAGGCTTTCAACCGTGGTGCCGAGTTGGATGTTGATGCCCACTTCAAGCATGAGTTTTTCTAGGCCATCGACCAATGCGCCGGTGCCGCCCATCGCAAAGTGAACTCCGTGGGCTTGTTCTAGAAAATGGATGAGTCCGTAAATGCTCGTTGTGTCAAATGGGTTGCCACCGACCAGCAAGGGTTGTATTGAAAAGGCTTGGCGCAGATAGTCGCTCTCGATGCGACGAGTGATCATTTGCCACACGGTCCGCCAAGCCCCAAGGCGGATTAGGTGAGGGACCTGTTTAAGCATAAACCCGAAGCTGTGGAAAGGCGCGTCAGAAAGTTGCGTAAAGCCGACGTCGTAGAGCTTTTTTGAGTCCTCAAGCAACCTTTTATAGTTCTCAACGTCTCTCGGACTGAGCCGCTCGATTTCTGCGAGCGTATCTTCCATGCTCCCGCCGTAATCAAAGTGTTCGCCGTCATTGAAGCGAAAACGGTACCAAGGCTTGAGCGGGACTAAGGTGATGTAGTCGCTGAGCTTTCGATCAAAAAGCTCAAACAGCTCCTCAAAGAGAAACGGTGCGGTAATGACGGTGGGGCCGGCATCGTGACGATAGCCTGAGCGCTCAAAGACCTGCGCGCGACCACCCAACCTGGGGCATCTATCAACTAGGGTCACTTCGTAGCCTTTGGCGCGCGCTCTCAACGCTGCCCCAATGCCGCCGAAGCCCCCACCAATCACGACGAGATGACTCATGAATTTTATGTCTCTTCCACTTCCTGGAATTGCGCCATCAGCTGTTGAGCTTTTTGTACCATCAGCTCGCCGCAGTCGTTCGGCAGCACACGAGCTTGGTCAATTGCATGCTGACACTGTATCTGACCTTCTGTGATGGCGGCATGCAAGGGGCTGTTTCGTCTACATTGGAGGAGGGCATGAACGATGTTGAAGCAATCATGCCTGGCGTCGGCCTCAAGGTCGCTGAGGTCATCAGAGATCTGATAAGCAATGGCAAAGGCTTCACCTGCATTTCGAGCCAAAGCCACGGCTTGAGTGTGTCCAGAGGCGATCAGGGCGAGCTCCAATGGCATGGCAAGCAAAGCGCCCGATTTGGCCGAGACAATCTGGCGATAGGTTTCTAGGGAAAACCTCTCCAGCGTCTCACCGTGACTAAGATCAAGTGCTTGTCCAAAGATGAGATCCGCGCTTCTTTTTTGAAAATGTTGGATCAAAGTCGGTGCTTGGCGTGTGCAGTGTGCAAGTTGACCAAAGGCGGTCGCGAGTAGATAGTCTCCGGCGAGAATGGCCACGTCGGAGCCATAGGCACTCCAGACAGCAGGCTGACCTCGCCGCACCGGATCTTGATCTTGTAAGTCATCATGAATCAATGAGGCGTTATGAAGCAGTTCGGTCGCCAGCGCAAGGTGGTGCCGGTCACTGCCTGGTAGACCCAAGCGTCGGCCCGCATCCAAGGCCAGAGTCATTCTGACCCGCCCACCGCCTGCATTGAAATGGTGGTGCAAAGCTTCGTTTAGTTGCGTATTGGCACCGAATTCATGATCGAGCGTCTGAAGTAAAGCATGATTGGCTTGTTCAAACTCCGATTCCAAGCCAGAGATGGGTTGCCCATTCTGATTGGGCATAAAAAAATCCCCGGCCACATGCATTGACCGGGGATTGTTCTTCATCACAGCAGTGATGTCTCCGTTAGATCCTTAAAGGATCCTTACGCAGCACCACGTGACTTGCGGACAGCGATGTTGAAGATCAACACACCGAAGGCCGCTTTAGCGATGATATCAGCAGCGGTGTAGCCCACTTCGATCACAGTCTTGGCTGTACCACCGTCCATTGGAATAGCAAATGGCAGGAAGTAAACAACCGGATAGAAAGACCAGGCCAGGACCACAATCCAGCGTGCTGTGCTCACCATGCCACGGACTTCTGCTGGCTGGCTGTTGATAGAATCAGACAGGCCAACAAACAGGCTGTAGACGATGTAGAGGAACGGAATCATCGACAAGACGCCCCACAGCATGCGAGTGCCGTCGATGCCACCGGATACCTCACCTGGGTAGCCCAGGATGATCATCAGGGCAGCTGCGCCACCGAGCGCGAAGCTCTTACGGACTGTCTCTGATTTCGACAAGCCCATGACCAAGATCAACTCGATCAGCAGCAACGGTACTGTCAACAGCCAATCGACATAACGATAGGCCACGTTAAATGCGACGCCGGTCGCTTCAACGGTTCCATTGACAGCTGTGTAGGCATCGCCCCAGCTACCAAAAATTCTCCAGTAGTGGTAACCAGCGATGAAGGTCACGAGACCCGTGATGACAACGGCGGTCTTGTATTCCTTAGCGACTTGTGACAAACCAAGCCAGAAAAACAAGGTCGCAGCAAAGAACGTCGCTACACCGAATGAAAACGAGTTGTAGATCAGTTCATATTGACCGAAAGTAAGTTCCATATATCAATCTCCCATTGACAGGCTTTATGTAGGCTGGGGATTCCGGATCACTTACCCCGAAGCGGGAATCGCCAGTCGTCCACTTCGGCATGCACGAGTTTTCAGATTGACATGCCTTGGTCCGACACACTACGCCCGCCATGTCTGGATGTCAAGGCTGGGGGTTTGAGCAAATTCGCCGATTTAGGCCCAAAAAAATCAAACATTTAGGTCGCTGGGGACGAATTTTGTCGAAATCATGTGAAAATTTCGGTCAAAAACCCGACAAATTCAGGCGTTTTGAGAGGAATTTGGCCACCATGATCGGTATGACGAGTACACTGGCACCTCTGATTTTTCTTGTTTGGAATACATCATGGAATTCACGGCCACAAAAAACCTATTGGATGATTTGGAGCGCAGGGTAGACGCGCTGAGGGGGTATCTTTGACTACGATGGCAAAAAGGAAAAATTAGAAGAGCTCACCCGTGAACTCGAGCAGCCCGGGATTTGGGATCAGCCAGAACATGCTCAAAAGCTTGGCAAAGAACGGGCGGACTTAGAAAAGTCAGTCAGCGCCCAAACGGAGGTGATACAGGGAGTAGCGGAAGCGGCAGAGCTACTCGAATTGGCCGCTGCTGAAGATGACGATGAGACACTGCAGTCCGTTGTATCTGATCTGATGGCCATCGAAAGATCAGTTGCTCAACTTGAATTTCAACGAATGTTCTCTGGCGAGATGGACCAACGCCCGTGCTTTATTGATATTCAAGCGGGCTCCGGTGGCACGGAGGCTCAGGATTGGGCAGAGATGTTGCTTCGAATGTATTTGCGCTGGGCGGAGCATAGAGGTTGGCAAGTCGAGCTCGTCGAGGTGTCTGCAGGTGAGGTGGCCGGCATCAAAAGTGCAACCATTCGAGTCGAGGGCGAGTTCGCCTACGGCTGGTGTCGAACGGAAATCGGTGTGCATCGCTTGGTCAGAAAGTCGCCTTTTGACTCAGGCAATCGACGCCACACCTCATTCGCCAGTGTTTTTGTCTCGCCTGAGATTGATGACAGCATCGAGATTGACATCGATCCCTCTGATCTCCGCATCGATGTGTATCGCGCATCAGGTGCGGGTGGTCAGCACGTCAACCGAACCGAATCGGCGGTGCGCATCACGCATGAGCCCACCGGTGTGGTGGTTCAGTGCCAAACCGATCGGTCGCAGCACAAAAACAAAGACCGGGCCATGGCTCAACTGCGTGCCAAGCTCTATGAGTTGGAGTTACTTAAACAAAGAGAGGCGGCTCAAGCCACCGAGGCGGAAAAGGCTGACATTGGCTGGGGCTCGCAAATCAGAAACTATGTGCTGGATCAGTCCCGCATCAAAGACATCCGAACCGGTGTTGAGCGAACCGATACGCAAAAAGTTTTGGATGGGGATTTGGATGAGTTTGTGGCTGCTTCTCTACAGATGGGGTTGCAGTAAGTACAGTGATCATCTGGGACGCTAGAATGGACAATCTAAGGCAATTGGTGGTGTTGGCCACCCTTGCATATACTTTGTTGGCCTCAGACGGCCAGAATTGGAGCTTCACCCCATGACAGATGACGTCAGTTCAAATGATTCCGAGACACCGATGGATGAGAATCGGCTGATCGCAGAGCGTCGCGCTAAGTTGAGTCGGTTGCGTGAGCAGCGGGCAGACAGCTCTGCTTTCCCAAACGATTGGCGGATCACCCACGAGGCCCGTGAGCTGATTGAAGCCTACGGTGATGCTGAGGCTTTTGATGCCAGTCGTCTTGAGCAAGTTGAACAAGAGTTTAGTCTGGCCGGTCGGATGATGACCCGTCGAGTGATGGGTAAAGCCAGCTTCTTCCATATTCAAGATGGCTCTGGCCAGCGGATTCAAGTCTATGCTCGGCGTGACGATTTGGCTGAGGGTCTCTATGCCGAGTTCAAGCAATGGGACATTGGTGACATCGTTGGCGTGCGTGGGCGCCTCATGAGAACCCAGACGGGTGAGTTGAGCATCCATGCATCAGATATTGCCTTGCTGACCAAGTCTCTTCGACCGTTGCCTGAGAAATGGCATGGCTTGTCGGATCAGCAGACGCGGTACCGCCAACGGTATGTCGACTTGATCGTCAATCCAGAAGTCAGAGAGACCTTTGAAACGCGCTCTTTGGTGGTCCGAGGGATCCGACGATACTTAGACGAGCATGGGTTTCTTGAGGTCGAGACGCCCATGATGCACTACATTCCCGGAGGAGCAACCGCCAAACCCTTCGTGACTCACCACAATGCATTGGACCTTGATTTATACCTGCGTGTTGCGCCCGAGCTGTATCTCAAGCGCTTGGTGGTGGGCGGGCTGAACAAGGTCTATGAAATCAACCGAAATTTCCGCAATGAGGGTGTTTCCACGCGGCACAATCCAGAATTCACCATGCTCGAGTTTTACTGGGCTCATGCCGACTTTAACGATCTGATGGACCTCACCGAGTCTCTGCTCAGCACTGTGATCCATGAGATCGGCGCGGGCGAGGCTGGGGTGGTGTCTTACCAGGGTGAATTGATTGACTTTAACGGACCGTATCGTCGCATCAGCGTCGAGGAGGCCGTGATGGAGCATCTGCCAGCTCTCAAAGCAGATCAATGTCGAGATGAAGCCACGCTTAAAGGTCTGTGTGCCGAGTTAAACATTCATGCGGACAAAGACTGGGGTTGGGGTCGCTTGTTAATGGAGTTGTTTGACGCCGTGGTCGAGCCCACTCTTATTCAGCCGACATTCGTTACGGGCTATCCCATCGAGGTGTCGCCTTTGTCCCGGCGAAATGACGCAGATCCTGGGTTGGCTGACCGGTTTGAGCTCTTTGTGGCGGGGCGTGAAATTGCCAATGGCTTCTCCGAGCTCAATGATCCCGAAGATCAAGAGGCCCGTTTTAGGGCTCAGGTGCAGGCCAAAGATGCAGGCGACGATGAGGCCATGCATTTTGATCATGACTACATTCGGGCACTGGAGTACGGTTTGCCACCGACTGCGGGTGAGGGCATTGGTATCGACCGCCTGGTGATGCTTCTCACTGACTCTCCCTCAATTCGAGACGTGTTGCTGTTTCCTTATCTGCGACCAGAAGCCAGCAGCCAAGAATGACCAAAGAGCATTCGGACGTGCTCGTCGTGGGTGCCGGCTGGGCGGGACTCGCTGCAGCAGATGCTTTGCAAGGGGCAGGGCGTTCGGTTGTTGTCCTTGAAAAAGCCAGAGGGCCGGGCGGACGCTCAGCGACTCGACGTCACGGCGATTGGTCCTTTGATCATGGCGCGCAGTACTTCACCGCCTACACCGAGGATTTCCAGTTGGCGATCAGACAGTGGTCAGAGCAAGGTCTGGTGAGTCCATGGGCTGAGCCAATTCATGTCTTTGGCCAGCGTCCCAATCACATCTCGCGGGCTGAGAGAGAAGGATCTCTTACGCGCTGGGTGGGGGTTCCGGGGAACAATGCGGTTCTCAAAGCGCTGTCTGATCGGCTCTCGGTCCGTTATCAACATAAACTGACCGAGCTCAGGTCAACAAACGAAGGTTGGCGGGTTGAGGTGGAGGCAGGGGATCAGCGCCAGGCATTTTATGCTGGGGATCTCATTATCACTGCACCCCCTGCGCAAGCGGCTGAGCTGCTGGGTGAGGCTCACCCATTGTTCGAGGTGCTCAATGACCACCCAATGACACCCACATTGGCTTTGATGATGGGTTTTGATCAACCATTGGCGTTAGATGTCTCGGCCGCTTTTGTGAATGAGGGACCGCTGTCTTGGTTCTGTCGACAAAGCACAAAGCCAGGTCGGGATGGGGAGGCTTGGGTGCTACACGCCACACCCGAGTGGTCACAGGCTTGGTTAGATCAGCCCCAAGATGCGGCCGCCTCAGCGCTCTACCGAGCATGGGCTGAGCTACTCGGCGTGATTGGATCGCAGCCCACGTTCATACAGATGCATCGCTGGCGTTATGCGCAGAGTGACTCGCCTCTCGATCGGGGGTTTTTGGCTGATCCCCGCAGCCACGTGTGGGTTGCAGGAGATTGGTGCAATGGAAACCGTGTTGAAGGTGCTTGGCTTAGTGGGCGAGCGCTTGCAGAGGCTCTGACCAAGTCATCGTTTTCTCGGGCGTGACGCTGATCCCGTGAAGGGTCAGTCCTGACTCGGTCAGGATCAGAACAGACCCGGCATGGTCATGCCAATCACCCAAGACCCAGCGTTCGGTTTCTGGCCCGTTGACGTTGACATGGATGCCAAGACGGTGGGTGTGGCCATGCACCAGACGCGTGAGTGAGTGCTCTGTCATGAGGCGATTGACGGCCTCGGAGGTCACATCGCCCATTTGCGGGGCTTGTTTGATGTTTTCTTGCCCATGTTGCTGGCTGCGCCATCTGGCGAACTGTCCCAACCACCGTCGGGCAAACCGAGGCAGGCTCAATACTCGCCGTTGCCAAGCACGTGAGCGTGATTTTTTACGAAAACGCTGAAACTTCTCATCGGCAGTACACAAGCAATCACCATGAACGAAGCCGGTGGTGGGGCTTGCATTTGTTACGAGGATGGGTTCATCGAGCAAGGTCATGCCCGCAGATTTCGCGAACTGATCGCCAATTAAGAAGTCGCGATTGCCATGAACAAAGAAAATCTCCGTTCCAGTCTGGCTCAAGCGATTGAGTCTGCCGGCGACCCGACTTGCCAGCGAGGATTGGATATCATCACCCGTCCAGACCTCGAACAGATCGCCCAAAATAAGAAGTGAGTTGTCTTCAGGCTCTAAGCTCTCAAGAAACAAGTAGAAGAGTGTCTCAGTGGCGGGGGCGCCACCACCGAGATGTAAATCAGCGATCACATATAGCGGGAGATGGGGCTTGAGTGTGCTCAATTAGTTCCCAGCTTTGATTTCCACACGCTCAATGATGACCGGATCAACAGGGACGTCTTGATGGCCTGACCGACGGCCTGTGGGCACTTGGCGGATTGCGTCAACCACCTCCATTCCCCGGGTCACTTGCCCAAAGACAGCATAGCCCCACGCTTGACCGGAGTACGTGCCTTGATGGTCCAAGAAGGTGTTGTCTTGGACATTGACGAAGAATTGGGATGTTGCAGAATGAGGTGACATGGTGCGCGCCATGGCGAGCGTACCCCGAGTGTTGCTCAATCCATTGTCCGCTTCGTTGACGATGGGCTCTTGGGTTGGCTTTTGTTGGAAATCGAGATCAAAACCGCCGCCCTGGATCATGAAATTCGGGATTACCCGATGAAACAGGGTGTCGTCATAGTGCCCAGATTCCACGTAGGCAATGAAGTTTTCTACAGATTTGGGCGCTTTGTCAGCAAATAGCTCAAGTTCTATCTCGCCAAAATTGGTGTGTAAGATCACAGTCGGGCTTTCCTCTAATTGGATGGTCGATGGTGTGGCATTGGCATCTTCTTCAATGGGAACCTGTGCCAAAACGCTCAGGGGAAACGCCAAGGCAAGGCAACTCAAAAAGCTTCGAATTGATGTCATGTTTTAGCTTCCTCTGGCCATGTTTCAGTCGGGGTTGATATAGACAGCCACATGATACTTGAGTTTCGGCTACGGGTGTCGGTGGTGGCTGTGTGAGGCTGACTGTTGGCTACTGTTTTTGCCTGAAATATGATAAAATTTTCATCACAATTTGACCCAGCTTTGTCATGGTTTTTCTAGGGCTGGAAAGATAATAAAAACCTATAAGTTTCAAGTGTTTATAGCGATATTCTCGGCTTAAAATAGGATCCCCAAATGGCAGAAATGGCACGGGAAGTGCTCCAGGTTAACCTGGAAGACGAAATGCGGCAATCTTATCTCGACTACGCGATGAGCGTCATCGTAGGTCGGGCGTTGCCGGATGTCAGAGATGGGCTTAAACCTGTCCATCGACGTGTGCTATATGCAATGCACGAATTGGGCAATGACTATAACAAGCCCTACAAGAAATCGGCGCGTGTGGTCGGTGATGTGATCGGTAAATATCATCCCCATGGTGATACCGCGGTCTACGACACCATCGTTCGAATGGCTCAACCGTTTTCCATGCGCTACATGCTGGTGGATGGCCAAGGTAACTTCGGGTCAATCGATGGGGACTCACCTGCGGCCATGCGCTACACCGAGGTGCGCATGGACCGGCTGGCTCACGAGATGTTGGCCGATATTGACAAGCAGACCG
This sequence comes from uncultured Wenzhouxiangella sp., assembly GCA_913057255.1. GTDB lineage: Bacteria > Pseudomonadota > Gammaproteobacteria > Xanthomonadales > Wenzhouxiangellaceae > Wenzhouxiangella. The sequence goes on from CAJXNU010000045.1 coordinate 11,898, forward strand.
TTAATTTCAGTCCAAACTATGACGAGTCTGAAAATGAGCCCGTGGTCTTGCCGACGCGGGTGCCCAATCTCCTAGTCAATGGAGCGTCTGGCATCGCGGTGGGGATGGCCACCAATATTCCGCCGCATAACTTAACTGAGGTCATTGCCGCCTTGCTGGCCATGATCGATGATCCTGATTTGGATATCGACGGCATCATGGGCTATCTGCCTGGGCCAGACTTCCCGACAGCTGGCATCATCAACGGTGTGGCTGGGATTCATGAGGCTTACCGAACGGGTCGAGGTCGGGTTTACATGCGGGCCAAATCGCATGTTGAGACCGAGGACAATGGACGCTCTCGCATCGTGGTCACCGAGCTTCCTTATCAAGTCAACAAAGCGAGACTGCTTGAGAAGATCGCTGACTTGGTGCGCTCAAAACGCTTGGAGGGCATCTCTGAGCTTCGTGACGAGTCCGACAAAGACGGTATGCGGATGGTGATCGAGCTCAAGCGCGGAGAAGTGGCTGAGGTGATCTTAAATAATCTCTATCAGTTGACGCCGTTACAGAGCGTATTCGGGATCAACATGGTGGCCTTGGTTGATGGCCAGCCGAAGCTTCTGAACATTCAGCAAATGCTGCAGGCCTTTTTGGCGCATCGTCGCGATGTGGTCACTAAGCGCAGTTTGTATGAGCTTCGGAAAGCCAGGGAGCGGGCGCACATCTTGGAAGGGCTCACCGTCGCGTTGGCGAACCTCGACGAGATCATTGCGCTCATCAAAGGTTCTCCAACACCCGTTGAAGCGCGCGAAGGGTTGCAAGCACGACGCTGGGATGGCTCGATCGTCCAGTCATTGCTGGGAAGAGCCGGTGCGGAGCTGTCACGACCCGAGGATTTGGCGCCAGAGTTTGGGTTGAGTGAGGCAGGCTATCAGCTTTCACCCGCTCAAGCGCAAGCGATTCTGGATCTTCGCCTCCAAAAGCTCACCGGCCTAGAGCAAGAAAAGCTTTCGGATGAATACCAAGAGATTTTGGGCCAAATTCAGGAGCTGATGCGGATCCTTTCAGAGCCCGATGCGTTGATGCAAGTGATCCGTGAAGAGCTCAATGCCCTCAAGGATCAATTTGGAGATGAGAGACGCTCAGAGATCATCGAGACTCAGCTCGATCTGACCATGGAAGACCTGATTACGCCAGAGGACGTCGTGGTGACCTTGTCGCATGCAGGGTATGCCAAGTACCAACCACTGGACCGTTACCGAGCCCAGCGGCGCGGTGGTCGCGGTCGCAGCGCCACCAAGACAAAAGACGAAGATTTTGTTGAGCGTTTTTGGGTGACCAATACCCATGACACGCTCTTGATCTTCACCAGTGCTGGAAAGGTATATAAAACCAAAGTCTATGAGTTGCCCCAGGCTGGCCCGCAGAGTCGAGGTCGCCCCATGGTCAATCTGTTGCCACTGGATGAGGGTGAGCGAATAAACGCCATCTTACCGACTCGCGAATTCCCTGAAGACTGGTTTGTGTTTTTTGCCACCCAGTCGGGTCGCGTGAAAAAGACCGCGCTCAGTGACTTTGCCAATATTCGAGCGAATGGAATTTGGGCGATTTTGCTGGATGAAGGTGATGAGCTGGTAAACGTGTCATTCACCGATGGCCAGCGAGATATTTTGCTCTTTTCCTCATCAGGCAAAACCATTCGCTTCAATGAACAGGATGTCAGAGCCATGGGCCGGCAGACTCGAGGGGTTGTGGGCATCAAACTCAAAGACGACCAGCACGTCGTATCCATGCTAGTGACGGACGATGAAGCCCGCGATGTCTTATTGGCCACAGCCAATGGGTATGGCAAACGGACGCGGCTGGAAGATTTCCCAGTCATCAAGCGCGGTGGTCAGGGAGTCATCGGGATCCAAACCTCAGACCGCAATGGTGCCTTGGTTGCCGCATTGTCTGTCAGTGACGATGATGATGTCATGCTGACATCCAACGGAGGCACTTTGGTTCGGACATCGGTGGCGGAGATATCAACGCTGGGTCGTAATACGCAAGGCGTCACTTTGATTCGTCTGGCAGAGGATGAGGCGCTCATTGGTTTGGCACGAATCGCCGCGTCCGATGATGAAGAAGACGAGGGTGGAGCAGAGCCCGAGTAAGCTACCGGCTCACCGCTAGCGAGCTGGTTTCTTCTTGGTCCAGACCTGAGAGAATTTCTCAGGCCTGGGCTCCAGGGTCAGCTTGCTTTTAGATAGGTTTCCATCGGTGGGCAGGTGCAAATCAGGTGGCGGTCACCGTGCACATTGTCCACTCTTCCCACTGAGGCAAAGAACTTGTTGGCGCGCAAACTCTCAACAGGCCATCCAGCTTGCGCTCTCGAGTAAGGGTGAGTCCACTCGTCTGCGCTCAGCTCATGAAGCGTGTGCGGTGCATTCACCAATGGGTTGTCATCACTGGGCCAAGTTTGCGCAGCGACCGCATCGATTTCTTCCCGAATCGCGATCATTGCCTCAATAAAGCGATCGAGCTCAGCTTTGGACTCGCTCTCTGTGGGTTCAATCATCAGCGTGCCAGCCACCGGCCATGACATGGTGGGCGCATGGAATCCATAATCAATCAGGCGCTTGGCCACGTCTTCTTCGCTGATGCCCGCG
>CAJXNU010000046.1 GCA_913057255.1 uncultured Wenzhouxiangella sp.
GTCAGATTGGCCGTTGTCGACGGTGTCGAACAGTCGGATACCGCCTCAATTTTTCCGGACGTCCAAGCAGGATCTGCGTTCTCATAAGTTGCAATCAATTGAAGATCTGCCAGAGTGGATTCTGATCCCAATGTGTTGCCATTGGGCACGGCGTTGACGTAGAAAGCGGCCTCGGGAATGTGGCTCGTGTTAATGGAGTTTGAAACGATGGGGCCCAAGCGCTCGGCGTCCTGGCACGTGCCTCCACTGGCATGGCTGACCGTGCCGGTGGCAATGGTTCTGGCAATTGTGGGATCGCTCGAGTCATTGTAGCCCGCGATACCACCGGCATGACAACTCCCTGAGTACGCCACCTCAACGTCGCCAAACGCCATCGAATCGTAAATCTTACCATCTTGGTCAAAGCGGGCCACCAGTCCCCCCGCCTGGCGGGAACCGACGACATCACCAAAAGCTTGTGACCGCAAAATTTCGCTCAACTCCATCTGACCAATCAAGCCGCCCGCGTAGGTTCCATCCACCTGGGTATTTGTATAAGAATTGATGATCTTGTCGTCGTCGCCACCGATGCGTGTTTTGCCAGCCAACCCCCCTACGTAGACACCCGTCACAGTGCCCACTGCAAAAGCGCGCTCCAATAAATTGTCGAGCCGGCCAAACAGGCCTCCGACATAACTGGCGCCACTGACTGAGCCTGAAAAAAAGGCATCGGATGTCGTTGAAGTGTAAAGGCCCCAGCCCACCAATCCGCCAGCATACATCGAGTCCGTGTTGCTGGATCCTGTATGCGCTGCCTGGACGGTGCCCGTCACGAAGCTATCCTGTATCTTGCCTCGCGACTCTGCGACCAAAGCCCCAACGAAACCATCCTTATTGGAGTTCGCTGGATTGAAAGTGCTTGTGACATCAACATTGGTGAGCCCAAGATTTTTGATCACTGCGCCCTGTGCAAGCTCTCTGATGAAAGCGATCTTTGCTCCCGATCCTTCGATGTTGAGGTTTTGGATAAGATAATTGGATCCATCAAAGACCCCTTTAAACTCCTGTTTTCCACCGCCCCAGGGACATCCACTCATGTCAATGTTGTTGGTCAGCTTGAAGTGCTTATTGATGCCGTTATCGTTATCTCTAAACCACTTCAACTCATCTGGGGTGCTGATTTGATATGGATCATCGTTTGCCCCAGTGCCTTGGGCAGGTGTCGTGGCTGTGCATGTTTGAGCCACTCCATCAGGCCCGAATGAAAGACACAGCCCAACGGCCACCAGCACATTGAGAGCTCGATGGGGGAGATGCAGCTGGCGCAACACGGTCAAAAAGCCAATGATCATCGAAATCCAATGAATTCACTGAGTCATCCGAGCAGGCAGCGAACCCCTTCGACGTGCCTGCGGCCGAGCCCGATAGGGCCAGGATCTTGGCCTTTAATTTACATTTACTGAACAGTTTTTACGTGAGGCCCAGTCAAAAATATGGGATTTGAGACACATTTTTTGGGAAATGAGACGTTTTGAGGCAGGTTCGCCTTCGCTGAGCGCATTGAAACGCGTGGTTCAGCGCCAATATTAGTAGGCTCTAAACCACAGAAGGCCTTCAGCCAGTGCCTGTGCGCTGAGATCAGATCTGGTGTAGCAGCTGACTGACACAGTGGCGGCAAGACTCACTGAAATCAGAAACGACCGAATCGTCTGATTTAAAAAGTGCACGAAATAGAAATCGAGGCTGTGATCGGTGGCCATACGGTCTACAGTTTTCTGCACCATTGGCTCTATTTCATGGTGTCAGTGGTCTATCCCCTGTACCTGCCAAAGCTACTCGGTACGCCCTAACCCCATCCAGCGTCTATGACGACTCAATCCCAACCAGCCCAACAGCCCAGCCAAAAAGGTCAACATGCTGAGATTGAGAGTCGGCACCGGTATACCAGGATTGAGGGCCGGTACCGGCTGCGCGGCAATGGCTTTAACAAAAAGCACGATGTCTTTGCTGTCTTCGTTAGAAACAACTCTGAGGGTCGCACTCAAACGCCCTTCAACTGATGGATTAACGACCACTTCAATTTCGCATGTCTCGCCCACAGCCAAACTGGCGCCTGTGCATTCATCACGCGCCACTGAAAACGCTTCTGCATCAATCCCATGGACACTCACTTTTGTTATAGGCAACACTCCAGGGCCTGTGTTGGCGATTCGAATGGTCTGTCTTTGCCCTGCAGTTCCAATGGTTTGTCCACCAAAATCAACCACACTTGCCGACGGCTCAATGTTCCATTGAACAGCGCCGGTGGCTTTGAGGGCGATTGAGGTGGGACTATCGGGAGCGTTTGAGGGGACAGACAAGCTCGCGGAGCGATCACCGATGGCCGATGGCGTTGCCGTGACCCCAAAAGAGCATGTGGCTTCAATGGCCAAAGTTTGATCGGAGCATGCGTCATTGACCAAAGAAAAATCTGAAGCTGAATCTCCATTGATATTGAGACTACCCAGTGACAACGGGCTCGTGCCCACATTGGTCAAGGTAATCGATTCTGCGGCTGTGGTCGTATTAACGGTGACCGGACTGAACTCTACAGAGGCAGTAGACGGTGATATTTGAGGCACTTCGCCCAATCCGGTGACCCCGCCAAAAGCAACATACACCTTGCCAGCGCCGTTGTTGGCGTCATGCGCGCCAATCACAACATCGTCAACCCCATCGCCATTGAAATCACCCGCACCTGACACGGCAAAGCCGAACAAATCAGAATTGTTCTCTCCAGTCAACTTTATCCCATCCGCACCCAGGCTGCCCAACGCTCGCGACGTCGTGTTATTCCACTCGGCTGAGCCACTCACCACGTACGCTTCGCCAACACCCCCCGCCGTGAGGCCGCCGATAATGACATCATCTACCCCATCGCCATTAAAGTCGCCTGCGGCGCTCACCGATACACCTGAGTAATCTCGCTCCTCGTCACCGGTAAAGGTCACGCCATTACCCGGTCCCACAGTTGACACATCCCCCAAGCCAAAAATGCCCTCTTTCCCAAAAATCACATGGCTGCTTCTCTTATCGTTATCGTCGTCCAAGGCAGTTACGATGACATCATCGATGCCATCGTCATTGAAATCACCGGCATGTGCCACAGCGCTGCCCAAGCCATCGCCCTCTGGTGCACCCACAATCACTGCACCTTCTTTCCAGGTTTCATCAACGCCATCAAGTTCCAATGGTGTCGTGTATGCCTGGTCTGTACCGAATATCACATAGGCTTTCCCGGCACTGTTATCCACGCCCTTCGCACCCAAAATGACATCGTCAAAGCCATCGTTGTTCATGTCTCCGGCAAACGCCACCGATGCACCTAGAAGGCCACTATATTGATCTTCCCCATGGACGGCAAATCCGTCACTGCCATCGCCGCTTGTGATGGTGCTGACACTGATTGTGTCTGCAAATCCAGAGGGGCCGCCAAACAAAATGTAGGCTGCACCCGAATAGGTTTCTGTATTTGCCGAAACTTCGGGTGCACCAATGACAAGATCAACAAACCCATCGCCATTGAAATCGCCCCCGCCAGCAACCGATGAGCCGAGAGCATCGTTGGTTGATGTGCCTTCGATGGTGGTTCCGTCGAGGCCACTCGTTGTTAAGAAAGCCATCCCAGCAGGTTTGCCATTGGGCTCCATATCAGGCGCGCCAATCAGAAACTCCTCAGCACTGTCGCCATCAATATCTCCAACGCCAGACACTGCTTCACCAAGGTTACCGCCATCATCGCGGCCTGGCAGGGTGATCCCAGATTCATCTTCCTCCAGTGACTGAAGCGATATGTTCGACGCGTCACCTTGGGTTCCAAAAATAACGTAGGCTTGTCCAGCTGAATCTATTTCCCCACTCCGGGCGTTGGGCGCCCCGAGAATCAGGTCAGACAAGCCATCGCCATTGAAATCGCCAATCTTGGCCACCGAGTAGCCAAATGCATCACCATTATGACCGCCGTCTAACTCGTCGATGCCATCGATTGAAAAACCCTGGGACGGGCTTAAATTGCCAATCGCAAAATCCTCAGCCGAAGCGGCTTGGGACGGTCCACTGACCACCAGCAAAATCGGTGAGGTCGCCACACACGCGGCTGCGAGCCCCCGGTGAATGGCTTGAGACAAAGCACTTGGTGGACGGGGGCATGCCTGTCGCATAGAGTTTGGGTTTTGGCTCATCGGTCACCTAATGTCAGGACACGGACAACGCGGGAATGCCCCACGGTGCGCAATTACGCTACACACAGCACGCGCCACATAACAGCATGCAAGGCGTTGAATTTAAGGTTTGAGACAAATCCTGTAAGATTTGAGACGGATTGATGCCGCAGGGGCGCCAACCCGGACTACACGCAGGCTGATTTAGCCAATGCTTTGACGCTGACGATCTCGACGCTGTTTAGATAAGCAGCCACCGCGACCCGCTGGCATTGTTGCGTCCGGGGAGCGCTCCAAGATCGAGGCGAATACGGAGATCAGCTAAAAACGCACCATGTGCTTGATTTCATCGGTCTTAAAGCCCAGCAGCATGGGGCGGATGGCCGCTGGGATCACTGACACATCAAAAAGCTCATCAATTTGTCCCTCGATGCGCAAATGATGCAATAAATGACCGGTTTCTAAATCGATCACCTCGATCCCGCAGCGAGCCTCTGCATTGCGAGCAGCCAACGCCTCGTCAAGCGGCAACCCGCTGAACGAACGGTTTCTGGCCTTGGACAGCCCCACCAACGCGTACCGGCCATGGAAGGCCAACCCTCGGGCAAACCCCGGCACAAAACACACCGGCTCAAACCGACCGGCTTTCAAGTCCACAAAGCCAAGCTCGCCTGTGCCCGAGTTCAACACCCAAAGCTTCCCCTTATACCACCGGGGCGAATGTGGCATGGATAGGTTTTCACACACCACGTCGTTGGAATGAACATCCATCACCACACCGCCATGGGTTCGGTGATCGCGCCACCCCTCGGCCACATCGGATTGGCTGATCATGGTGACCCAACCCGGCTCCCCCTCAAACATGGCCAAACCATTCAGGTGGCACCGGTCTTCTGGTGCAAGACGACTAATAAAAGGCGGTTTCCAGACCACATCAAAGTTCTGGGTGATCGAGGGCTTGGCCAAACAGCTGAAAAGCGTGTTGACAAACACGGGCTCGCCTTGAGCGTCGATTCCGATGTCGTGCGCGTCCACATCACCGGTGGTGTAGCCCACATGGGGAATAAACAGCTTGTCGTAACCTTGGTAGTCACCACCCGGGTCGACTACGTTGTTAAACCGCCACAGTTGATACAGGCTTGCCAGATAGAAGCGATCGGCGCGGGCACTGAGCCCCATACAACGCGCGAACGTGCGCTCAGCAATGCTGATGCCTTGCTCACCGTGGCCGATCAAAAAGACTTTGCCGGCTTGATAAGTCGAAAACGCAATGCTCGCGTTGAAGCCAGACAACCACCCTTCAAACAGACGGGAAAAATTGAGCTCAAATGGGGGGTTTTCTGATGCAGCGGGTGTGGGGTCACTCATGTCATTTCAAATCGATGGGCCAGCGCTTTTCTATTATTCCACACTGGACTCACACACACCGGGCCATCAGTGCGATCGCACGGCCATCGTCCAAAGACCGTGACCAGACCACAGCGTCTATCAGCGCATCAATGATCCGGCCTTTGACGACCAACACCCCACACCCCGCACACACCCATCAATAAAGCCAACATCAGCATCGCGCTTAAAGACTCCGAGGGAACGGGCTGAGTGGGGAGTGGCGCGGTGGCAGTCTGATCAACCAAAGGGACAGGCGCTGTGGCCACCTCCACCGACACGTCGTATTTTTCGGCGTCAAAGCCATCAACCACACAGCACAAAGGCCCATCTTTCTCAACGGAGCACACCAAGTGACCATCCACAAAGACTTCATAGCCAGTCGCCACTTGGCGGTCATTGGGCTCAGGGGCGTCCCAGTTGATGCTGAGCGCTTTGCCCTCGAGGACCACTTGCAAATTGGACACGGCCATAGCGCTCGTTCCGCTATTGGCGCCCGACACAGGTTCCGCCAACGGTGCGAAGAACTCGGCATGATCGACCAATGTTTGAATATCCGGCATTCTGGTGTTCCCCCCTGACAACAATAGACAGCTTGTGAATCTATGTTGAAGTGCTGATGCATTTTGCTATTTGAATCGCCCTGGGCCACAGCATACCCCCAATACTGGAGGCTCAGCGACTGGTGATGACACGACGGCGCTTTCACATGGTATGCAGTGCGGGCCAGCCCAAGGTGATTTTAATCAAGACGTTAGAAAAGCCCGGGGCAGGATTGATTCATTGCCGCCAGGCGCGACGCATGCCAATAAGACCCAAAAGACCGCCTGTTAGCCACGACCACAAGCCCGATAGACCTGGCACCGGCACCGGATTGCTTGATTCCACACTTAGCGTGAGCGTTTTGGTCTCCAGATTAGACAATGGGATGTTGAGCGTAGCACTCAACCTGCCGACACTCGTTGGCCTTGCTTGGACGGTGATGGTGCATTGCTCACCTACGGCCAATGTTTGATCAGAGCAGCGATCGTCTGTGATGACAAAGTTCAACAAGGCCTCGCCTGAGATTGAAACGGTGCCTGGGGCAACGGCGACAGTCCCCGTGTTGGTGATAACAATGGTTTCAGTGTTGCTCGCTTGGCCACTGGCTGTTAAATCAAAATCAACGGCCTCAACAGAGGTGGAAGCCTCGGCGATTTTTCCCAGACCCAAATTGCCCCCATACAACACATAGGCCTTGCTGATCTGCCCAGGTGAGTCCGTTACTGGGTCCGGCCCTCTGGCGCCAATGATCAAATCAGCAAAACCATCGTTGTTGAAATCACCGGCGCCATTGACAGAAACTCCAAATTGGTCACCGACCGCTTCGCCGCTGATTTTAAAGCCCTGGCTCCCGTCGAGTGAGCCCAGATCGAAGGTGGCGGGGTATCCCGCTGTTGTGCCAAACACGATGTAGACTTGACCGGCGTCCGATTGATCATCGCGATCAAACAACGGTGCGCCAATGGCAATATCATCCAAACCATCGCCATTGAGATCGCCGATGCCCCGAGCGCTTGTGCCTGAAAAATCTTGGTTATTTTCGCCCTCTAGTCGGAAACCGTTGCTGCCGTCGAGGTCATCGATATCGAACGCCGAAGGCCATGTATCAGAGCGTCCAAAAGTCACGTAAGTGACGCCTGTGGACAGTGAATCAACCCCATCATCATTGAGCGCCGCAGGCGCGCCAATGATCGCATCGCCCAGGCTATCGCCGTTGATATCGCCAGCGTCAGCCACAGAGAGCCCAAAGCCACTGCCTTCTCCCGGCCCTGAAAAAGTCACCTCTGTCGTTGGATTGGTCGTTAAGAAAAAAGCCTGCCCCACATCATCCAAATTCAACCCCGGATTCTCTCGAGGCGCGCCCACCAACAAGCCAGCAGCCCCGTCACCGGCGAAATTTTGAATGCCCGCAACAGACGCTCCAAACGCATCGTTGTTTTCTTCCCCACTAAAAACCAACCCATCTGCAGCGGACAACCCGTCCAGGGCCACCGGTGATGTAAACGAGGTTTGGCCATAGAGCACATAAGCAAACCCTGGGTCATCGATGTCGTCGTCTAACATCGGCCCACCGATCATCACATCATCCAAGCCATCGCCATTGACATCACCCACACCAGACACGGCCCAGCCAATGGTTTGGTCGGCACTGGCACCATTGATCACAAAACCTTGGGTCCCATCCAAAGAAGACAAGGCTAAGGCAGGTGGGAAAGGCGTGTCTTGCCCATATATGACATAGGCTTTGCCAGCGCCAGCTTTTTCATTGACGTCCGCGCCGTCAGCACCAATGATAATATCTTCGATGCCATCGCCATTGACATCACCCGCACCAGCCACGGATCTGCCCGCGCTGTCGTCCTCAGCCACGCCTTGAATTTTAAAACCGTCTGTGCCATCCAAAGCATCCACATCAAGCTCTGTGGGCAACCCCTCGGCGCGTCCGAAAACCACGTAGGCCGCCCCAACGTTATTGGCGAAGTTCTCTGGGGCTTCGGGATCAAAAGGCGTGTCGTATCGGTATGCACCAACGATGACATCGTCGATGCCGTCGCCGTTCACATCGCCCACAGGGGCTACGCTGTTGCCAAATCGATCCTCCTTAGTCGCACCCAGCAAGCGCATCCCTTGACTGCCTTTGAGGGTGGCCAAGTCCAAAACAGCCGCATACTGAGAGAAGGCTGAGTGTGGCGCAAAAGCCGTGAGTCCTACCACAACGGCCGTACCGAGTCCGCGTTGGAGAGCTGCCCCCAACGAAAATGAGCCACGCTCATGAGGGCCACCGGTGGGTTTGTGACGACTTTTGTAGCGTGCGCCAGTCAGCATAATTGTTTACCTTTCCTTGCCTTGAAGTGAGTCCATACTAGTTTTTTCAAGGCCTTCGGCGTTGCACCGTGTGCCCCAATTCGTAAGATTTGAGACGTTTTTTATTTAATTTGAGACTGACCGAACGGCTTTCAGACGACGAATACTCACCCAGCTCATGATACCTGCGAGGAGCCACGGCGTTTTCCCCCAGAGGGCAGGCACCGGCAACGGTGGCTGAACCGATGTGGTCATCGAGATGCTTTGAGGTGCAGCAGCTGAATGGGGGATGTTTACACTGGCAGAGAAATCCCCCAACATGCCCAAGCGGACAGCCACTGTAAAGGCGCCGATTTCTCCAGAAGCCAGGTCATTATTGGAGCAATTGTCATTGACAAACTCAAATGCGCCACCGTCTGACCCAGCAAACGACAGTTGGCCAAGCGTCAGCACCCGCTCGCTGGTGTTGGTCACTGTCACCACCTGTCGCTTGCTGGACTCATTGGCGCGTGCCTGACCGAGGTCAATTGAGGTCAATGACAGAGCGGGAGTGGCCAACAGGCCAGGCCCGTCCCGGCCTCCATACATGACATACGCCCCTCCAACAAAATCGTCAAAGCCGTCACCGTTGACATCGCCAGCGTCACCCACAGACCAGCCCACAGAAAGCGGGTCATCACCCCCAGTGATCTCGAAACCCAATTCATTTTGAAAATCCGCCAGATTAAATTAGCTCGGAGAATTGGCGTGGGCATTGGAAAGGACTAAGCCAGCAAAGGACTCGCCGGAATATAAGCGGCTGATCACCCCAAGCGAACGGCCAAACTCAACGGATGCAGGGTTGGCTCTATTGTTAAGCAGGAGGTGCGTTTGAATTTACTAGGTGTTTTTTGGACCATGACGTGCTCGCTTGTACGTCAAAAATCATATATCACCGCTGCGTCGGGGGATGAAATGTTGCGGTATTAAGCGACGCACGCCCAACAAACCCAAAAGCCCCGCCAATAACAGCAAAGTTTTCCCAAATAGCGTAGGCACGGGCACCGAGGGTCTCACTGGCGCCAAAACACTGGCACTTAAGGCAACGCTCTGGGGCGAGCCGCCGGAATTTGATGGAATCGAAAGTTGTGCTGAGACGCTGCCTGAGCTGGATGACCGAACCTGCACCTCGACAGTACATTGTTCGCCTGCGGCGAGCCTTTGATTAGAGCAGGTGTCACTGACCAACTCAAACGCGCCTGAATTTGTGCCGGTGAATGTCAGCTGGCCCAAGGTCAGTGCCATTTGGCTGTTGTTTGTGATGGTGACTGTCTGACTTTCACCAGGCTCTTCGAAATTGGCTTCACCTAAGTCCAATGAAGTCACGGATAACTGCGGCGCGCTGGTCTGACCAATGCCTGTCAAACCTCCAAACAGCACGTAGGCGCCGCGAAGCTCACTAACCCCATAGGGGCTCCCAAGAACAAAGTCATCCACGCCATCGTTGTTGATGTCCCCCACCATGGAGTGATGGCGCCCGATGGCCTCTCCTGGCCCGCCTTCGATAATAAACCCGTTGCTGCCACCCAAAGCCGTGAGATCAACAGAGGCGTCAAACGGGTCCTCTTGGCCAAACAGCACATAAATCGTACCGCGCTCGGCACCATCGACGACATGCGCTCGTGCCCCGACAATGACCTCATCAAAACCATCGCCATTGAGATCGCCTGCGCCTGTACTGACCCAGCTCAGCTGATCGTTTTCATCTTCGCCATCCATGGAAAAGCCATTGCTGCCATCGAGTGTCGAAAGGCCAACCGTCGCCCCAAAACCGCTGGCTTTTCCAAAAACTACATACGCCCGACCGCTTTTAGTGCCATTGGCTGCATAGTAGCTTCCAAAGTAGAGATCGGCAGATCCATCGCCGTTGACATCACCGGCAGAGCCGACTGAAAGACCCAGCTCGTTATTGGCCGCCTCACCATCGACCACAAACCCATTGGTGCCATTCAACCCAGCCAAGTTGAGCGGTGAGGTCAATGCCGTGCCTTGACCAAACACCACATACACTCGACCAGCATTGTTTGCGCCAGTGTCGTGATAGATTGCACTTAGAATTACATCATCAAAACCATCACCATTGACATCACCCGCTTCGCTGACTTGGAAGCTTAAGTTATCACCCACCGCTTGGCCATCCATAATGAAACCATTGGCTCCATTGAGTGTGCTGGGATCGAGTGAGGCACCAAATGAGGTGGTCTTCCCAAAGACCACATAAGCCCGGCCACTGCTGTCGCCATTGAAATCAGCTACTCGAGCACCAACAATCAGATCGTCAATGTCATCACCATTGACATCCCCGGCTCGGCTGACGGAATGGCCCATGCGATCAGAGATATTTTCGCCACCAATTACAAAGCCATTGCTGCCATCTAGGGTCGTCACATCAAATGTGGCGCCCAAACCCCCGGCTTGGCCAAAGATCACATAAGCAGTGCCGTTGTCAGTGGCCTGATACTCTGTGGCTCCAATGACCAGATCATCGATGCCATCGCCGTTGATGTCGCCTGCACCACTGGCACTGTATCCAAAGTGGCCTTCGGTGCGCTCACCGGGGATGGCGGTGACCACCGAACCATCCGCGCTTGCCAAATTAAGGTCTTGATCGAATCCGTCTTGTTGACCATAGACGATATAGACTGCGCCAGGGGTTGTGCTGCCGCCGATGACGTCGGGCGCACTGAGGGAAAAATCAGCCAGACCATCGCCGTTGATGTCGCCTAAGTCACTGACAAACCAGCCCAGAAACTGTGGCGCATCGGTGCTTGTGATCTTAAATCCCTTTTCAGCTTGGATCTCTGACAAGGTCACCTGGCTGGGGAAGGCGCCATGCGCGGTGGTTGGCCCCAGCAGCATCCAAGGACTCGCGGCCATTAAAGCGGTCGATAACCCCCGCCGAACTGCGGTGGTGATTGGTTTGGCGGCCATCACGGGTCTGTGGAGGGTCTGGCGCGAGGCCCCAGTTCGACATCTACTGCTCATACGGTTGTTCTTCTCCCTTTTGAGCTATACGATCTAGCCTGTAACAATGCGGCTCAGGTGGGGGTCTTTGTCTGATCAGAGGCCTTGCCTGTGTAGCGACGCCTCGTCAAACCCCAAGCAATGCAGGCCAGGCCTATTAAACCATATATCTAAGAGGCTGGCCATTCCCTTAAATGTGAGATCTTTGATATTTCGGGCTATTTTTGGACTTTTAGTTGACGCCCAGGCGCTGTTTGATCGTCATGTCACTCAAAGTCTCCTACAACTGGACTCATTTTGCTCGCAAGGCATGCACAAAACTAAGCCCAACCGAAGTGGCCAGCAAAAGTTTTAGCCACCGACTCAATGTCGGCACAGGCACGGGTGGCTTTGATGGAGGCTCATCGGTCATAGGAGGACCGCTCAAGGCTGGCTGGTGACCAGTGGCGTTTAGCGAAACGACTAGATTCCCGCCATTGGTTGAAATGTTTAATTTCGCTTCGCGAGCGCCCTCATCTTTGAGCGCGTCTTGTATGCTGAGCGTGCAAGCGTCACCGACGGGAAGTGACTCTCCTGAGCACGTATCCATTAAAATAACAAAGTCATCAGGATGCACACCAGTGATTATGGCTTGGCTGACCAGCAGGGGGCCTGGGCCAGTGTTGGTTATATCCACAGTCTGAATGCTCCCCTCCTCGCCCAAAACGATACCCCCAAAATCCAAGCTTTCAACCGACATGCTGGGTGTGCCCAAAAGGACACCACTTCCTGATAATGTGACGCTGTCCGGGCTTGTTTGTGCATTGGAAGCAATGCTTAGCTCGGCGGTTCTGATGCCTGCATCTGCGGGCTGAAATACGATATCGATTTGGCAATCAGTGCCTGCGGGCAATTGTTGATTCGAGCATGAATCTTGAGCAAGGTCAAAGTCTGTAGCATGGTCGCCAGCCAAAGAAATTGAATTAATCGATAAAGGGCCGGATCCCGAACTTGTCAGTATCAAAGGTAGACTCTGGGAGCTGCTGGCAACCTCAACACTGTCAAAATCTATATTGTTCGAATTGACCGAGATCTCTGGAATTTCACCAAATCCTGTCAACCCTCCAAACAGAATGTTTGCTCTGCGTGAACCCCCGAAAGAAGTGGGATATTGACCCACAAGAACATCTGAAAACCCATCTTGATTGATATCGCCAACACCGGAGACCGCTAGACCAATGCCAGCATTTGTCTGCCCATAGGCTTCAAAACCGTCGATGCCATCAACCAGTTTCAGGTCGATATCTCCGTTTCCACGACTGCTGCTCCCAAACACCACATACGCCGCGCCGCTTGTTGTACCACCCAGAGAATCCGCCGAAACGGCGCCAAGAATCAGATCATCAATCCCATCGCCATTGACATCACCTGCAGGTGCTGCGCTACTCAGTGCCCCATCTGGAGAGGCCCCACCCAAACGGAAGCCAGTAACGGTCCCTCCCAAATTATTTGTGCTAAGGATTGGACTGAATGCTGTATCTTGGCCAAAAACCACATAGCCTTTGCCGGCTTTAGTTCGTGAGGAATAGTCGGCCTCTGTGGCGATGACAACAAAATCGACAACACCATCATCATTGATGTCTTCCGCCGGTGAAACCACATCTCCAAAGCGATCTTCGGCGGCTTCTCCGTCAACTCTAAACCCCTTACTGCCATCTCCATTAACGACATCTGCTTGCAAATCGGAAGCAATCTCACCGGCTACGTTGGAGCCGAAAACCACGTACACAGCTCCAGCAGCACCAGAAAGCTTATTAATGCTGCCAATTCCAGTATTAGTGGGCGCACCTAGAGCAATGTCATCGATATTGTCATTATTGATGTCTCCAACAAACGCCACGGATGTTCCCATTCGCTGATACGCGCTCGGTGCAAATAGGGCCAAGCCATCAGAATCACTCAGGTTGTCAAGAGCTACACTAGCCGAACTGGAACTGGCATCTCCGAATACCACGTAAGCCGCGCCGCCCTCATCACCCCCATCACCAACATAAGGTGCTCCAATGATGATGTCCGACAAGCCGTCTCCATTAAAATCACCCCCACCAGATACTGAATAACCAGCGATATCTCCCGGCGTAACGCCTTCGATGATCAACCCATTCGCGCCATTGGCGTTACTCAGCTCAGTCGGACTGAGGTCTCCATTGGTCGACGTTCCGCCAAAAATAACGTAAGTGGTGCCAGGCAATGTCGAAGATGAGCTGTTCAGCACCCCCGGAGCGCCGACAACAACATCAGAAAGGCCATCACCATTAAAGTCTCCAGCACCCGCCACACTGTATCCGGTATATGAATACTCTGTCTCACCGGAGAACGCGAATCCGTTCGTGCCGTCGAGTAAGGCCAAGTCGGTTTCAAATTCCCCTGAAGAATCCCCGAACAGAACATAGGCACGGCCCGAATAGGAATTGAAATTCGGACCCATAAAGTCCGCCGCACCGATGGCAATGTCGTCGAAACCATCTCCATTGAAGTCTCCTATATTAGCGGCCGAGTCGGCAAACGCATCACAACATTGCTCGCCATCAATGGAAAAACCTTGACTTGGAGTGAGTGTTGATACATTTAAGCCCGCGACCGCCGCTGGTCCCATAAAAAACAAACCAGTCAGTGCAGTGCAGCAACCATATAAGCTTTGACTAATCGCTCGGCTCAAGAGACGATGACCATTGCAGTGGCTCTGCATGATCAGAGGAAACGATGAAATGGGGTGTGTCATTAAAATTTTGAGTCCATCTAAGTGATTTTTATTATTTGGCCGTGCGGGCCCGCAGATAGAAGCACTCAGGTTATCTGAAGGGTTTAAAAAAATGGACGCACAAATGTCAGATGCGACTAGAAATGTGTGATTTGAGACATTTTTTATGGAATTTGAGACTGCGAACGGTGAATAGCGGAGCGCTCTTGAATGGCTCGATAAAGCGCCAAGTTCCACTCGGCGCCAGAAAGGCCTGTGTGTTTCATCGGGTCACTGGTTTCAGGAGGCAAGCCGAAGGC
>CAJXNU010000047.1 GCA_913057255.1 uncultured Wenzhouxiangella sp.
GACGCGATGGAACACCAGCCCGTCATAAAAGCCCTCGTTCACATAATTGAGGAAGTTCTCAGTCGTAATGGGCGCTTTTTCAGCATCGAGCTCCAACAAGATGGGACCATGGGTGGTTTCAAGCCACACCCGCGGGCTTGTTTGGGCAGCGGCGGTGCCGGCCAATGCAAGTGCCAGCACCAGCAAGACCGCTTTGATGCCAAGTTTAAGGGTTTGATTCATCGTTGACCTCAATCAATCCAAGTTGCGCGGATGCAATCCAGTATAGCGGGGTGGCGGTGGCCAGAGAGAAGAGGTGGCCCCCACCAGCCCGACCCCAGCACCCGCGTCCATCGCTGCCGCTGCTCCCTTCCGGGCCTGACGGGGTTCACAACAGAAACAGTGTGGGAAGACCAGTGGAGACCACCAATCCTCATTATCCCAGACTCATTTGAAAATTGCCAACGCTCGGCCCAGATTTACGGTGATCGTGTACACTTGAAGTTTGTATTTGAGGGTCGACTAACAGACCAAATCACCCAAATTGGATCGATAATCGAGTGAGTTACCAAGTTCTAGCACGCAAATGGCGCCCGAAGACGTTTGCCGAGTTGGTCGGGCAAGACCATGTGGTGAAAGTGCTCTCGCATGGATTGGAGCAGGGCCGAATTCATCATGCCTTTTTGTTCACAGGGACACGTGGCGTAGGAAAAACCACCATTGCCAGAATATTGGCCAAGTCGCTCAATTGTCTTGAGGGTATTTCACCCACACCCTGTGGCGTTTGTGATCATTGCGTGGCCATTGATGAGGGTCGATTCGTCGACCTCTTGGAAATTGATGCGGCTTCTCGGACTAAGGTCGATGATACCCGCGATGTGTTGGACAACGTTCAGTATGCACCGGCGCAAGGGCGCTTCAAGGTTTATCTAATCGATGAGGTCCACATGCTGTCGACACACAGCTTTAATGCGTTGTTAAAGACCTTGGAGGAGCCACCAGAGCACGTGAAATTTGTATTGGCGACAACGCATCCGCAAAAAATTCCTGTGACCATTTTATCTCGTTGTTTGCAATTTAATTTGCGTCGCTTGACGGTGGACCAAATTGCGGAGCAAATGACCGAAATTTGCAAGGCAGAGGGTTTTGAGGCCTCCACGGAGGCGCTTCGGCATTTGGCCGTGGCAGCCGACGGTAGCATGCGCGATGGCTTGAGCCTGCTAGACCAAGCCTTGGCCGCCGAAGATGCGCTCAGTGAGGGCAATGTCCAAGAGATGTTGGGCAGCGTTGAGCAGAGGCACGTGCAGGGCTTGTTGCAGGCGCTGGCCGGTAATCGCCCCGGTGATGCGATAGCCATTATCGACGAAGTCTTCTCACAAGCCCGCGACATGAGACAGCTGCTCGGGGATCTGGCAGAGGCCTTGCATCGCATTGGCTTGATTCAGCAATTACCGGATTATCGAGACGATAGTCGCCATGACTGGGATGAGTTGGTCGCTCTGGCCTCCAAATTCGATCCCGAAGATGTGCAGTTGTTCTATCAAATCACGGTGACTGGGCGCGAGGATCTCAAATTGGCGCCCAGTGAGAAAACAGGATGCCAAATGACCGTCTTGAGGTTGTTTGCTTTTCAGCCCAGCACGCCAGGTATGGCGCCCTCTGCCGATGGTTCAGGTCAAGGAGCCGACACACGAATGGACGGTGCTACCGCGAGCACTGAACCACCCACAACAGGGACATTGGATCTTGTGCCAGATTCTTGGTCGGATGTCCTAGATACCTTGCCCATCAATGGCTCAGTGAAGGCAGTGGCGGGTTTGTTGGTGGTCTCCTCGGTGACGGGCAACAAAGTCCATTTTAGTGTGGCCAGCGATGACAAAATTTTGATCACGCCTCGGTTTCAAGAGACCCTTTCCAAGGCGCTGTCCGCGCACTACGGTTTGGATGTCCGAGCGGTGGTGTCCGCTGTTGACCACCAGGATCAGCAAACCCCCGCAGAGCTGGCTCACCAAGAAGTTGAAGCAGCGCAGTCAGATGCGCAGGCGGCCATTGAGTCTGATCCAGTCATACAGAAACTCAAAAAACGGTTTGATGCAACCGTCGTTCCAGAATCGGTTCGACCGGTTGATACAAGGAGTCATTAGTCATGAAAGGAAACATCGCACAGCTCATGCAGCAGGCGCAAAAGATGCAGGAGCAAATGAAAAAAGCTCAAGAAGAGCTGGGTCAGCTTGAGGTGACTGGGCAGGCGGGTGGCGGCTTGGTCACGGTCATCATGAATGGTCGTCATGAGGTTCGCCGTGTCAGTATTGACCCAGATGTTGCCAACGACCGTGAAATGATTGAGGACTTGGTGGCCGCTGCTGTGAATGATGCGATCAATAAAGTACAAGAGACCAGCCAAGAGAAAATGTCGGGTTTGACCAGTGGCTTAAACTTGCCGCCTGGATTCCAGTTGCCTTGATTTTCGAGTGAGTATCTCTTGAGCACTGACCCATTTGATGAGTTGCTGGAGTCTTTGCGCTGCTTGCCGGGTGTTGGCAAACGATCAGCGCAACGCATGGCGCTGCAGCTATTGGAGAGGGACAGAGCGGGCGGTCGTCGCTTAAGCCAAGCCTTGGGCCAAGCCATGGATTTGATTCGGCGGTGTGAGTCGTGTCGGAACTTCACGGTGGAACCCACTTGCAAAATCTGTCGAAGCACTGATCGAGACGAGTCCATCTTGTGTGTTGTCGAGAGTCCAGCGGATGTGCTGGCCATTGAAGCCGCAACAGGCTTTCAGGGACGCTACTTTGTGCTTTTGGGTCGGCTATCACCGCTTGATGGCATCGGGCCAGATGAGCTGGGGTTGTCAGATTTGGCGAGTCGTTTGGAAAAAGAACCCATCGAGGAAATGATCATTGCCACCAACACAACGGTGGAAGGGGAGGCCACGGCACACTATCTGCGCCAGATGGCTAACCGAGAGGGGGTGCGGGTGTCTCGCCTGGCCCAAGGGGTTCCATTGGGTGGTGAGCTCGAGCACACGGATCGGTCCACCCTGGCGCATGCCTTTGGTTCGCGGCAGATGATGCCCTGAATAAAAACTTGGCAAGCGACCATGGGTCACTTGCCAAGCCAGATGCGTTTCTAAGGTTGATCAACGCCTAAGCTCAGTCGGTCTCTGTTTTGGTCAACCGTCCGAAGCCCGATGCCTCTGACATTGATCAGCTCGTCCACGTCCTCAAATTGCCCAAATTCCTCCCGATAGGCAACGATGGCTTCTGCCTTGGAAGGTCCAATGCCAACCAGCGCTTGGGAAATCTCTTCTGCACTGGCGCTATTGATATCAACCCGCCCCATTTGCGCCAGAACCGAAGAGTTCAGTGCAATGGCCAAAAGCAGTGCGCTCAATGTGGTGGATACAAGGGTTCGAATATTCATGCATAACTCCTGTCAGTGTTGGTTGTTCCTAACCAGGTTAGGTCTGATTAGTTGATGGGCATCCAAAGCTTGTGGATGTCATGGATCACAATACGCCTGCAGAATTAAGGATTCCGATCAGACAAGTGGGCCAGTTTTAGTCAGAAAACAGCGATTTGGCGGGGCTTGTTAATTTTTTAAGCCTTCTCATGTTTTGAGAAAAGCGCGGGTTTTAATAGATCCTGAGCCCGAGCGCGGTGCGACGGCCCAAACAGGAAAACGCCAGGAGAAGAACATGAAACAGTCCAACGTGACCCCAATCACACAGGGTAAAAACAAGCGTGAGGCAGGTATTTCGGCCCGCAGTTTTCGTGATCAGATTGTTGGCAAGACCATTCAGGCCGTGGTGGCAAAACCCGGACGGGCCGGCCAGCCACCCATGGTGCTGATGATGCAGTTCGATGATGGCACGGTGGTGGAATGGGTCTCCCCCCGCTCAGATGCCGTCTTGCGCCGAGCGCTGTCACATCGCGACATGGGTTCGGTCTCGGGTCCAGAAACGTTGCAGCTGCCTTTGATGGAGCCCGGGCATTATCACCACGCTTGAGATGGATTCTCAGTCTTGACACATGTTATCCACACAAGCTGTGGATAACATTGTGGGCAAAGGTGAGCGGTGGGTTTTATTACCGTGGTCTTAGCTATTTGTACAAAAATTATACAATTGAAAAAGCCTTTATAATTCAGAGGCTTGCGTACTTTATGGTCTGGATTGAGGCGTGTCACAAAAGTGTTAAACGAGGAATCAGTGGGTTGTGCATAAACTCCGCAGGTACTACTGCATAAAAGCTCTCTAAGTGCTTGAATTTTGGTTCACGCCAACGCCTGTGCACGAATCTCATCTGGCCAAGTGCGGAGGGCATCAATCAGAGCCTGCTCTTTGGGGTGTTCACTGGCCAGTCGATCCACCTCGGCATAGAACTCATCCAAGGTCAAACCTCCGCCAGGAATTCCAGTGATCAGGCGCTGTTTGCGGTCTGCCACCCAACGCTCCGTCTCCTCATGGCTCAAGGACTCTGGGTAGTGTCTTGCTCGATAGCGAAACAGCAGGGTATTGAGGCGAGCGTCACTGAATGCTTCATCCAAATCGGCCAGCGTCTTGGCGTCCATCGTAGGGACTTGGCGGACCAGGTTTTGGTCTTGGCGGGGCACAAACCCCCCATACAGGTTGGTCTCCGGATCCATCTCTGCCTCCGCAAAGGGTGGTCTGTCAGCAAACAGCTGGCTCAATTGCCGGACCCAGTCAGGATTTTGCTCAAAAGTCGTTTGGTGATGTGCGATCTGATCTAGGTCGAGTGCCAGTCTCGCTTGGGTATCGCCATCGGCCACAGACAGGGGAGCCAACATTGGGCACTGATTGATTTTTATGGCGACCACGGGAAGGCGCTCTGACGTGGTGCTTCCCGGTTGCTGCGTTTGCGCCAGCTGAGCTTTCCAGTCCTCAATGGATCCTTTGAGTGCCACGGCTGGGTCTTGGGCAAGATCCCAAGCGAGCCACTGATTGTTGATTTTGGGGTGACGAGCAAAGGGTAGGACAGCGCTGATCGAGCCGGGTCTTTTGGCAAAAAATGAGCTCGCCATCAATACCGGCTCGCCTCTGGCCAAAAGCGCATCGACATGGGCTTTGTTTCTCAACTTGAGTGCCCATGACCACAACTTGGGCTGTTGTTTGACCACCATTTGTGCCAGAGCCAGCGTATTTTCTACGTCGACCAGCGCATCATGGGCACAGTCGATGTCAAGACCATTGGCTTTGGCCAGATCCTCTAAGCGGAAACTGGGTTGACCATCGTCATAATCGGCCCAAAGGATCCCCTCAGGCCGAAGCGCTCGGGTCAGTCGCAGGACATTGATGAGATCAAATCGGGAGTTGCCGTTGGCATACTCTCGGGCATAGGGATCCAGGAAATTGCGCCAGAATAGGTGGCGCGTGACCTCATCATCAAAACGAAAATTGTTATAGCCCACCACACAGGTCCCGGGCCGGCTCATCATATCGAAGATTTGTTGGGCAAAGCGGGGCTCGGTCTCGCCTTTGGCTTGGGCCACTTGTGGCGTAATGCCAGTCACAAGGCATGCACCGGGGTGTGGCAAAGTATCGATGCTGGGTTGGCAATAAAGGATGGTCGGCGACT
Organism: uncultured Wenzhouxiangella sp.; assembly: GCA_913057255.1. GTDB lineage: Bacteria > Pseudomonadota > Gammaproteobacteria > Xanthomonadales > Wenzhouxiangellaceae > Wenzhouxiangella. The sequence continues at coordinate 5,577 of CAJXNU010000047.1, forward strand.
CGATGGGCTCGAGCTTGTCATTGGTCCGAAGCGCAGCAAACTGACATGGCCGATCAGATCTTGGGTTGGCACCAAAGGTTTCATAATCGTGCCACAGAAAGGTGTCGTTATGCATCACGTCTTCATTGTAACGCGACTGGTTTAGATAAAATAAGCACCCTTGGGTGGCGGAGATTTTATTGATGAACGCAACAGAGCACGGGTCAGCATCACAGATGACAGAGACAGCAACGTTTGGGGCAGGCTGTTTTTGGGGTGTTGAAGCAAGGTTTAGAAAGCTCGATGGGGTCACAGATGCCACCGTGGGCTACATGGGTGGCACGACCACCGAGCCGACCTACGAGCAAGTCTGTACCGGCACCACTGGGCACGCCGAAGTGGTCGAGGTTGTGTTTGACCCCAAGGTCATCAGCTACGAGACCCTGGTTCGAGCATTTTTTGAGTTACATGACCCCACTCAAGTCGACAGGCAAGGCCCGGATGTGGGGCGTCAATACCGGTCGGTGATCTTTGTTCACAATGAGGAACAAAATCAGGTGGCTTGCGCCGTCAAAGAAACGCTGAACCAGAGCGGGCAGTTTGCGGCACCCATTGCCACAGCTGTCGAGTCGGCAGACACTTTTTGGCGAGCTGAGGAATATCATCAGCAATATCTGGCTCGCCGCGGTGGGCAGTGCGGGGTGTGAGTGAGCCGATCCAAAAGTCAGGTCGCTTGGTTTTGGTCAGGCATGGACAGGGGTCGCTTGGCACGGATGACTACGACCGGCTATCAGACATTGGTTGGAAGCAAAGTCAACAACTCGGGCAGCGACTCCAATCGGACTATGGGGCATTTGATACGGTTTGGCTGGGCTCGCTCAAGCGTCACCAGCAAACGGTCGAGGGTCTTGGGATTGAGGCCAATCGGCTGGTTGAGTCTGATCTCGATGAGTACACCGTCCATGACTTGATTGTGGCCGCCTTGGCACAAGCCGACGAACTGGGTTTGTCGGTGCCAGATGAGTCAGCCCTTGCCAATCCCAAAGAGTATCTCCAAACTTTCTTGGCATGGTTTCCCGAGGTGCTTGGCCATTGGCAGAGTGGTGGGCTGACTTGCGAGCACAATGGGCTGTGGAGTGCATTTTTCGAGCGCGTCACGCGCCCTTTGTCGGATTGGGAAAGGCGGGTTCGTTCCGGAGAGACCGTCGTGGCGATCACCTCAGCAGGGGTCATCTCCACCATGGCATCGTCCGCGCTCAACCACCCGCTGTCTTGGCAGCGTGACTGTAACGTGACCTTGTACAATGCTTCAGTCACGGAGTTATGTTTGATCGATGGTCAGTGGCAATTACAAACGCTCAATTGCATCACACATCTCCAAGACCGCAATCATCAAACATTGGCATAAATTCGATTTACAGGAGCCAACATGAACGCATCGACTCACGACCAACCCGTCGCCATCATCACCGGATCCAGTCGCGGAATTGGCAAAAGCACGGCCTTGCTGCTGGCGCAACGAGGCCATCGCGTGGTGGTATCGAGTCGCAATCAAGACAGCTGCCAGTTGGTTGTTGAGGAAATCAAGGCTCAAGGAGGTGAGGCCACCGCCATCGCATGCCACATTGGGCATGAGGAACAACTCCAGGCACTCATTGAAGGCACCCTAGAGACCTATCAACGAATTGATTCACTCATCGTCAATGCTGCGAGCAATCCGGTTTACGGCCCATCCGACCAGGTAGATCAGAAGGCATTTGACTTGATCATGCGAAACAATGTTTTCGCCTCTATGCGCCTGGCGCATCTGGCCAAGCCTGCCATGAAAAAAGCGCCAGCCCCCAGCATCGTGTTCGTTTCTTCAATCGCCGGTCAGTTTGGTAACCGAGCGATTGGTGTCTATGGCATGTCTAAAGCCGCTGAGAATCAATTGGTCCGAAATTTGGCCCTTGAGCTTGGGCCTCAAGGGATTCGGGTCAATGCAGTCGCCCCGGGCTTGGTCAAGACCGACTTTGCTCAAGCGCTGCTCGAAAATGAAAAGATGGTGAGGTACTTTGAAACCACCACGCCGTTGCAGCGATTGGCAGAACCCGATGACATCGCTCGCGTGATCGCGTTTTTGGCCGGTGAAGACTCAGGCTGGTTATCGGGTCAGGTGATCACGGCCGATGGTGGTTTGTCAGTCACCGGTGGGTTTTAGCGCACCACCGTCACGGTGCAGGCCGCCCCATCAACAATGGCTTTCGCGACCGAGCCCATCAGCAGGCTTTCTAGCGGTCCTTTGCTTCGATGCCCAAGCACAATATGATTCACGCCGTTTTGTTTAGCGAAGCGCAGCAGGGTGGGCACAGGCTCACCCTCTAAGATTTCAGTATGGACTTCGATTTCGGCCTGTATTGAGCCGGCTAGACTAGAGGAAGGGTCAACGCACGCTGAGAGGGCGTCGGACAAGCGAGAGCGCTCTGCCTCAATCAATGCCTGGCGATTTTCAGGCTCGGCTAGGACAATGGCCGGGCTATGAATCACAGCCACGGCACTGATCTTTCCGCCCCCATGAGCGATGAGCTCGACGGCGGAGCGGAAGGCTTTCTGACTGAGGGTGGATCCATCTATGCCCACCAAGCAGTGATGTGGTTGCTCAGTGGGCGCGGACGATGGCATCACATCCATCCCTTAGGCTTGCATGCCTCGGATGTGCTGGTTCAGGCGAGATTTGTGTCGCGCTGCCTTGTTGGCGTGCATAATGCCTTTGGAGACCGAACGATCAATGGCGGGTGCGGCTGAGGCATACGCCTCTTTGGCCGCGTTTTGATCGCCTGATTCAATGGCTTTCAAGACTTTTTTGATTTGGGTCCGAACGTGTGAGCGCAGCGCCGCATTGTGCTGACGGTGACGTTCTGACTGACGGGCCCGCTTACGGGCTGAAACACTATTGGCCACAATTGACTCCTGAGTACAGGGTTTTTAGTAAAGATAGCAGAGTATTGTCAGATGAATTGCGCTGACAGTCAAGCCAAATGGGCATGATATGAGTTTATTGCGTCACACCTTCAATTTTGGTTCGATGACCCTGATCTCTCGGATTTTGGGGTTCGCGCGCGATGTGGTGCTGGCGCGGTGGTTCGGCGCGGGGCTGGCCATGGACGCTTTTGTCGTGGCCTTCAAGATCCCCAACTTCCTGCGCCGGCTGTTTGCTGAGGGTTCATTCTCGCTTGCCTTCGTGCCCGTGCTCAATGAATACAAGGAAAAAGGCGACCACGAGGCACTGCGGGAGTTGATCGATGCGACCACCGGTGCATTGCTTGCCGTTTTGTTGATCATCACAGTGCTCGGTATCTGGGGAGCGGGCTGGGTGGTGCGCTTATTCGCGCCCGGGTTTATGGCCGATCCTACGCAATTGATGCTGGCCACCGACATGCTTCGCGTGACCTTTCCCTATCTTCTATTGATCGCGCTCACTGCGCTAGCTGGTGGCATCCTAAATACCTTAGGACGTTTCGCGCTACCGGCGGTCACACCCGCCTTATTGAATATCTCCATGATCACCGCCGCGGTGGCCTTCAGTCAGTATTTTGACCCACCCATCAAAGCGCTCGCGTGGGGGGTGTTGGTCGCTGGCGTTTTGCAGCTGGCCGTCCAGCTGCCTGCATTGGTGCGTCACCGAGTGATCCCCAGGCCCTGGCCAAACTTTTCTCATCCGGGTGTTCGGCGGATTTTGAAGTTGATGGTGCCGACGCTTTTTGGTTCTTCTGTGGCACAGATCAACCTGCTGTTGGATACCTTGATCGCCTCTTTACTTTTCGTGGGCAGCATCTCTTGGCTGTACTATGCCGACCGGCTGATGGAGTTCCCGCTGGGCTTGTTTGGCGTGGCCCTGTCTACCGTGATTTTGCCGACGCTCTCAAGACTTCATGCCCGAGACAATGCGCGCCAATTTCGACTGACGCTGGATTGGGCCTTGTGGATGGGTTGGGCCATCGGCTTGCCATCTGCCATTGGTTTGGCGGTGCTGTCTGCGCCGATCATCACCACCCTTTTTAATTACGGGGAATTTGGCACTGTTGACGTGCAAATGGCCTCGTGGGCTTTGATGGCCTACTGCCTGGGTTTACCCGCTTTCATTGGCGTAAAAGTGCTCTCGCCGGGGTTTTTCTCGCGTCAAGATGCCAAAACACCGGTGCGTGTGGCGGTAGTGGCTTTGCTCGTCAATATGGGCTTGAACATTGTCTTTGTGCTGACACTGGTGGCTTGGTGGAGTGGCTTTGATTTCAGTGGTGGTCTCATGCATGCACTGACCAATTACCCCGGCCTTCATATCGGCCTGGCTTTGGCCTCCAGCGTGACCGCATGGCTCAATGCGGGTCTGTTATGGCACCACCTCAAGCGCATTGAGCTGGCACCCACGGTGGGACCCAAACAATTCTGGGCGGTGGCCGTGGCCGGCTCAGTCATGGCCACCGGCTTGTTGTGGCTGGTGCCTGACGCTCATGTGTGGGTCGCTTGGACACTCATCGAGCGTGTTACGCAGTTATTGATGTTTGTGGTGCTCGGTGCGGGGATATTTGCGGCCACGCTGTGGCTTTTCGGGGTGCGAACTCGTGATTTCCAGCGCCCCAGTGATGAGCAAACCCGCTAAAATATGGCCCACCCATGGAGCTGATCCGAACGCGCCTGCCTCATCGATCAACCACCCGTGATGCGGTGGTGGTAATTGGCAATTTTGACGGTCTTCACTTGGGCCATCGGGCGCTGATTGATCGCATGCACTCATTGGCTAAGCCCTTGGAGCTGGTGCCGTCGTTGATGTGCTTTGAACCTTTGCCCGCCACCGTGTTTGATCCATCCAACCCAGTGTTGCGGTTGATGTCGGTGCGAGACAAAATCATCGAAACCCGCCGGTTGGGCATTCAACGTCTGTTGATGCGTCCATTCAATCGGGCTTTTGCCTCTTTGAGTCCTGAAGCGTTTGTCAGTGAGGTCATCGTGAGGCAGGCGCGTGCCTGTCATGTCATCGTGGGTGAGGATTTTCGGTTTGGAGCCAGCGCCAGAGGTGATGTGGATTTGCTCATCCACTTGGGCTCATCACACGGTTTTGAAGTTCACCCGGTGGGTGCAGTGGAATATTTCGGTGAGCGCATTTCCTCAACGCGGTTGAGAGATCGGCTGGCGCAAGGTGATCTGGAGACGGCCGAGCAAATGTTGGGAAGACCCTATGCCATGAGTGGGCGGGTATTGCGTGGACAGCAGCTGGGTCGGGAGTTGGATTTTCCCACGGTCAACATCAGGCCTCCTATGCCTCCAGCCCTGAGCGGGATATTTGCTGTTAGAGTGACGGCCGATGACCCCGCAGGCCCACAAAACCATCCAGGCGTGGCGAGTTTGGGGTTGCGCCCGACGGTGGGTGGGAAAGAATGGCTGTTGGAAGTCCATCTTTTTGACTATGATGGTGCTTTATATGGCCAACATTTGAGCGTGGAGTTCAAAAGCTTCATTCGCCATGAGAAAAAATTTGAGTCATTGGATGTCATGGTCGAGCACATGCATCGCGATGCTGCCAAGGCCCGCGCGGATCTCAGCGCACCGAGCCATCAATAACAAATCGAGCAATCAATAAAGCACATACCATGGATTACAAAGACACCATCAATTTGCCTCAGACGGACTTTCCCATGAAGGCGCAACTGGCCAACCGGGAGCCCGGCATGCTGGAAGGTTGGCAAAAGGCTCGACTTTATGAGGCCATTGCTGAGGCGACAAAAGAACGGCCCTTGTTTGTGTTGCATGACGGCCCACCCTATGCCAATGGCGATATCCACATTGGCCATGCCGTGAACAAGATCCTAAAAGACATCGTGGTCCGCTCGAGTTTATTGTCAGGCCATAAAGCGCCCTTTGTCCCCGGTTGGGATTGTCACGGTTTACCCATTGAGTTGCAGGTTGAAAAAAAGATCGGAAAAGTGGGCCAGAAAGTCGATGCAAAGACCTTTCGTGCCAAATGCCGTGAGTATGCCGATCAACAAATTAGCAATCAGTGCGAGGATTTCATTCGCTTGGGGGGTCTGGCTGACTGGTCCAATCGCTATGCGTCGAGAGATTTTTCCTATGAGGCGAACATGCTTCGCGCACTGGCCCAAATTGTTGAGCGGGGTCATCTAAAGCGCGGGGTCAAACCGGTTCACTGGTGTTTCGATTGTGGCTCAGCTTTGGCTGAAGCAGAAATTGAATACGACGATAAACAATCCACCGCCATCGATGTGCTCTTCCCAGCCGTTGACTCCAAAGCCCTGGGGGCGGTCTTTGGTGTGGACGAGCTGGCCTCAGATGCAGGCGTTGTCATTTGGACCACCACACCCTGGACCATTCCAGCCAACCAGGCGGTGTGCTTGAATGCCGAGCTCGATTATGTGCTTGTGCGAGGCGATCACTCAAACAATGAGGGACAGACTCGACCCCTCGATTTGGTGGTGGCTGAGGCCTTGGTGGAGGCTGTGTGTGAGCGGATTGGTCTAGAAAATCCTGTGGTCCGAGGCGAGGTCAAAGGCCAAGCGCTTGAGCATCTGATGCTCCATCATCCCTACAATGGGAAACAAGTGCCGGTGATTTTGGGCGAGCACGTGACCACGGACACGGGGACGGGCGCTGTGCACACCGCACCTGGGCACGGCCAAGAGGATTTTGAGGTCGGTCAAGTCTATGGCTTGGAGGCGGTCAACCCCATCAATAGTCGAGGCGTATTCGTGGACGACACACCCGTGGTCGCCGGGGAGTTTGTGTGGAAAGCCAACGCCATCTTGGTAGAGCACATGCGGGCGAATGGCTCCTTGTTGGCCGATGAGGAGTTCAAGCACTCCTATCCCCACTGTTGGCGACACAAAACGCCCACTGCGTTTCGAACAACGCCACAGTGGTTTATCTCCATGGATCAAGCGGGCCTGCGTGAGCAAGCGCTCAAAGCCATTGATGCGGTTCGTTGGGTGCCGGAATGGGGCAAGGAGCGGATTCAGGCGATGGTTGAGTCCAGACCCGATTGGTGCATCTCGAGACAACGAACCTGGGGTGTGCCATTGGGCTTATTTGTTGATCGCCAAAATCAACAGCCACATCCAGAGACGCCCAAGCTTTTGAGGGCTTTTGCAGATCTGGTTGAGGCCGAAGGGGTGGATGTCTGGTATGAAGATGATATTGTCGCGCGTTTGGGTGTGGATGAGAGCACCTACGAAGCGGTGCCCGACATTTTGGATGTCTGGTTTGATTCGGGGGTGAGCCATCACTGCGTGCTGGATCAATATCCTGAACTCTCCAGACCGGCGGACTTGTATTTGGAGGGAAGTGATCAGCACCGCGGTTGGTTCCAGTCCTCCTTATTGACCTCTGTGGCCATGCACGGCCAAGCGCCTTACCGCCAAGTATTGACGCATGGATTCACGGTCGATGCCAATGGCCACAAGATGTCAAAGTCGATGGGCAACGTGGTGGCACCACAGAGCGTGGTCAATTCACTGGGTGCGGATGTGTTGAGGCTTTGGGCGGCGGCGGCTGACTATCGCCAAGAGATGCATGTCTCCGATGAGATTTTGAAACGGGTCTCAGATGCTTATCGACGCATCCGCAACACCGCTCGATTCTTGTTGGGTAACTTAGCGGATTTTGATCCGGAGACTCACACCATGTCGATGGCTGATCTGCTCCCGCTGGATCGCTATGCCGTGTGCTTAGCTTCAGAGCTCCAAGACCAAATTACCGAGGCCTACGCCAATTACCGATTCCCTGTGATTTACCAAAGGCTGCATCATTTTTGTTCGTCAGACATGGGGTCGTTCTACCTAGACATCATCAAAGACCGGCTCTACACCCTGCCCAAAGATCATCCAGCCAGGCGCTCAGCACAAAGTGCGATGATGCATATTCTTGAAGCGCTCGTGCGCTGGCTTTCGCCCATTTGCCCATTCACGGCTGAGGAAATTTGGACCAACATGGCAGGTGAACGGACAGAGTTTGTTGCCATGGAGACTTGGTATGCGCCCTTGGCATCTGAGCAGATTCAGATCGATGCCGATGAATCAGCGATGTGGCGGCGGATTCGGGGGGTTCGAGAAGCCATTGGCCCAGAACTCGAGCGGTTGCGAAGAGAGGGCGCGATTGGCTCCTCATTGGCGGCTGAGGTGGTGTTGGAAGCCAGCGGTCAGTTGGCTGACGATTTGAGCAAAGTCGGCGATGAGCTGCGGTTTGTGTTTCTAACCGCCGATGTTCAACTTGGTGAGGTGACTGAGGCCGATTTGGCGACCGAAGTTGAAGGAGAGTCTTTGAAAGCGGCGCTGATCGTCAGTGAATCGGATAAGTGCACGCGCTGTTGGCATCATGCCCCGAGTGTGGGTGCTAATGAGACGCACCCAGAGCTCTGCGCTCGTTGCGTAGAGAACATCGAGGGTGCTGGTGAGGTGAGACAATGGGGGTAGCGCCTGCTCAGATGAGCGTTGCCCGGTACAGCAAGTGGCTGGCGCTCGCGCTTGGCTTGGTGGTTTTGGACCTGTGGACCAAGCATCTGGCCAGCACTCAGTTGGATCTATATCGTGCCCAGCCCATCACCTCCTGGTTAAATTTGACGTTGGCGCACAACAGCGGTGCGGCGTTCAGCTTTCTAGCGGGCGCTGGCGGTTGGCAGCGTTGGTTTTTGAGTGCTGCGGCGGTTGTGATCATGGCCATTTTGCTGGTCTGGCTCAAACGCTTGCCCAACAATGCGCGATTGCTGCCCGCTGCCATTGCTCTTGTCTTATCCGGGGC
>CAJXNU010000048.1 GCA_913057255.1 uncultured Wenzhouxiangella sp.
TCAGAGACTGGAGCGCATTGGCCCATTGGTCGAGCGCGGGGTGGCCTCGCAAGCCGAGCTCGACCAAGCCAACAACCAGTTCAATGCCGCACAGGCTCGCTTATCTCAAGCACAAGCGGCCGCCGAGCAAGCCCAAGAGCAGCTGTCCTATACCAAAGTGGTAGCGCCTTACGGTGGCATTGTTACCGAGCGGCATGTTGAAGTCGGCGAAGCAGTCAACCCTGGCACGCCTTTATTGTCAGGATTCTCGCTAGAAGCACTGCGTGTCACCGCAGCCATTCCACAACGCTATGCCGATTTGGCCAGACAAAATAAAAGCGCGACCGTGACACTCGATGATGGCCGTGTGCTGGATACCGGCGAGATGACCTTCTTCCCTTACGCCGATCCAAACACCCACAGCTTCCGAGTGCGCATGCCTCTCACCGAACCCGATGGCAGTTTGTTCCCGGGAATGTTGGTGCGGGTGGGCTTGCCCGTTGCTGAAAGACAGGCGCTGTGGATTCCAGAGACTGCCTTGGTCCGTCGAGGTGAACTCAGAGGCGTTTATGTTTTAGATGACACCGATCAAGCCCGTCTTCGCCAAATCAGAACGGGGGTGACTCGCAACGGAATGATCGAGGTGTTGTCAGGCTTATCAGCCGGCGAGCGCGTGCAAGTTAGGGGCGTGCAGTGAGACGACAAAAGCTCGGCATTTCGGGTCAGATCGCCCGGGCGTTTCAAGACTCTCGCTTAACGCCACTCTTGGCTGGGGTGGGTTTGATCTTGGGCCTGTTGGTGGTGATCATCACCCCCAAAGAAGAAGAGCCACAAATTGATGTGACCATGGCCGATGTGATGGTCGCCTTCCCCGGCGCTTCGGTCTACGAGGTGGAAAGTCTGATCGCCACACCAGGTGAGCAGATACTCGGTGAGATCGAAGGCGTGGAACATGTCTATTCCGTGTCACGAAGTGGGCAGGCGGTCATCACCATTGAGTTTGAAGTCGGTCTCCCCAGACAAGAAGCGTTGGTCCGCCTTTATAACCAAGTCTTTTCCAATCAAGATTGGTTCCCCGAAGGCCTAGGCGCCAGTCCCCCAGTGATCAAACCCAAAGGCATTGATGATGTGCCGATCATGTCACTGACGCTGTATGACCCCACCCATCAGCAAACCGGTGAAGATTTAACGCGCTTGGCACACGCGCTAGAGGTGGAGCTCAAGCGAGTGCCCGGCACCCGCGATGTCTACACCATCGGCGGCACGCCCGATCGAGTGGACGTGATTTTTGATCCTGCTCTATTGGCAGGTTTTGGTTTGAGTTTGGATGCTGTCGCAGACGCGCTACAACAAGCCAATATGGCCGGTTTTGAAACCGAAGTCACACAAAATGGCGTCTCTATCCCCGTGATGCCAGGGAGCCCGTTGGGCACGCTCGAAGAGGTGAGAGAGTTGGTGGTTGGGCTCAATGATGGGGCTGCCATTTTCTTAAAAGACATTGCCACCATTGAGCGCGGTGGCACGGTCCCAGACCAAAGCGTGCAGCTGGGCTTTGGCCCCGCGGGCACCGGCGAGGTGGGTGAGGTCTATCCGGCAGTGACCGTGGCGATTGCGAAAAAGCCCGGCGAGAATGCCGTGGTCATTGCCAATGCCATCAATGAGCGCTTGGCCACATTAAGAGATCGGGTCATTCCAGCCAACACCGAGGTCTTGGTGACTCGAAATTACGGCCAGACCGCCGGAGCCAAATCCAGAAAGCTCATCACCGATTTAATCATGGCCACCTTGTCGGTGATGCTGTTGGTCTTAGCCGCCATGGGTTGGCGCCAGGCGACCATTGTGGGTGTGTCTGTCATCGTGACCTTGTTGGTGACTTTGGTGTTTTCTTGGGCCTGGGGGTTTACGCTCAATCGCGTCTCATTGTTTGCCCTGATTTTTGCGATCGGTATTTTGGTCGATGATGCGATCGTGGTGGTTGAGAATGTCTCCAGGCGCTTTAAAGCCGCCGGGGGCATGAACTTAAGAGACGTGGTGCCGGCCGCGGTCGATGAGGTCGGGACCCCGACCATCATGGCCACCTTGACGGTGATGGCAGCCCTCTTGCCCATGGCGTTTGTCAGCGGATTGATGGGGCCTTACATGAGCCCGATCCCGATCAATGCCTCCGCCGGCATGGTGGTCTCTCAGGTGGTGGCCTTTGTATTGGCTCCCTGGCTAGCCCTTCGCTTGTTGCGGCAAGAGCGGGCCAAAGCCGGTGGCGAGATTGCCATGGATGATGCAGCCGATGAGACGGGATCTGCCAAAGGCGTCAATGCCCGAGTGTTGGCGTTGTTTCGGGCGGTATTCACGCCATTTTTGGGTGAGGATGGCAAGAAGCGTTGGACGCTGGCCGGTGGTTTGGTGGGCGTGACGTTCTTGGCCGCCCTGCTGCCTGTCTTTATGGTGGTCATATTAAAAATGCTGCCATTCGACGACAAATCCGAACTCCAAGTCGTCGTTGATATGCCCGAATCCACACCCGTCGAAGAAACCCTGCGTGTGCTTACTGAAATGGGTCGCTATCTAGAAGGGGTTGAAGAAGTCACCAATTGGCAAGCCTATGCTGGGACTGCCGCACCCATTAACTTTAATGGATTGGTTCGGCAGTATTACTTGCGCTCGGACCCCTGGCAAGGTGATTTGCAGGTGAACTTGGTTGATGAGGACAGAGACCGACAGTCGCATGACATTGCGCTTGCGCTGCGGGGCCCATTAACTGAGATTGGTGCGCGATATGGGGCGAGCGTCAAAATGGTGGAAGTGCCTCCTGGCCCACCGGTGCTCTCTCCAGTGGTCGCTGAAGTCTATGGGCCCGACGCCACCACGCGCGCTGAGCTGGCTGAGCGGTTGGCTGCCCAAATGGCTGAGATCGATGGCTTGGTGGACATCGACACGAGCTTGAGTGCACCCACCACGCGCTGGGATGTTCAAGTTGACCGTCATCGAGCGGCGCAGCTGGGGGTGAGTCAGGCGCAAGTGGTTCGAGCGCTGAACTTTGCTTTGGGTGAGCAACAAGTCTCCTACTTGCACGACCCAATGGCCAAGCACGCGATACCCATTCGCTTGATCTTAAGTGAAGGTGATCAGGCACAACCAGCGGCCATTCTCTCTATCCCATTACAGACCCAGACGGGGGACTTGGTGGATCTTGGCGAGGTGGCGAGCATTCAACCCACCGATTGGCCTGGGGCCATTTATCACAAAGACTTGCTGCCTGTGACTTATGTCACCGCGGACATGGCTGGCCAAGTCGACTCGCCGCTGTATGGCATGTTTGCGATGGCCTCTGCGCTCTCTGAGACTGAAGATGCACCCAGTCAGTACTACATCCGCCAACCCGACTGGCCTGATCAGCCCGCGTTGAAATGGGATGGTGAGTGGCAGATCACCTATGAAACATTCCGTGACATGGGCATTGCCTACGCCGTGGGCGTGTTTGTGATCTTCTTGCTGTTGGTGGCGCAGTTTAGGGCTTACATCATTCCATTGATTGTGATGGCGCCGATCCCACTGACCTTGGTGGGGATCATGCCGGGACACTCCATCTTAGGGAAAGAGTTCACCGCCACCAGCATGATTGGCATGATTGCCCTGGCCGGCATCATTGTCAGAAATTCAATTTTGTTGGTGGTGTTTATTCGCCAACTCTTGGATGAAGGCAAGTCGCTAGAAGATGCGGTGGTGTTGGCCGGTGCGGTTCGGATCAAGCCCATCGCCTTAACCGCCATCTCAGCGATGGTCGGGGCCTTGTTTATTCTGCAAGACCCCATTTTTAATGGTCTCTCAATCTCTCTGATCTTTGGTTTGGCAGCCTCTACCGTCTTGACGGTACTGGCGGTTCCTTTGGTGTATTACAGCCTCGCCAAAGCCAAGATCATCTAGTTGAGAATTTAATCCAGCCTATTCAAGCAGACAGATGGTGGCCTAGTTGGCCACCACACAGTCGGCTTCAAAGCGGTCATCGATCGCCACGGATGCTGAGTCGTCGCCAAACCCAAACTCCAGCCCCACCGCTTGGAACTGCTCTGGGTGGTCGGGGTTGGTAGATTCCACACGGTCTAAGACGTGGATTTCATTCTCCCAATGCAACGCCATGTGCATGGGCGCCACCCTGGCCTCAACTGGGCTGCCTTCGCAATCGAAGTTGAACGTGCTGTAGACCACGGGCTCTGTGGCCGTTAAGTACGGCATGAAAGGCGCGAGGTTGCCGTCGTTTTCTGAGGGTTCGATCGCCAGCAGATGGGCCATTAATTCATACAGATCCACCGATCGAATGGCGGGGCTTTGGCTACCGGCCACGAAATCAGGGCCCTGCATGACAAAGCCACCATGCATTTCAGCCAGGGCAGGATCCCAACCATGCGTGCCGTAGAGCTGAAACTGTGACCGGCCTGCCATATAGGGCTTATTAGAAATCATCCAACCCAAATCAGCCTCAGCCAACACATCGGGCACGCGCCGATGGTTGTCAAACTGATAGCGAGGGGGAATGTCTTCTTTGGCCCAAACCCGCATGTTGGGGTGGGCGCCTTCGAGTGAAGCGACAATCTCCTCAACCGGCATATCGGTGGCCCAGATTTGGGTGGCCGGGCCCCAGTCAGAGACGCGGACGCGTGAGAGGTCAAGATAGTCATCGAGCATGATGTAGCGCTCAAAATCCACGCGCGACATGCCGTGATCGGATGCCAGCAGGATATACGTATCGTCGAGCTTCCCGCGGGCCTCTAAGCCGTCGAGCAGTGCGGCCAATTGCCCATCGATCTCTTCAAGCGCGGCTTGGACGGGCTCCTCACGAGGACCATAGCGGTGCCCTGCTGAGTCCACCGTGCTGAAATACAAAGTGATCAGTGCTGGACGCTCGTCTTCTGGCATATCGACCCAATCCAACACCTGTTCGATGCGCTCTTCATGCGGGACATCGCCGTCATAAGGCTTCCAATAGGTGGGCCTCACCCCGCGGATGCGTGCTTCTGAACCCGGCCAGAAATAGGTCGCGGTGGTCACGCCTTGGTTTTCTGCGGTGACCCAAATCGGCTCGCCTCCCTCGTACCAAAAACCATCACCCACCGCTTCGCGGTTGCCCAGTGAAAAACGCGCATCGCGATCAGGATCCCACATGGAGTTGGCCACCAAGCCATGATGTCCAGGATGTTTACCGGTCACAACGGTGTAATGAGTCGGGAAGGTCTTGGTGGGGAAGGCATGGTGCAGGCTATCGACTCGAACGCCACCATCGACTAGCCGCTGCAGTGCCGGCGTGTCGCCTAGATCAAAGTAGTCGTAGCGGAACCCATCGATCGAGATCAAAATGACGGTTTTTCGTTCGTCTGTCGTGGCATCTGTAGCCATCTCCGCATCATTTGCCGGCTGACAAGCCGCCAATAGACCAACAAGCATCAAAGTTAGGGCGATTCGTTGCAACATCATGGGCACTCCAAGGAGATCAAAACAACATCTATAGTATGCACCAACCAAAGGCTTTGAATATGTCGAATGCATGACCCTATCGGTCAGCCTCAGTCGCTAAAATAGAGGGCTATGACCCAGCCCTCATTGCTCCACGTCAAAGCCAACGCGTGTGCCGACGCAGATACTCTGGCGTCGTTTGATGCGGCCTCCATGGGTTTGATTGACCTGGGCGGAGTGGTTCATCAAGAGTGTTGGTGTGGACCGAGCGACCAGTTTTCCTTTGTTGACATCAGGCTCAATGATCCCATTGATCAAGACCCCGCCCCTGTCGTGGAAGAGGCGTATCTGGCGCTGTTTTCTCAAGCCAAAGAACAAGGGTTTCCATCCGCGCTTAGGATTTGGCAGTTCATTCCGGGCATTAATGAAGGCTCAGGGGACCAAGAGCGCTATCGGCGCTTTTGTGTGGGACGGGCTGAGGCTTTGAGACAGCTGAACTTGGCTGATCATCAAATGTGTGCCGCCACCGCCATCGGTTGCCACGATGAGACCTTTCGCTTGGTGGGTCTGTTTGGCCGGATTGCTGGCGAGTCGATTGAAAACCCTCGTCAGGTGAGTGCCTGGCAGTATCCCCGAGAGTATGGACCTGTCTCTCCGGCGTTTGCCCGCGCGACCATCGCGTCATTGAATGGGCGCGATGCTTCAGACGGGTTGGGCTTGATGATTTCTGGAACAGCCGCTGTCGTCGGCCATGCCTCTGCCCATCCCAATGATGTGCTTGCACAAACCGAAGAAGCCATGATCAACGTGGAGCGTATCCTAGAGGAAGCCAGCGCTACATCTAGCGGTGGTTTTTTAGATTGGGGTCAACACACCATGGTGCGAGTTTATCTCCGAAATCCCAACGATTGGGACAGCGTCTGTGCAGCCATTCATCACCGCTGGCCAGCCGTTCAACTGATGGGTGTGCAGGGTGATATTTGCCGTCGTGAGTTATTGGTGGAGTTAGAGGCCTGGCACCCGAGTCAAGAGGTGGTCGAGTGACGGAGCCGGTCAATGATCATCCAAAAGTAGGTGATCTGCATCGACCCACGGTTCGTCGCCGCGCGTTGTTTCTTTTGCCGATCATTGTCGGCGTTCATCTGTGGTTGGATCTGGTCTATCGTGATTGGGTCAAGGCCTTTGGCTGGAATGACTGGGGACTGGCCGATTCCTTCACGCAGATTACCGCGATTTTGGGGATTGCTTGCCTGATGGTGCTGAGAGAATGGCGCGACTCGGTTCCCGAGCCTCCGCCACAGATATTCTTTTTCTTAGTCCCCGTCTTGGCTATGGCAGGGTATGAGGTCTTGCAAATTTGGTTACCTGCCACTTTCGATAGGCAAGACCTGATCTATTGTTTGATTGGGGCTGCGATCAATGGGTTGATCTTGAAAACCATTGTTTTTAGAAAAACCAAACCACGGTGTTCCGCTGACGCGTAGGGCATACCATTGAATCCCCAGTCTTTTAAAAATCCTGTTCCACCCTTGCTGCTGACGGGAGTGGTGGTGATCATCGCTTTCATTTTTCGTGGTGGAGCTTTGCATGCATTTGACCGAACCTTACCGATTGTTGGTTGGGCGGGGTATGCTCTGGCTTGTTCGGGCTTGGTGATCATGTTGGTGGCCGCCTGGACCTTTCGCCAACACAGGACCACGCTGAGCCCAATCCAAATCGATGGTGTGAGAGCCTTAGTGAAGAAGGGCGTGTTTCGCTACTCTAGAAACCCAATGTATCTGGGCATGGTGTGTTTGACTGCTGGGCTTTCATTGGCATGGGTCTCCGGATGGGGCCTGGTACTGAGTGTTGGCTTGCTGTGGTATCTAGATAGATTTCAGATTCGACCAGAGGAAAAGGTGTTGAGCCAGCAGTTTGGCCCAGCCTTTGCAGAGTACACACAACAGACTCGCCGGTGGTTTGGGTTTGTGAAAAGATTAGCGAATAAAAATTAGCACTATTCCATAGAGATCATCCAGCATCACGCTTAATCTCGTGGGTGCCGCATCAACTAATGAGAGATTGATTATGAAACTGCAACACGCCACTTGGCCAGAAGTCGAAGCCTATTTACAACACTCAAAAGGCATCGTTATCCCCATCGGCTCAACTGAACAACACGGGCCCACGGGACTGATTGGTACCGACGCCATTTGTCCTGAGGCGATTGCTGAGGGCTTGAGTGAACAAGGCATTTTAATTGGGCCGACACTTTCCATTGGCATGGCACAGCATCACTTGGCGTTTCCTGGCACCATCACCCTAAAACCCAGCACCTTGATGGCGGTGATTAAAGATGTCATCACCTCGCTCAAAGGCCACGGGTTTAGGCAGTTTATGTTTTTAAATGGCCACGGCGGCAACATTCACACCACCGAGACCGCGTTTGCCGAAATTTGGGCAGAGCACAGCCTAGACCGGCAAGCCAGCGAGCTATCCATGAAGCTGGTGAATTGGTTCCAAGGCCCCAAGGTCCGAGCCCTGATCAACGAGCTCTATGGAGAGGCCGATGGCTGGCACGCCACGCCTTCTGAGATCGCGCTGACTTGGCACGCGTATCCGGATCAAATTCGAGACGTTCCAGTGGAGCCTGAGCAAGCACCTTTTGGTGAGATCAGAGATGCTTTCCACTACAGAGAACAGTTTGCTGATGGGCGTATCGGCTCCAAACCGCAACTGGCGACCCTAGATCACGGCCGTCAGTTTTATGAAGCCGGTGTGGCCGATGCCTTAGCGGCTTGGGCTTCTTTGACTCAGTCGGACTGAGGTCCCCGGTGTCGTTCGTCGAGCACCTTTAAGACATCACGCAGATCGGTGTTGGTCGCTTTTAAGGTGACCAACAGGTGATACAAGAGATCCGCCGATTCTTCAGCCAGTGCCTTGGCATCCCCTGAGGTGGCGGCCAAGGCGACTTCTACACCCTCCTCGCCGACTTTTTGTGCACAGCGCTGCACACCAGAAGCCAGTAAGGATCGGGTGTAGCTTTCATCGCCGTCTTCGCTGGATCGCTGCTCAATGACCTCGGCGAGTCGTTGCAGGATTGAGCCTTGGGGCGCACCCACCCCAAAACACGTGGGCGTCATCAAATGGCAAACTGGACCGGCGGGCTGAGCAAGCATCAGCAAAGTATCGCCATCGCAGTCGATGGCAATGTCCACCAGTGACAAGGTGTTGCCCGAGCTCTCCCCTTTCGTCCAGAGCCGTTGTTTGCTTCTTGAGAAAAACGTCACTTGTTGAGTCTCGATGGTGTGCTTAAGTGAGGCCTCGTTCATGTAGCCCAACATCAACACTTGGCCGGTGAGTGCATCTTGCACAATCGCAGGCACAAGACCGTCGTTTTTGGCCCAGTCAATGCCGTCTAAAATGGCTGAGGTCTTCATAACGATTCCTTATCTAATAAAGCAGTGGGGCGGACAGGCACACCTTCTTGGATGAGCTGTTCTTTCAACACGGGAATGGGCAGTGTATTGGCATGGAATATCGTGGCAGCCAAAGCACCATCAACATCAGCTTGTTGGAACACATCCACAAAGTGTGCCGCCTCGCCCGCCCCACCGGAGGCAATTAAAGGCACATGACACAGTGATCGCATGGCTTTGAGTTGGTCGAGGTCATAACCTGAGCGCACACCATCGGCATCCATGCAATTGAGAACAATCTCCCCTGCCCCTAAAGTTTGGACTTCCAAGAGCCAATCAGCGGTGAGGCGATTGGGGTTGGTCATCGCCTCGGGGTGGCCCGTGTTTTGGCGAACCCACCACTGACCGTTGTCTGAGATCGAATCAATCCCCACCACAATGCATTGCGAGCCCAAGGCATCGACCAATCGAGCAATGAGGCTGGGGTCTTCAAGCGCTGGCGAGTTGACTGAAATCTTATCAGCACCGGCACGTAGCACAGCGCGCGCCGAATCCACGGTTCGAATGCCGCCAGCGACACAAAAAGGAATATCAATCGCAGCCGCGACCCGTTCCACCCAGATAAGATCGACGCTTCTTTTCTCAGGGCTCGCGGTGATGTCATAGAACACCAGCTCATCGGCGCCTTGGTCTCGATAGCGCTCAGCCAGCTCGACAATATCGCCCATGGTGCGATGGTCTTTAAAGCGAACCCCTTTGACCACCTGCCCGTCTTTGACATCCAAACATGGAATGATGCGAACAGCGACCATTAGTGACTCCTCGCGCCAAAGCGCGCGATATCATCCAACGGGATGGCGCCTTCTAATAAGGCTCGGCCAACAATACAGCCACTGACGTTTGTCTCAGCCACCGCGTCCAAGTCCTTGCTGGTGCCAATGCCACCCGATGCTTGAATCTGAAGGTTGGGATAGGTTGAAACCAAGTGCTGATACAAGGCCGTCGATGCGCCTTGCATGAGACCGTCGCGAGCAATGTCGGTGCATAGGACATGCACCAAACCAGAGGGGATCAACAAATCGAGCAAGCCATTGAGGTCTAAGGTGCCAGGTTCTAGCCAGCCCGAGGCTTGTGGAATCCATTGCCCTTCAGCGTTGGCTTTGACATCGAGCCCCGCCACCATGTGATCGGGCCCGAAGGCATTGACCCATTGGGCAAACGTCAGCGGATTTTTGATACACACGCTGCCAACCACCACGCGAGCCACGCCCGCGTTGAGACGTTTTTCTACATCATCGGCGCTTCTCACGCCACCGCCGGTTTGCACCGGTATGGATAACGCGTCACACAGCTGGCCAATCAAACTCAAATTGGCATCACCCCCGCCTTTGGCGCTGTCTAAATCCACCACATGCAGACACTGCGCACCGGCTTTTTCATAAGCCAGTGCCCGAGCAATGGCATCGTCGCCGTAGTCCGTTTGGCGGTTGTAGTCACCTTGAGCAAGCCGCACCACGCGGCCATTGATGAGATCGATGGCAGGGATGAGGATCATGAGGCTAAAAACCTTTCAATCAAACGTTGACCAGCGCCAGCGGATTTTTCTGGATGAAACTGACAGGCCAGGAAGTTGTTGCGACGGATGACCGCACCAAACAAGCCACCATGGTCACTGGTAGCGACCACGGAGGGGTGTTGGCCATCGATGCCGAAGCTGTGCACGAAATAAAACCAGTCCTCGTCACTGCCTTCTTGCCGAATCGGATCGTCTTTTATCCACTGGAGCTGGTTCCAGCCCATGTGTGGCAAGCGAATTTTGGGGGATTCTTCTAAGCGCTTAATGCGCCCTTCAATCACCCCCAAACAAGGCGTGATGCCCTCGCCTTCTTCTGAGCTTTCATATAAAAGCTGTAACCCCAAACAAATGCCCAACACGGGTTGGGTGAGTTGCTGAATGACAGACACCAGGTTTTTAGATACCAAGGTCGCCATCGCCGCTTTGGCCGTGCCCACCCCGGGCAAGATCACACGATCGGCGGTTTTGATGACCTCAGCTTCCTGAGTGAGTGTCGCTTCAACACCCAAACGACCCAAAGACTGCAGCACCGAACCGAGATTGGCGCCTCCTGAGTCAATGACGGCGACCGACATAGCCTAAAGCACCCCTTTGGTTGAGGGCAGTTCATCCCCACCTTTTTGGAGCGCGGGTCTAAGTGCCCGCCCGACAGCCTTGAAGCAGGCCTCGACTTGGTGGTGCGTGTTATCACCTTCAACACTTAAATGAATCGCGGCTCTCAGTGTTTGTGAGAGCGATTGAAAAAAGTGCTTGACCATTTCCGTGGAGAGCTCACCGACTTGGTCTCGATGAAACGCCCCTTTAAACACAAACGCTGGTCGACCGGAAAGATCAACCGCCGCTGTGGCAATGGACTCATCCATTGGCGTTGTGAACCCATAGCGCCCGATCCCACGACGATCACCCAGCGCTTGATCCAGCGCCTGCCCCAAAGCAAGCCCGGTGTCTTCGACGGTGTGGTGCTCGTCAATGTGGATATCGCCTGTGGCGTTAATTGACAGACCAAACCCACCGTGAGCGGCCAACTGATCGAGCATGTGATCGAAAAAACCAATGCCGGTGCTGACCTGGGGAGTGCTTATTGAATCCAAGTCCACCCTCACCTGAATGTGGGTTTCATTGGTGATTCGCTCGATCTCACCAACGCGGGGCTGGTGGATCAAGGCTTGGACAATGTCTTTCCACCCCAATTGATCATCCAACAAAAAGCCTTGAATGCCCATGTTGGCCGCCATCTCTAAATCGGTCTGGCGATCACCAATCACCGCCGATTGGATACGATCCAAATGAGGGTCTTTGATGTAGTCGAGCAACATCCCGACCCCGGGTTTTCGGGTGGGTGCATGGTCTTTGGGAAACGAGCGGTCGATGTGGATGGCATCAAACTCGATGCCTTGTGAGCTCAAAATGTCTAAGAGCAGGTTTTGAGGGCCAATGAAGTCGGCCTCTGGAAAAGACTCGGTGCCCAAACCATCTTGATTGCTGACCATCACAAAACGAAATCCGGCTTTTTTGAGCTGCAGTAGCGCGTCAATGACCCCATCGATCAGTTTGAACTTTTCATAGGAATCGATTTGCTCATCGGGTGGCTCTGCAATCAACGTCCCGTCTCGGTCTATGAACAATATTTTTTTTAATGCCATGCGATGAGCGCCTTAAGCTTGAGTGGGTTGAAATTGGTTGAAGCACTCGACCAAGCGGTTCATCTCGTCATTGCTGCCGATGGTGATGCGAATGCAGTTGTTTAGCTTGGATTGGTGTGATTGATTGCGAAGTACTACGCCTGATTGGAGGCAGTGTGTCATTAACGCGTCTGCATCATCGACTTCGACCAACACAAAGTTCGCCTGCCCTGGCCAAATGGTTTTAACAAATCCCCATTGAGGCAGTTTCTCTACAAACGATTGCTTGTTGGCGAGGATGCGCTCAATTTGTGCGCGTTGCTCCCCCAGCGCATCGGCCTCCAACGCACGAAGCGCCGCATCCACCGATGGCGTGGGCAATGGATAAGGCGCAATGATGCGTTTGAGCCAATCAACGACATCAGGGTCGGCCATCACACAGCCCAATCGTGCACCTGCCAGCCCAAATGCTTTTGATAAGGTGCGGAGCACCACGAGGTTGGGTTGGTGAGCGATCATCGGAATCAGTGATGCCGCCTCACTGAACTCAGCATAGGCTTCATCCACCACCACCAACCCATGGTTCTCGACTTGTTTGGCAAAGGCCAGCAACTCAACGGCAGGGATCTCATGGCCTGTTGGGTTATTTGGGGTACAGAAAAAATAAAGACGACAGGCATCGGCTTTTTGTGTCGCCGGCCAATCGGTGGTCCACTGCCCTCGCCCTTTGACCAAAGGCACCTCGATGACTTTGGCCCCCTGGATTTGAGCATACAGGGCATACATGCCAAAGCAAGGCGGCTGGACCATGATGGAATCTGTGCCGGGCCGGATCAATAAGCGCATCAACAAATCAATGCCCTCGTCTGATCCGCGGGTGATCAGCAACGAGGCCGGATCCACACCGAAGTGCTCAGCTAAGGCATCGACCAATGCCTGTGGTTGCGGGTCAGGATAGCGATTGAGTGGCATGGCTGGATCCGATGGCCAAGGATTTTCATTGGCATTGAGCGCCACCACGGCGGAAGAATCTCCATGCAAGGCTCTGGCCGATGCATACGGCTTTAAGTCTCTAAGCTCGGGCCGAACCCAGTCTTCGAGCTTGAGCGCTTGCGAGTCCATGGGCTCCACGCTCATGGCTTGGTCGCCGCCGCTTTTTCTTCAGAAGCTATTTGGCTCAGCGCATCGAGTCGCACATCAATTGCTAGCTTATGGGCTCCTAAACCCTCATGGCTCGCTAAGCGCCCCGCTTTGGGCCCGAGATTTTGAATGCCTTCTGGCGTGGCTTGTTGTACCGTCATCCGCCGCATGAAATCGCTCACCGACAAACCGGCATAGACTCTGGCCCAACCGCCGGTGGGCAAGACGTGGTTGGTGCCTGAGATGTAATCTCCCAAGGCCTCTGGGGTGTAGTGACCAACAAACACCGACCCGGCGGTCTCAATCCCTTGAACCCAGTTGGCCGCCTGATCGCTGGCTAAGATCAAGTGCTCGGGCGCGTAGCGATTGGCAATGGCCAAAGCAGTATCGATTCTGTCAACCACCAACGCTCGGGCATGGTCGAGCGATTGCTCGGCAATGGCGGCGCGGGACAAAGAAGGCAATAAGCGCTCAATGGCAGAAATCACGGCCTCAGCCGTTTTTTGCTGGGTGGTGAGCAAGACCACCTGAGAATCCGTTCCGTGTTCGGCCTGCGAGAGCAAATCGGCCGCTACAAAGTCAGCCTGAGCGCTCTCATCGGCCACCACCATCACCTCAGATGGCCCCGCCGGCATGTCCATGGCAGCGCCATCGAGCGTGAGTGAGGCCTGACGTTTGGCTTCAGTGACGAAGCGATTGCCCGGTCCAAAGAGCTTGTCGACTTTGGGCACGGTTTCGGTGCCATAGGCCATGGCGGCAATGGCTTGGGCGCCGCCAGCCACCAAGACTTGCTTGATCCTCAATCGCTTGGCGATGAACAACACCGCCGGATCAGCCAAACCATCGGGGCCCGGCGGGGTGGCAAGGACAATGTTTTGACATCCGGCCAAGGTCGCTGGCACGGCGAGCATGATCGCCGTTGAGGGC
>CAJXNU010000049.1 GCA_913057255.1 uncultured Wenzhouxiangella sp.
CACGATTCTCGAAGTGATATTCACTGATATCGGTCTCAACAATGGAATCTACTGGGCAAGACTCTTCACAGAAACCACAGTAGATACACTTAAACAAATCAATGTCGTAGCGTGTGGTCCGCCGCGTGCCATCTTCTCGTTGATGGGAATCAATCGTGATGGCCAAGGCAGGACAAACAGCCTCGCACAACTTACAAGCAATGCAGCGCTCTTCACCATTGGGATAACGACGCAAAGCGTGCAAGCCTCTAAATCGCGGTGACTTCGGCGTCTTCTCCTCTGGGTAATTCAGCGTTTCTTTGGGCGTCCGCCAGATACGAAAAGTCACACTCAGCCCTTTGAGAAGCTCGAGCAGCATCAAAGACTTGAGGTATTGAGTCACCGTATGCATCATCTCGACAATTTATCCCTTAGCCGTAAAACCCAGCCACGCGCAGTGCACCCGCCACCATCACCCAAACGATGGTGATGGGAATGAAGACCTTCCAACCCAAGCGCATGATTTGGTCATAGCGATAGCGGGGGAAAGTCGCCCGAAACCATAGATACAAGAAACAAAACACCGCGGTTTTCATCAAAAACCAGTGGATCCCAGACACACCCAGCCAAGTATCGCCCAGCACAGGTGCACCCTCGAAAGGCGATAGCCAACCGCCTAAGAACAACAGCGAGGCCAAAGCAGAAATCAGAATCATATTGGCGTATTCGGCCAAGAAGAACACGGCGAAAGCAGCGCCTGAGTATTCAACGTGGAAACCCGCCACGATCTCTGACTCACCCTCGGCCACATCAAACGGTGCCCGGTTGGTTTCTGCCACACCTGAGATGAAATAAATCACGAACATCGGCAATAGCGGTAACCAAAACCAGCTCAAGAAACCACCGGATTGGGCCATCACCACGCCAGTTAGATTGAGCGTGCCGGCCAACACCACCACGCCGACCAAGGCAAAGCCCATGGCAATCTCATAGCTCACCGTTTGCGCCGCTGAACGCAGTCCGCCCAGCAGGGCGTATTTTGAGTTCGATGCCCAACCACCAATCAAAATGCCATAGACCCCCATCGAAGTCATGGCCAACACAAACAACAGTCCAGCATCGATATCGGCCAGTACGAGCCAATCATCAAAAGGCACAACAGCCCAGGCAGTCAAGGCAGGCGCTAGCGCCAACACGGGTGCGAGCAAAAACAAAAACCGATTGGCATTGGCTGGCAAGATGAGTTCTTTGAACAACATCTTAAAGACATCAGCAAAGGGCTGGAGCAGACCCAGTGGACCCACTCGGTTCGGACCACGGCGTGCCTGCATATAGCCAATGACTTTGCGCTCGAAATAGGTGAAATAGGCCACGCCGATGGTCACTGGCAACACAATGGCCATGATCTTAATCACGGTCCAAACCAGCGTGGTGAGTTGCTCAATCACTGTTGGCACCCCTGAATGTCAATGGCACCATAATTTGCACCCAGACCAACGACCTCAGGCTGAGCGCTGGGTAACCACACGGCATTGGGCGCAATGCGTTCATCGGCGGCCCACTCAAAGACCCGGCTTTGCCCGTTTTGAGACACCTCAACGGCTTGGCCAGAGACCAAATTCAGCCGACTAGCGGTCTCAGGATGAACTCTCACGATCGGCGCTCTCGCATGGTCGCTGTCTTGTAGCGGTTTTGAGCGTCGCACCAAGGCATCGCAGTGGTAGATCGGGACATCACCGATCCGCACTAAGCTGTCAGCTTTCATTGGATCAGCAGCCGATCCCAAATTTTCTGGGTTCACTCGGCCACTCTCTTGGATTTGATCGGCATTCTGGGCAATGTCTTGGTCAATGGCCTGAAGGTCAATGAAATCAAAACCGCCCAGGCCCAGATCGGCGCCTAAGCGGCGAAGAATTTTCCAACCTGGCCGAGCTTCTCCTGCCGGTGACACTGCAGCCTCAAAAGACTGCTCCATCCCATCTACATTGATGTAGCTGCCCTCAACCTGTGGCACCGAGGCCAGTGGCAACAAGACATCGGCAACGGAGAGCAGTTGTTCACTGGCAAATGCGGTAATGGCCACGACGCCACTGGCCTCTCCAAGCGTTTGCATCGCACGTCCAGAATCGGCAGTATCAGATCCCGGCTCGAAGTCATAGACGAGATATGACTGCAACGGTTTTTCAAGCATGGCTTTCGCATGCAACCCGCCTGGGCCTGGCACGGCACCCATCTGATGAGCGCCTTGGGCATTGGCTGGACCACCCAACACGCACAAAGACACCTCGAGTGCCTCAGACACCCAATCTAAGAGCGCTCGCATCAGACCGGCTTGTGGATGATAAAGACCACCATCGCCGAGCACGATCAACCCTCGATTGGCCGCTTTGAGGGATCCAACCACGTGCTCAATCGCTGCTTTTTGATGCTCAGCCACATCCGAAGACTGCTGGGCAATCCAAGTAGGTAGGTCTTTGTTTGCCTGCTTGGCGGCTACAACTGCCAATCCAGCCAAGGTGCCGACCATCTGTTGTGGTGGGGTGATTAAGCGCTGGCTGAGCTCAAAATGGCACTCATAAGCCACCGGGTTTAAATCCATGATCTCAGCACCTGATTGACGCCAAGCGGTCCGCACGCGATGACCCAAGATGGGCTGATCATGACGAATGTTGCTGCCCACCAAGAAAATGGCATCGGCTGATACCCAATCAGCGCTGGCCATATCCATTCGTGCACGGCCCACTTTCGGGTCACTGAAATCACTCACTCGCAAGCGGTGGTCAATGTTCTCCGAGCCCAAAGCACGCGCGAGTTTTTGTAGAAGAAAATGTTCTTGATTGGTCGCACGGGGTGATGCCAAGACACCCAGCTGACTGGGATCGTCTTGTGTCGTGGTGGATATCAGCTCGGTGGCCACCGCCAGCGCTTCAGACCAACTGGCATCGGTCCAAGTGCCATCGACTTTTATTTTTGGTGTGTGCAGCGCATCTTCTGAAGCCAAGCCGAAGTGGCTGTAGCGGTCGCGGTCAGACAACCAACACTCGTTCACGCGCTCATTGTCTTTGGGCACACTGCGCATGATCTGCTTGCCACGCACGTGATAAAACTGATTGGACCCAACATTGTCATGGCCAGCGACCGCGGGCTTGGCGCGCATCTCCCAGGGTCTGGCTGAGAACCTGAAAGGCTTGTTGGTGAGCGCACCCACAGGACACAGATCGATGATGTTGCCCGACAACTCTGAATTGATGTTGCGCTCAACGAAAGTGGAAATCTCAGTATGCTCACCGCGCCCAATCCCACCAAGCTCCGTTGTGCCGGCAATCTCTTCTAAGAACCGAACGCAGCGGGTGCAGTGAATGCACCGAGTCATGTCGGTGGCCACCAGTGACCCTAGGTTTTTGTCTTTGACCACCCGCTTTCTTTCAGTGAATCTTGACACCGAGCGGCCATAGCCCATGGCCAAGTCTTGCAGCTCACACTCACCACCCTGATCACAAATTGGGCAATCAAGGGGGTGATTAATCAACAAAAACTCCATCACTCCGCGTTGTGCATCCACAGCACGACGGGATTCTGTGAAAACGCGCATGCCATCGGCCACGGGTGTGGCGCAAGCTGGCAGTGGCTTGGGTGCTTTTTCCACATCCACCAAGCACATGCGACAGTTGGCGGCAATCGAGAGTTTGCGGTGATAACAAAAGCGGGGGATGTCAATTCCGATCTGATCAGATGCTTCAATGATCATCGAACCAGCAGGCACACTCACCGACTGGCCGTCGATCTCAAGTGTGACCATTTGCACGTCTTGTTTTTCCACCGTCGCCATAACTTACGCTGCCTCACCCACTGGGGTTTCGACCATGGAGCGACCATGCTCGATGAAATACTCAAACTCATGCCTAAAATGCCGCAAGAAACCTTGCACTGGCCACGCAGCCGCCTCACCGAAGGCACAAATGGTATGCCCCTCGATCTGCCCGGCGGCCGACTCTAAGAGGTCCAAGTCACTGGGCTTGGCTTTACCCGCCATGATTTTTTGTAACAGGCGATACATCCAACCTGTGCCCTCACGGCATGGCGTGCATTGTCCGCAAGACTCTGCATAGTAAAAGCGCGCGATTCGGGTGCAGGCATTGACCATACAAGTGGTCTCATCCATTACGATGACAGCGCCTGAGCCCAAACCTGAACCGGCTTTTTGCAAGGCGTCATAGTCCATGGTGATGTCTTTCATAATCTCAGCTGGAATCACCGGCATTGATGACCCACCTGGAATCACGCCTTTTAAAGCATGGCCGTTTCGCATACCACCGGCCATTTCCAAAAGATCAGCGAATGGGGTGCCCAGTGGAATTTCAAAGTTGCCTGGTCGAGCGACGTGGCCTGAGACAGAGAAGACTTTTGGACCACCATTGTTGGGTTTGCCGATATCCAAGAACCATTCGGCACCATTGCGCATAATCGCTGGCACAGAAGCGAGCGTTTCGGTGTTATTGATCGTGGTGGGCTTGCCATATAAGCCAAAATTGGCTGGGAACGGTGGCTTGAATCGTGGCTGGCCTTTTTTGCCCTCCAAAGACTCCATCAATGCGGTCTCTTCACCACATATATAAGCACCGGCACCTAAAACATTGAACAGATCCACATCGATGCCAGATCCTTGGATGTCGCGACCCAACAGTCCGGCTTCGTAAGCCTCTTTCAGGGCCGCCTCAATCCGCTCAAACGGCTCGTGATGGAATTCGCCCCGGAGGTAGTTATAGCCTGCGCTTGCCCCCATGGCGTAACAGCCAATGGCCATGCCTTCTAAAACGGCATGCGGATTGAATCGCAAGATGTCTCGGTCATGACAAGTCCCTGGCTCGGACTCATCGGAGTTGCACAAGAGATATTTTTGGCCAGGTGCCGACCGGGGCATAAACGACCACTTCAAACCGGTTGGGAAGCCCGCACCCCCTCGACCACGAAGGGCTGAGTTTTTGACTGTTTCAATGATCGTCTCAGGCGGGGTTTTTTCTTTCAGGATTTTCTCCCAAGCCTGCCAGCCACCGCGCTTTCTGTAAGACTCAAGCGTCCAGCTGTTTTCGCCCAGATCTCCTAATACGACGTGATGATCACTCATCTGCAATCACTCCAATCCATCCAGGATGTCATCGATTTTTTCCGGCGTGAGATGTTCATGGTAATGCCCATCAACAATCATCATGGGCGCGCCCACGCACGCCGCCACACACTCTTCTTCTACCTTGAGAAAGATGCGTCCATCGGGCGTGGTCTCACCCATCTTAATGCCAAGCTTGTTCTCCACATGACTGACCACTTTGTCAGCCCCACACAACATGCAAGAGATGTTGGTGCAAATGGAAATGGAGTGACGACCAACCGGCTCGGTCTCAATCATGGAATAAAAGTTGGCCACCTCATAGACCCACACCTGCGGGACATCCAAGTAATCGGCCACGGCATCCATCAGCTCCGAGCTCACCCAGCCATGGTTCTGGTGCTGAGCAGCCACCAGCGACTGGATGATGGCAGACCGCCGCCCCTCTGGACCTTCGGGGAAACGAGCCAACCACTGATCAATGGCGGCTTTGGTCTCGTCACTGAGAAGATCGGCTTTCCCGACCACCGGCGAAAGGGTCGCTTCAATGCTCATCGGTCTATCTCCCCGAAAACGATATCTTGTGTCGCAATCAGTGCCGCAATGTCCGCCAGCATGTGCCCTTTGGCCATCTCATTCATGGCAGACAAATGGGCAAAGCCCGGCGCTCTTAGATGGACACGAAATGGTTTGTTGGCACCATCAGAGACCATGTAACACCCAAACTCACCTTTGGGCGCTTCCACCGCGGCATACGTTTCACCTTCTGGCACACAGTAGCCTTCCGTGAAGAGCTTGAAGTGATGAATCAAGGCTTCCATGTCATCTTTCATTTCTTCGCGCGTTGGCGGAGAGACCTTGAAGTTTCTGAGCATCACCGGCCCTGGGTTGTTTCTTAACCACTCAACGCACTGCCCAATGATGCGGTTGGATTGGCGCATTTCTTCAATCCGGACCAAGTAGCGGTCATAACAATCACCATTGGCGCCGACTGGAATATCAAAATCCATGTGCTCGTAGGCGGCATAGGGCCGTTTTTTACGCAGGTCCCACTCAACCCCACTGCCACGCAACATCGGACCGGTGAACCCGAGCTGGAGAGCACGCTCGGCCGACACCGCACCGATCCCTACGGTTCGCTGCTTCCAGATCCGGTTATCGGTGAGCAAGGTCTCATAATCATCGACCTTGTGATAAAAATCCTCACTGAACTGCTCAATGAAATCGAGCAAGGAACCGCCCCGCCAGCGATTCATCCGTTCGAGATCTTTACCCTTCCGCCACTGACTCTCAGCGACTTTGGGCATGTGGTCTGGGAGGTCACGATAGACCCCGCCAGGCCGGTAGTAGGTGGCATGCATGCGCGCGCCAGAGACCGCCTCATAGCAATCCATCAGATTCTCGCGCTCTCTAAAAGCATACAAAAAGACCGACATGGCACCCAGATCGAGTGCATTCGAACCCAGCCACATTAAATGGTTGAGAATGCGGGTGATCTCATCAAAGAGCGTACGGATATACTGCGCGCGCTCTGGCGCCTCAATGCCCATGAGTTGCTCGATCGCCATGACATAAGCATGCTCGTTACACATCATCGAGACATAGTCGAGGCGGTCCATGTAACCAATGGACTGATTGTAGGGCTTGGATTCAGCGAGCTTTTCAGTGGCTCGGTGCAACAGGCCAACGTGCGGGTCGGCACGCTCCACCACCTCGCCATTGAGCTCTAGGATCAAACGAAGGACCCCATGAGCCGCGGGGTGCTGCGGGCCAAAGTTCATTGTGAAGTTTCGAATCTCACTCATGCCTCTGCCCGCCCTTCTTTGCCAGACTTGCCTTCTAATTTCTCATCCACATAGCGCGAGTCATGCCGAATCACACGGGGCACGAGCACTCTGGGCTCAATTTCAACCGGCTCATAAACCACCCGGCCCTTTTCCTCGTCATAGCGGACGGTGACATTGCCAATGAGTGGAAAGTCTTTTCTAAAGGGATGCCCAATAAAACCGTAATCGGTCAAAATGCGACGCAGATCTGGGTGGCCTTCGAAGAGAATGCCGAATAGATCAAACACCTCGCGCTCATACCAATTGGCTGAATTCCACACCTCGATCAAAGAGGGGATCACTGGCATGGCTTCATTGGGGGCAAAGCATTTCAGTCGAAGCCTTCGGTTGTGTTTTAGGCTCAGCAGCTGCACCACCACGGCAAAGCGGTTCTCCACCCGCTCGGCTTCAGGTCTCTCAGACCAGTTAAAACGCCCAGGCCCCAGTGCATCAACGCCTCTAGAGAATCCCTCTCCGGTCGCCTCGGCGGTCTCCCATTCATCATCGCCATAGCCCAGATAGTCCACACCGCTCAAATCAATGAGCTGCTCAAAACACAAACTGGGCTCATCTTTGAGTTGCCAAGCGACTTCCAGCCACCGCTCAGGTGACACCACCGCCGTCAGCTGACCACGGTGCTCGCTGTAGCTGTCGATCTTCTCGCCAAAAATATGATCGAGGTGCTCAACGAGCACTTGGATGTTTGCGGAGAAAGCGCTCATGAGCGTGCGATGGTGTTGGTTCGACGAATTTTCTTTTGCAACTGCAAGATGCCATAAACCAAAGCCTCAGCAGTGGGCGGACATCCTGGCACATAGATATCGACTGGCACGATGCGGTCACAGCCGCGGGTCACCGCATAGGAGTAGTGATAATACCCACCTCCGTTGGCACATGACCCCATGGAGATGACCCACTTTGGATCGGGCATCTGGTCATAGACTTTCCGAAGTGCAGGCGCCATTTTGTTGACCAAGGTACCCGCAACAATCATGACATCCGATTGTCTGGGAGAGGGCCGAAAAACCATGCCGAAGCGGTCGATGTCGTAACGAGACGCTGCCGAGTGCATCATCTCCACGGCACAGCAAGCCAAACCAAAGGTCATGGGCCACATGCTGCCCGTCCGCGCCCAGTTGATCAGCGCATCGGCACTGGTGGTCACAAACCCCTTTTCGAGCAAAGGATTGTCGCCACTCGGTCGAAGAATGTCATCGACCTCACCTTCCACCGTCGGATTATGGAGGAGCGTACTTATTCCCATTCCAAAGCGCCCTTTTTCCATTCGTAAATGAAGCCAATGACGAGTATCAAAAGAAAAATGCCCATGGCCACCAGGCCTGTCATTCCGATGGTGTCAAGCGCGACGGCCCAAGGAAACAAAAAGGCAATTTCTAAATCGAAAATGATGAATAAGATCGCGACCAGATAGAAGCGGACATCAAACTTCATCCGAGAGTCTTCAAATGCTTCAAAGCCGCACTCATAAGCTGAGTTTTTCTCATCGGAAGGGTTACGCGGGCCGAGAATGCCGCCGGCGGCCAACAGCACCAAGCCCATTCCAATGCCTACACCCAAAAACACCAGTATCGGAAAATAATCCGTTAGCATCGTTTGTCTTCTAAACTCTCTGGGCCAAAAGCGGCCAAATGTATGTCAATGTCAGTTGGTGCCGAAGGCCGGACTCGAACCGGCACGGCTTTCGCCACTGCCCCCTCAAGACAGCGTGTCTACCAATTCCACCACTTCGGCTAATCTAAAGCTTCTTACTTTTCTGTGACCCTACTGTGACCCCTGTTGGCCTGGATCTTGCTCAGGTTCTGGCTGAGGATCAGGTTGTTGTGCTTCTTGTTCGTTTGCCTCGACTGCTGGAGCCTCTGTGGCGACACCTGACTCATCCGATGGTGGCGCCAAAAAAGTCTCATCTGAGCCCTCTTGTGAACCCTCTTGGAACTCATCGATCACCACGTCACTCGGAATCACCAGCTCTGGCGTTTCCACCAGTTGCTCGGCCACGCCCAAATCATCGGCGCTGTTGGCTGAGCCACCGGCTCTGGCCAGCAGCACAGCCATCGATAAGCTGATTAGAAAGAACGCGACGCCGACCCAACCGGTCAGTTTCCCCAGAAAGCTCGCTGAGCCTTTCGACCCAAACACCGTACCTGAAGCACCCGCCCCAAAGGCCGCGCCCATGGTGGCTCCCGGGCCACGCTGTACCAGCACGACCGCAATAAGGCCGATCGCCAGCAGAATATGAATCACAATCAATGCGGTATACAGCATTTTCTCGCTCACTCGCTTCTTTAGCCAAACTGTTGTTTGGTCGATTAAATCATCAGCCAACGCCCATTTAGGGCATCAGCCCAAGCGCCCAGATCAACGATTACAGCGCCGCCTGACAGATCCCCAGAAAGGAGGATGCCTCCAGCGATGCGCCGCCAATCAGGCCGCCATCAATGTCCTCGCAGCTCAGAATTTCTGGTGCATTGTCTGGTTTGACACTGCCACCATAGATCACCCTGACCTGACCGCCTATTGTATCACTGTTGTCCCGAATTCGGGCTCGAATTGATGCATGAACGCTCTGCGCCTGCTCGGGTGTGGCGGTCTGTCCGGTCCCAATGGCCCAAACGGGCTCATAGGCAATGACGGCCTGGGCAAAGCTTTCAATGCCAGCTGCGGCAATCACCGCATCGAGCTGCCCCAACACCACCGCATCGGTCTGACCAGCCTCCCGCTCAGCCAGAGTCTCTCCTAGGCACACAATCGGCGTCAAACCCGCTCTTTGCGCCGCCACGAACTTAGCTGCCACCACCTCATTGGTCTCATGATGGTCTGCTCGCCGCTCGGAATGGCCCACCAACACGTATCGGCACCCCAAATCCATCAACATGGCGCCGCTGACCTCACCGGTGTGTGCGCCTTTCTCATGCACACTGAGATCCTGAGCCCCCAGGCCCAAACGGGACTGGCGATCATCGATCGCCTCTTTAACGACTCTTAGATAGGGATGGGGCGGAATCAAGACCACCTCAGCCGAGAGCGAGGAGATGCCCTCGTCCACTGCACCGGTGAGTGTCTGCGCCATGGCGGTGTCGCCATTCATCTTCCAATTGCCCGCAATTAAGGGAACTCGCTTGTGTGTGCTCATCAGATTCATTTCGCTTTTGGTGGGTTCGCAAGGTAGGATAAGAACTTCGAGTAGCCAAGACAAGGTGTCTGATATGAGCCAACAACCCATTGCATTGATCACCGGTGCCTCCGCAGGCATTGGCGCGGAGTTCGCCCGCCAGCTGGCTGCCTCCGGCCACCACGTCGCCCTGACCGCCCGTCGCCGCGAACGTCTCGATGAGCTCGCCGCCGAACTGAAAAAAGACCATGGGGTGGAATGCCTGGTGATTCCGGCCGACTTGGCTGACCCAGACGCGCCGAAAATGATTGTGGAGACGATTGAACACTCGGGTTTCTGGGTAGATGTGCTCATCAACAACGCCGGCTTTGCCGTTGGCGGGTTTTATACCGCCGCCAGCTGGGAAGACCAGGCTCGGTTTATCCAAGTGATGGTCACGGCAGTGGCCGAGCTGACCCACCGGGTCTTACCTGGCATGCTCGAGGCCGACCAAGGACGCATTGTCAATGTGGCCTCAGTCGCCGGTATCGTGGCAGGCTCATCTGGACACACCCTCTATGCAGCCTCCAAAGCCTTCTTAATCAAATTCTCAGAATCGCTGGCCATGGAGAATCACTCCACAGGCATTACAGTCCAAGCCCTGTGCCCTGGCTTCACGCTATCTGAATTCCACGATGTCATTGGCAATCGACACCTGGTCTCACAAATGCCTGACTACATGTGGATGAACGCCGATGAGGTGGTGGCGATCAGCTTATCCGCGCTGGATCATCCCAACGCCCCTGTCATGCTGGTGCCCGGACGGGTCAACCGATTCTTGGCCTTTCTATCCCGCAAACTGCCTTACCGTTGGGCTTATGCGATTGTGCGGAGGCGGAGTGGTGAATTCCGGCTACAGGAACCTGCACCCTGACTTTGTGCCCATTCACGCCGTCTTTTCGGCCACTGAGCTTTAATCGCCGCAAGCGAGGCACCCAGTGCCTGATCGCATCGTCTCACCAAAGTATCCATCGAGGAGAACGCATCATGAAAACAATGATCAAAATGGCACTCATTGGCGCCTGTTTCTTAACCGGTCTCAACACCGCTCTTGCCCAAGATGAAAATGCAGACAGTGCAACGATCGAGCAGTACGTCATCGACACCTCAGGCGCTCATGCTTTCATTCAATTCAAGATCAAACATTTGGGCTACTCTTGGCTGTACGGCCGCTTCAATGACTTTGAAGGGACGTTCAGCTTTGACCCTGAAAACCCATCGGCCTCACAGGTCGAGGTGGTTATCGATACGGCGAGCATCGATTCGAACCACGAACGCCGCGACAATCACTTGAGAAACGAGGACTTCTTGGACGTTGAGACTTACCCCGAGGCACGTTTCGTGAGCACTGGCTTTGAACACATCGAAGGCGATCGCTACCTCATGACCGGTGATTTCACGTTGATGGGTGTGACCAAAAGTCTGAGCTTTGAGGTCGAGCAAGTGGGTACTGGACCAGACCCTTGGGGCAATTACCGTCGCGGTTTCCATGGCACCACGCGCTTTGCGCTGGCTGATTTTGGTATCGACTACAACCTAGGTCCCGACGCCCGCGAGGTTGAGATCATCTTAGATGTCGAGGGCATTCGCCAGGAACCTGAAGTCTAAGACCGCTTGTTGAATTCTGATTATTGGTCGCTTAGATCGACTGTCACATCCTGTAAGCCATCACCCCTGTGGTGATGGCTCAGGTCACTCAACCGGTGGCGGTGGCTGAGTGCTCTGCTCTGACTCATTGTCTTGCGAGTCATCGTCCGGCATCGATTCGGATAGAGGCTCAACTGGGGCCTCGGGGGCAATGCGGGCATCGACCAGCTCAATGATGGGTTCAGACCAAGGGCCCGTGATCGAATACCGTGCCTCACTGACACCTTTGAGCGGCTGATCAAGCAGCGAGCGAAGCAGTAGGCCGGCAGCGGCCCCCACTGGCCCACCAGCCAATCCGCCAATCACGGGCAAGGTAGAGCCCAAACCGGGTTCCACAAGAATCGACTGATCATAAGTTCGAGCGATCATGTCCGTGGTGCCTGTTAAGGTGATGACAGCAGCCGGTGAGGCAATCCTGATCCCATCGGTTTTTGCTTCCCCCTCGCTGATATCAAAGCGCCCCTCGATGCCATCAAACTGGAATCCTGATGAGAAGACGTCTCTAAAATCCAACATCAAACGGCGAGGCAGTGCGCTGAAACTCACCAGCCCCAACAAGCGTCCGGCACCGGCAGAGGCTTGGGGGATATTGCCACCGCGCAACACAAAGTCCAGCCCACCCTCGATCCGGAATAGATTGAAGTCCAATGGCGTGCCGGGCCAATTGAGGTCGAAGTCTAAGGTGGCTTGCCGCGCCTG
This sequence comes from uncultured Wenzhouxiangella sp., assembly GCA_913057255.1. GTDB lineage: Bacteria > Pseudomonadota > Gammaproteobacteria > Xanthomonadales > Wenzhouxiangellaceae > Wenzhouxiangella. Next base: position 12,425 of record CAJXNU010000049.1, read on the forward strand.
CAGACCGGCCTGATAGCCGGTGGCCTGAATGAGTCTGTTGAAGTTACGACTGCTCAAACGACCGGTCATCACCGACTGAGGGGGTCCCTCTGGCAGATTGACCCAGCGACCTCTGGCCTGGAGCCGCAAGTCAGGACCATCAATGTCCATCAACTCAATCTCCATCCCCTCACTCGCCAAATGGGTTTCGACTCGAGTGAGGCCCAATTCCAACTGACCCCAGTACAAGGACTCAACCAACAGCGTCAGCGGAAAAGACTCTCGAGGATCGGATAGGCTCGGCGACGATACTGGCGTCTCTTCTGGCTCGGGTTCACTGGTCAGAAGATATAAATGCTCTAAATCCACCACCACCGCTTGCCTGCTTTGCAAGTCACGGGGTAGAGATATTTCACCTTGAATGGTTTCGCCTGAGACATCCAACACCCAACGCTGGTCCACAAGCTCCACAGAAAGCGTGGCCTGCCCAGGCACTACCCCAGGTAAAGACAAGCGCTCCACACTCGCCTGCAGCCAAACCTGATCACCAAATAATTGGGTGACCCACTCGTTTAGCGTCGGTACCGACTCCTCTTTGGATGGCGTATCGGCCACTAAAAGCGCTTGCCAAGCGCCCACGTCCAGCTCATCGATCTCGCCCACAAATTCCAAGCCTGGCGTCATCGGAGGAATGGGCATCTGTTCTGGGTCGCTAGTGATAGAGACCGCCCAGGCCGACTCATGAGGGTGGAGCGCCATGGTCCATTGATCGTTGAGTGACACCAGCCACTGCGAGCCACCCGACTGACCGAGCCATTGCACGCGAAGAGGCCAGGCTTGATCTTCGGCCTTGGCCAATGGAGCGGGCAACTCCATCGCCGTACCGATCAAGTCGCTGGTGACCTCCACACTCAACGCCCCAGTTTCTGGCCAGCGACCCAGTTGGATGGTGACATCCGTCTGCCCTGTTAAACGACCAGACAGACCCCGACTCAATCCGGTGTCTTGCAACCAAAGTCCAGGGTCTAGCCTGGTTTCAATGATGGTCTCAGCCCCCTCACCAAAACCAATGCTGGTCTCCAGGGATACGGTTTGCGACCCCAGCAGCGCACTGAGTTCTTTGCCATGAATGGCGTTTCGATCAACCTCAATCGCACCATTGAGATCTGTCAAAGACACATCAATATCCGGCAATTGAAACCCATTGCCAGAAAACGCCACGAGACCTTCAATGGACCACAACTCTGGCTCGGCCAGTGGCACCACAAGATCCACACTGGCATCCACATCTCCAGAAAAAGCCAAGGCGTCAAAGACTTCAGACCAGCCCTCTAAAGGCAAGTCACCCAAGGTGGATGATAAGCTTTGCGCGTCGACTGACGGCCCAACAAGATTCAGTTTTAAGACGCCCTCATCAAAACGCTCAATTTCGATCAATGGCGATTGCAGATTCCAATCGTCCACTTGGGCGTCGTCGACTTGAGCGCGCAGCCCTGCGCCCAGAAACGAGGCATGACCCGCCACCTCAGTGGCCCGAGGCCAGTCATTGAGATAGTTGAGCTCAAGACCTGAGAAAT
>CAJXNU010000050.1 GCA_913057255.1 uncultured Wenzhouxiangella sp.
TCACACCCGTTTTATACCGGCAAGCACAAGATGCTCGACTCGGGTGGTCGGGTTGATAAGTTCAAAAAGCGCTACGGCAAGTAAGCGCTCGCTCCATCCACCGGGCTTTGGGGGTCGGTGGATGCGACTTGTTCAAGCATGTAGAGGCGTTGGGTGCTCCCAACGCCTTTTTTATGCCCAGGTGGTTTGGGGTTTGCTGAGCGGTGTTTTGCTTCTTGGGCTTTGCTTGCCTGCTGGCGCTGCCGATGACTTAATCACAGACAGAGCTTGGCTTGAGGACCCCTCGGGCAAGTTGGGTTTTTCTCAAGTCATCGACAACCCCAATTTTCAGCCGTATGAGGGCTTATTGAGCCGAGGTTATGGCGAGGGTGTTCTTTGGTTGCGTTTGACCATTCAACCTTCGCGAGCCAAAAATCCCGATGGCGGTGCGATTATGCGCATTTTGCCGGCCTACTTGGACGAAGTGGTGATCTTTGATTCCAGGGTCGGTGATGACCCGGTCGAGGTGTTGGGCAACCGTCACCATCCCCAAGAGGCTGAGCTCTTAAGCCAAGCATTTGATTACCCCGTTGTTTTATCCAGCGAGCCGTTTGAGTTGTACCTTCGCGTCAGCTCGACCAGCACCCGCCAGGTCCTGGTACAGGTATTGACGCCAAGCGTGTTTCAGCGCACGTCCTTTTTCACGGAGCTCACTGGGGTCTTTTATGTCGTGGCTTTGTGGGTGGTGTTGCTGACAAGTCTGGTCCAGTGGCGGTTGAGTCAAGATTCTTTATTTGGTTATTTTTCGATGGCGATGCTGACCGCTTTTGCCTACGGCTGGTCGGTGACAGGTTTGATCCGTGTGATTTGGCCGCTGGGGTGGCCCGTGGCCTGGATGGATGCCTACCAGAGCTTTTTTGCATTGGCCGCCACTGCTGCAGGCATCCTTTTTCATTTGATGTTTTTGCGAAAAATGGGCCTGCCTCGCTGGGGGCATCTGTGCGGTGTCGTGCTGATGGCCCATCAAGTTGTTCAGTTTGTGTTGCTGTTTTTGGGATTGGAAATACAGGCCTTGGCCTTGAATTTTTTTGATGTTTTGATTGCGCCGGTGCTCATGTTGGTGCTGGCGCTGGTCAGTGGTGAAAAAGGCGAACGAAAAGACTTGGTGCCGCACTGGGTGGTGGTGAGTCTATATTCGGTGCTGCTGGCTTTTTTGCTGTTTGCTGTCTTGCCAGGGTTGGGTTGGGTCAAAGGCCCTGAATTCTCACTTTATATTGTTCAGGCCAACGTCATTTTGACCGCACTTTTGGTCTTGTTGGTGTTGCAGTATCGTCAACGCCTCATTAACCAACAGCGCTTGGCGTTTCAAGAGAAGGTGACTGCTTCTGAGCAAGCCGCAGAAAGGGCTCGGTTTGCCCGAGCCGAGCAGCAAAAGCTGGTGAATATGTTGACCCATGAGCTCAAAGTGCCTCTTGCTGTGATGCGCCTGCAAATAGATGAGTCAGATCCTGTCCGAGCGCCGCTGTCTCGCGCGATTCAAGACATGACCAGCATCATTGAGCGGTGTGGCGAAGCCGCCAAGGCTGAAGAGGGGCATTTGTTGCCTCACATTGAGCCTGTGGATCTTTGTGCTTTGATCGGTGAGGTGATCGACTCAGTTGTCGATGGGCACAAAGTCGATTGGCAAAGACCCGCAGCGCCTTTTATGGTTCAAACGGACTCACAGCTTCTATTTGTGGTGCTGATAAATTTAATTGAGAATGCCTGTAAGTACTCTCCCAAAGACGCAACGGTGTCTGTGTGGCTGGCAACCAGTGAAAATGCCAACTCTTGGTCGATGTCTGTAGCCAATCCACCCGGTGCTGCGGGTTGGCCAGACCCAAATCAGCTATTCGCCAAGTACTATCGCGCCAGTCAGGCCAGGCGCCAGTCTGGGACTGGCTTGGGCTTGTTCCTGGCCCAATCGCTGGCCGGGGTGTTGGATCTTGACATCAAATACACGCCGGAGCCTGGCCGAGTGGTGTTCCAGCTCAGCCCGCTGGTCTAGGGCCTTGCTCACCCTTACTGAATCAACCTAAATGCATTCAATGTCAGCGCTGTCGGGTCTCGAGGCGTAAGACAAATCTGGCGATTTAGTCCGAGAATGCAGTTGATTTAAGCGACCTTCCTCTGTTTTTTGATGGGTTTCTACCCGCTTTGTCCACCGGTTGATGACACCGGCGGACAAATTTCTTTTATTAAGGTTTGTTAAGGATTGCGGGCCGTGAGCATGGATAATGTGATTTTTTTAACTTTGTTAAGCCATTTAAAGGAATGGGTCCATTGGACACGCCTTGCCTGAAGATTTTGGTGGTTGAAGACTCAGATGCATTGAGAGAGGCGACGGTTTCGATGCTAAGAGCCGATGGCCACGATGTCAGCGGGGTGTTTTGTGCTGAAGACGTGGATGATCTGCCCTCTCCACACATGCCTGATCTCTACATTGTGGACATCAATCTGCCTGAAGAGGATGGCTTGAGTTTGGTCAAGCGCATTCGGGCCAGCCAGCCTTTGGTGGGCATTATTTTGATGACTGCTCACAATCAGTTGGAGGATCGTATTGAAGGTTATCAATCTGGGGCGGACATTTATCTGACCAAACCCGTGGAGCGTGCAGAGCTTCGGGCATGCGTGATCCGTTTGGCCAGTCGGCTTGGGGCCTATCAGTCAAGTGAAACGGAGTGTCTGGTGCTGAACCAGATGTCACTGTCGCTGAAGGGCCCTGAGGGCGAGTGTCGTTTGACGGGGACGGAGAGTCGTTTGCTTTTGGCCATGAGCCGCGTGGCGGGCAAGTGCTTGGAGCGGTGGCAGGCGATGGAGATCATTGATCCACAGCGCCGCGGGTTATCAGCTTCCAATCTAGATGTTCGGGTGAGCGGACTTCGCAAGAAACTGAGGGTGTGCGGAGGACCGGACAATGCGATCCGAGCCGAGCGTGGGCAAGGGTATCGGTTGCTGTGCTCGGTCGAGGTGAGGTGATGGATAGATCAAGCAAGCAAGTGGGCAGGGAGTTTCGTGCTGCGCATTGGCGTCGTTTGGTGAGAGTCAGGTCACTAAGCTTGGCCTCAGGTTCAGCAAAAAGACTTTGTTGCGCACCGCTTGTGATTTTTGCTCTGGTCGCTTTTTTGGCCACAACCCTTGTGGCCTTGGCAGAGGCACAGACCACGAGCGAGACCAAAGAAGACAACTATGTGCTTGTTGCCCTGAAGTCAGGCAATGGTACTTGGACAGTCCCTCCTGGTGTTGAAAAAATTGACTACCTCATCGTTGGCGGTGGCGGTGGTTACGGAAGTCGAGGCGGTGGTGGCGCAGGGGCTTTTTATGAAGCAACGGATGTGTCTGTCACGCCAGGCGCATCCATCACCTACACCATTGGTACAGGAGGGGCCTCAGGGAACTCCACCTCAGCGGGCAGTAATGGTGGACATACCACCTTTAATGGCATCACTGCCTACGGTGGCGGTGGTGGAACGGCGACAGAGCAATATGGGAGAACTGATAACCCGCCTTCAGACCTGGACAATCGACCGGTCTATAAATCTTCGTTCACAAACGGTGAAGGTGGTTCTGGCGGTGGCGGTATGGCTTCTCCAAAACATAATTGGAATGGCAGATCAGACAGTAGCTCGGGCTCGGAGATCACCGCCTTAGGCTCCGATGATCGGGGTGGTCTTGGGCAAGAGCCCGGCACTGCTGGGTCTGGCTTATTTAGAAATAGGGGTGGAGACTCGCAGAGTATCTTTTTTGTATTTGGGAACGGCGCTGATAAAAGTTTTTGGATTGGCGCTGGTGGCGGAGGAGCCGGAGAGCCCGGGCGCGATGTTGCCTGGGTTAGTGATGGAGAATCGCTAAACGGTGTCATTGCGGGTAATGGTGTCATTATTAACTTGACCAGTACCAGTGGTACTGCAGGATTTGTACCTGGTGCTGGAGGTAAAGGTAAAGCATCGACTCTCTTATCTGCCACCAGTGCCAATACACTTGGAATTGGTCAAGTGAATGGAACTAACGAGAATTTTGCTGGAGGTGGTGGAGGACGTGCTAACTACGATGCGGGAGGCATAAACTTTGATCAATTATCTCCAAGAGGTTTGGGTGGATTTCCTGGGCTGGGCTCAGTCGGTGCCAACACCGGTGGCGGAGGCACCTCCGCTCCGGGAGAAGACGGTGTGGTTTTGATCCGTTATCTCGCACCTCCCAAAGATTTTAAAGTGGTTCCTCGTGAGTCAGATTTCGATTTAAGCTGGACGGCCCCCGATAATGCAACAGGCCTTACCGGTTATGAGTATTCCACAGACAATGGGAGCAACTGGGCCCCAACAGGCTCCACATCGACAACGACCACAGTTGACCCGGGTGATGTTTGCAGCACCTACACCTTTTTGGTTCGCGCTGTGTACAACTCAGAAAAATCAGCAGCAGCCAGCCTTACTGGGAGTGGTTGCAATAACATCACCATATTGGGGTCCGGTGGCGCGGATGAAGATTCAGGCTGGACGGCAATTAATGGGGTCATCACGGCGACACAAGATGTCTCTATTAACGCATCTGATGTAGTCACTTATATAGCAAATGGTGATTTGAAAATTGAAGCTGTTGATATAGAAATCGATGCCGCTTTGAGCAACTCCACCTCCAATAGCTTAATCCTTGAAGCCAGAAATGATGTTTTTTTGAACTCTGGTTTGACCTTCACCGGATCAGAAGCGACAACACTGACAGTAAAAGCCAACCGCCATGTTCGCCTTAAGAGTGATGCCAATATTACCTCCAGCAGTGCACCTTTGAATGCCCAGTTTTGGGCTGATACAGACCAAGACGCAGATGGCATTATCTATATTGGAAGTGAAAACATCGATACCAACGGTGGCCATCTGACGTTTGGTGAAGAAGGTCAGAGAGCAACTGTTGGGGGGGAGTCCATACTTGTTGGTGGCGATGTGTTCTTTCAGAGATCTACCTCGGCACAAACGCTAACTACGGGCGGCGGAGAGCTGAATATTTATGGCGAAACGATTGTTGCGAATACCGATGGGCTATCCATTAACAGTGCTAATGGTGACATCACTCTACATGGTTTGCTGAATTCTGGTAGCCAATACACCTTTGTAGATAAAACTGGCAACGCAGGATCTGGTTCTTGGAGTGAGGCTCGGACTGAGGCAAAGAATGGAACTCCTGGTGGTGGCGATATTGGTCATAGTTATCTGGTGAATATCACTTCTCGCCTTGAGAACTCAATAGCCGGCTTGACAGCCAACTATAGCGGAGCATGGATTGGGGCATACCGTAATGACAACGGCGATTCGGGCGGCCCTGAATGGGAGTGGGCAGATGGTCCGGAGTCAGGTGAACACTTCTTTACTGAGGAGAGTGCGGGTGGTGGTTCTGCAGAGAGTGGTTATTACAGCAACTTCGGCAGTGGTGAGCCCAACGGGTTTAATTGCGGTAGTAATTGCGAAAGTGTTGGCCAGTTTTTTGGATCAGAGGGTCAGTGGAATGATCTTGATGAAGGAACGACATATAGTGCATCGCAGGATACTATTTATCTAGTGCTTGGTTATGTACAAGAGACAAATCTTGCACCGTCTAGTGTGGGTATTAATGCTGGTTCAGGTCATGTTTTCTTTGATGGTGGCGTTGGCACGGCTAAAGCGCTTTCCACTCTCAACGTGACTTCAGCTTCCACGACCCTCGTTGGTAATGGGGTCGTAACTACAGGTGCACAGACATACAGTAGCTCGCTGGCGGTTAACAGCGTAGGCTCTTCTGAAGAAGTCAGGATTTCTGCCGGTAGTGGAGGTAACGGAATCTCTGCAGGCGGTAACGTCGAGATTTTTGGTTCAAAAATAGACTTTGGCGCTGATTTAAATACCAGCTCAGTCAACGGCAATATCTTTCTGCAAGCTCCTACAAAAATCGATGTGGTGGGCACTGACCGCGCCTTGAACAGTGGAGCAGGCGATATTACGCTCATCACCAATGCCATCGGAGATTCGGGCAATCAATTCGAAATCACTTCAACAGGCATTTTTTCTTTCCAGCCATCCACCAATTGGACATCAACCTTTGTGGGCGGGTCTTTCCTAACATTAAAGGGCGCGCTCACATCGGGTAATTTCACGGGTGACACTAGTTTGCCTGAATCCAGGTGGTTAAAAATCAATGCCATCGAATCTTTGTCTGGTTTCACCTTGGGGCGTGATGGCAGCACGAATAATATCGAGCTGGACTCGCCCATCAAAATTTCTGGGCCAATTCATGTGTATGGTGCGGAGCTTTTGATCGACGAGGATCTGACGTCCACAGCCACAACTGGCCTGGGCATAGAACTTTCTGGTCAGCGCATCTTGCAAAACAATGGCTCAGATGTCACCACGTCCGGAGCGAATATTCGTTACGCGGCAGCTAATTTTGTCTCGGCAGCCGGAAAAGAAGATCTGATCAAAATAGCGGGGAATGGCTCTCGCGCGGTTGTTAATGCCAATGGCGGCAATATCAGCTTAGAGGCGAGCTATGCAGCTGGTGCTGGTGCTGACGAAAGAGGACGTTCGATACGACTGATGGCAGCAGACCTTGTGACGTCTGCCAGCGGAGAAATCAGTTTAGTAGGTGACGCGACCAACAATGGTAGTACTGACAGTTCAGTTTGGGGGATGCAGGCAGATGATGCTCGGATCATCACTGATGATGGCGACATTACCATGACGATGACAGGGGGTGCCTCTACTAACAATTCAAGAGGCTTGGCTATCGACAACCAAAGCCTGGAGCTGTTGTCTGACTCCGGAACCATTACGATTCGTGATCTAAAACCAGCAGGTCTAGGCGGAAGCTATGCAGGCCTCTACTTACAACCTGATGCAGCCAATTCCATTGTATTCGGTGCTGACGGTAGCGAGGTGCCGAGCAGCAGCTCAGATATTATTATCGAGGCGAATCGAATAACCTTTAATAATGAGACGACTCGGTTTAACACAAGCGGCGCGGTAAGCCTCCAACCTGCTGACACTGGTTTTGACGCGGATATCAGCACGCCCAATATGAGTGTGGCAAACACAGTTTCTGGCTTGACCATTGGCAAGGCAACCAATACCAGCAACATCACCATAGCTGAGGCTGCGGCCATTGCTGGCCCAATTACCATCTATGGTGCTGACATTGCTTTCAACGCTGCACTGGCAGCCACCAATGACAATATCAATCTCCACGCCAGCGGCGCTGTTACGCAAACCGCAGCCCTGACCGCTGATGGCTTAACCCTCAACGGCAGCGGCGCGTTTACGCTTCAAAACGCATCCAACAACATTTCGACTCTTGCGGGTGGTGACGTCGACAATCGCTTGGGCAATGTGAAGTATCGCGATGCGAACGCGCTCGAGATAGGTTCAATCAATCCGTCGGGCATTTTTTCCTCGGGCGAGGTCTTGATTGAGACTCAAAGTGGAGACATCACCCTATCTCATGACATCAACACCACCTCGTCTTCGCTTGATGCCATCATCATCAACGCAGGCCGGGCGTCAGCGGCTGGCGTCGCAACAGGCGGTGACATTCAAATCAGCGGCAGCCCAACGTTGACCTACGGCAGTGGTGGTCAAGCCAAGTTGTTCAGTGGTACTGATAACAACAGCACAGGCGTCACTCAATTGGTGGGTGGCGCAGCCAACACCCGCTCTGGGTTCGATGAGAACTCCGATCTGTCTGGTCAGAGTCTGGTGGCAAATGAAGAGTACGCCATCTACCGAGCCGCCGTGGGCGCTGGAGACATCACCGTGGTTGATGGCACCGGCGATGCTGAAAACAGCACATGGATAAAAAGCAACGGCCTGATTACCACGATCTCTGCAACCGCCGATGTCAATGCTTCCGTGATTGAGAGTGCTTTGTCATCGGGTAATTTGATCATCGAGGCCGCCAATATCACGGTCGATGCTGATATCGATGGCAGCACAAACAATACGCTGACGCTCAAAGCCACTGGAAATATCTCTGTCACAGCGGACAATTCGGTGCAAACCAATGGTGGAGACATTACATTCTGGGCTGACAGTGACAATAATGAGGCCGGCGGAATCCTCCTGGATCCAACTTTGAGCGGCACCACCACCAGCGTTCAGTCGAATGGTGGAAACATCGTCTTGGGTGGGGGTGTTGATCCTACCCTCGATGAAGCGGTGGCGAGCAATGGGATCTACCTGCATCAGGCAACGGTTGATGCAGGTTCTGGAAACATCACCATGCGAGGTCGAGCCACCCGAACGGACAATCCATTCGGAATCGGAATCGACCTTTTTGGCGCCAATGTCAGCAACCCTTCTCAGGTCATCGGTGCAGACATCGCAATGTTTGGCGTTGGATCACCGAACGCCGGTGGCAATGCGGACAACTGGGGTGTTGCTGTACAAAAAAGCCTAGTCAGTGGGACTGGAAACATCACCATAGAAGGCACGGGGGGTGGCTCGAATTCCACGGGCAACAATAACCACGGCTTATTTTTGGCGGCAGGTACCGTTGAGGCAACAGGTGGTGGAACAGTCAACCTCATTGGCACTGGGGGTCAGGCGGGGGGCACCAGCAATGATGGCATACGGCTCGATGCTGGTGTGGTGCGCAGTGTATCGGGTGTCGTGACCTTAACAGGCAGCGCGGGATCCAACGCCAACTCCGAAGGCCTCATTGTTACCGGCTCTGGCACCAATACGCTGGGCGATGCCAGTCAAACGGGCGATATCATCATCCGTTCTGATTATCCAATCTTTAGCAGCGGCTCGACCAACCAGATTTTAGGCAGTGGTGCTTTCACCATTGCGCCAAAGACAACCTCCTTTACCGGCCCGTTTGCTCTCGATAATGTGAGCCTCGGCTCTGACCTGACTGGGTTGATGTTGGGCAAACCTGGCAATATTTCTGCTCTTTCCATTAACCAAGATGTGACTGTCGCCGGTCCCATCACGCTCTACAGCGACACGATATTGCTGGATAAAGCCCTCACTTCCACCGATGATCGCATCAGTCTCATTGCCGCAGCGCCTGAAAACCTTACAGGCACCCTAGAGCTTCAAGAGAATGGTTCGTTGACGGCTGATGAGCTGTTGGTTCAGAACTTTCACCGAGCGAATTTGCGGTCCAATGGCACCGTGTCTGTGGGCATGTTGGCCAGCAATGGGGGTGATCAGTTGTTGATTGAGAACAACCAAACGCTCACCATTGGGACCATTGGTGGTGTGGATGGGGTTTCAATCACCGGAACGGGTGTCCCCAGCGTGTTCAGAATCGATACCACCACGGGCGATATTTTGGTCAAAGCGCCAATCAACGCTCAAGCCACCTCAGCGACGACCATTGAGCTCAACGCGGGTAAGTCGCAATCGGTGGGCACGGCTTCAGGGGGCGATATCAAGATCAGCGACAACGGTGCGGTGGTGCTTGCTGGGGATGCGCGTGCAAGGCTGTTCACCGGCTCCCCAGCGACCGCGACGGGGTTGGCTGAGATCGCCGATGAGCGTTTGGTGTTTTATGATGAGACCAGCACGCTGCCCACCCTGGATTCTGGGAAGGTCTATGCGATTTATCGCCAAACCACCCCTGACCGCTTGAGGTTGGATCCGGCACCGTCGGCCAGCGTAGCCAGCGGCGTTGCTTGGCCAACCCAGCCCACACTCGCCATCGTTGATGCGTTTGACAACGTGATTCGCACCGATGATGACTCGACCATTACAGCGGCGTTGTTTACAGGCGAGAATGGCACCTTGCAAGGCACGGTGACCTTGGATGTCAGCGAAGGGGTGGGCGCCTATCAAGATTTGAGGGTGTTGGGACCTGTGGGCACCTCATACCGGGTGCGTTTTTCGAGCCCAGACTTGTCCGCGGTGACTTCTGAGCCGATCACCGTGACCTCTCCAGGGCCATTGGACTTGTCGGTCTCTACATTGAACGGGGACCCGGTGGGGAACTTGATCGCCGATGGGCAAAGCCCCTCATTGCTGACCGCCACGTTGACCGATGCCTTCGGCAACCCCAGAGCCAATGAATCGGTGGTGCTCGAACTTGTTGAAACGGAGGGTCGGTCGTTGGACGCGGCGACGGGGACCACCAATGCGGCCGGACAATTCAGCACCACCCTGAGCTCCACTGTGATCGGCATCACGACCGTCAATGCTTATGTCAACAGCATTGATCCGGCCAACTTGATTGACTCTGTGGGCATTGGTTTCATTGCCGATGAACCCACCCAGATCGAGGTGGTCTCAGGTGGAGGTCAAACGGGCGAAGTGGCCACAGCGCTCGCGAATCCAATGACCGTTCGAGTGCTGGATGCCTTTGACAATGTGGTCGAGGGCGCAAGCGTTGAGTTTGTGGGCGATGGCACCACCAATCCAGCCAAAGGGGTGGCGATGGCCAATGCAGAGGGCATCGCGAGCATTGAGTGGTTATTGGGCGAAAACGCCGGTGAGCAAACCCTTGTGGCCACGCTTCCTGGCAGTGTGCCTGAACAAAGCGTTACGTTCACTGCGACGGCCGAGCCTGGCGCGCCCAGCCAGTGGGGGTTTGCGTTGGATACTTTTAAGCAGCTCACCACCATTCCGTTCGATGGGGCGTTGGTGTTGCAAGATGCCTACGCCAACCCAACCACGGCAGATGCCCCGGTGACGGTGACCGTGACCGCCACCAACCAGTCATTCGCGGAGAACATCACGGGAGCCAGCGATGGCACGTTGGCAGTTGATGGCGTGACAGGCCCAGTGACGGCAACGTTGCCTGCAGGTCAAACCGAAGTCGCTTTGACTGATCTGGTCTACACTGGATTGAGTGCGCCAGCCGCGGAGTTGCCTGACATTGAGCTTTTGGCGTCTTCCACATTAGAGGGTGAATCGGTCACGGGAACAACCTTAATCAGTGCTCGAGACATCCAGCTGGTGGTCGTGGCCACGCCCAATGAGATTGTCGCCGATGGTCAACAAAACAGTCTGATCACCGCCGCGTTGTTGGATCTCAATGGTGATCCCATCGCCAACCAACCGGTGCGTTTTGAAAACACATTGGGTCAATTGTTTGATGCCAGCACTGATGAAGCACTCGAGCAGCCGGTGGTGCTTGTCGGCGATGGCAATGGCGAGGCGCAAGTGCGGTTTTCATCCACCACAGCCAGCTCTGCCACGGTGTTAACCACCAGCCGTGGGGCTGATCCTTTTGAGCTGAAGATCTCTCTGTTGGAAGACATCGATCCAGAAGCCGTTGAAGCTTTGACAAGTTCAAGCGACGAAGCGAGCGCCAGCGAGGCCCAGTTTGACATTGACATCTTCTTAGATTCGGGCATTGAACAGGCCCTCGAAGAAAATGTCGAGGCCTACAACGCTGCTTTGGGTAATTTAGAGTTGGATGCTGAGCGTCTTGAGGAGATGGTGTTGGCATATAACACCCTTCTTGAGCAAGCCAAAGTTGGGTCGGTGGCGCTGAGTGAAACTCAGCTGGCTGCGCTGGGCATCGAGTTTGATTCAGTGCAAGCTGTGGTGTTGATGAATGATCTGCTATCCAGTCAAGGGGTGGCCGCGCTCAAAGATCACTCAAGACTTTTGACGATTGCACAAACGGTTCAATCGTTAATGGATCGGCGCGAAGGCAAGGCAGATCCTGCACCGATTTCGGCAGACGATTTGACACTGCTGGGATTGACGGGCGTCACCTCTCGAAATGCAGGCTACATCGTGGGAGTTTTGACCAACCCCGAGCAAGGCAGCGTTCGTTTGAGTTTGCCGGCCATGCAGCGTGTCGCCAACGAGGCCGTCGCCACGTTTAATGCCATCGCTATCCCCACTTTGGGTCCGCTGGCAATGCTATTGCTCGTGGTGCTGTTGTTGACTTTGGCTGGTCGGCCAAACATTATCCAGCAGGCTCGGCTGAGATCAGACCACCTCACTTAAATGCACGTCTGTTGACGGGTCTAGGCTCAACCGACCTGAACATGGCCAGCCAGATGCGTATTGACATTGATTGGCTTTCCCCCACTGGTGAGAGACCTCACGCCCACCTAGACTGGTGGCATGTCATTGGCGTGTCGAGGGTTTGCACTGATTGAAGTCACTGTGGCGATGGCCTTATTGGCCATCACGGCCGCGGCATCGCTTGCATTGCAACTGCAAAGCACCCACCGATTGGCCTGGGTGTTTTTTGACAGCCAGGCCATGGGCGTTGCCACTGAGGCGCTGGCGTTGTACTCCCTTGGGGAGGTGCCCAAGCACAAAGCACTGCAAGCTCGACTGACCCACTTTCACCCGGACTTTCGCCTGACACTGAATTCATCGACTGGCAGCGGGCAGATATGGCTGCAAGCCTCAGCGGGTGCCGCTCCAATGCTGGATACGCGTATTCAATGGCCTGCGGAGCGATGAGTCAAACAGGAGGCACGCTGCTGGAGTGGGTAATTGGTATTTCGCTGAATGCCTTCCTTGTTTTGTTGGTTATGCTGGGCATTGGTGCCAGTCGGGATACCCTCGAACACAACCAGCAGCGCGCTCAACTGATGGACCGTGGTCGTTTTGTGCGTGCCGTGATTTCCGAAGATTTAGTGAATGCCAGCGGTCATTTGCCGTGTGCTTCAGCGCATCAAGACCACCCGCAACTGACTTTAACTGATGTCATCAGTGATTTGCCATGGTTGCGGTTTGATACCGCGGTGTGGGGCATTGAGGCCCCAGGCACCCAGCCAAAAAGTGGCTGGCGTTTGGCCGGCACCTCTGGCGACATCTCGGCCGTGGATCGGCAGCTGCCAAGCTCGGTTGTGAAACTTTTGGATCCACAGTCTGATGTTTTGATTGCCTTTCACCATCAAGCCTACCCAAGCGCTCAGGTTGCCTCAGCAGACCCTAATGGTGTGGGCTTGACTCAGGCCGTGGATTCCCGTGAATGCGGGATTTGGCTGATCAGTGACTGCAGTCAAACTGTAATTTTTCAAGATGCGCGCAGGCACACAGGCACCCTGGGCTGGGAGCCTGGCTCGTGCACACCAGGAAACAGGTCGATCCAAGCCCCCCTTTCAGCGCCGACCTGGCGCACGAATGAGCACATGGCAGTGTACGGGTGGCTTGCCAAGGCTTGGTTTGTGGGGCGCAATGCTGACGGTCAACGCGTGCTGTATCGCGCTTTGTTTCGGAAAGGGACGGCAGGGATCCAGATTGACGAGATGGCTAGAGGCATCGAGACGTTGCAAGTCGAATATGGGGTGAGTGGCTTAGGAAAACCTATGCGTTGGCAGGCTGCTGATCGCGTGGCGCAGTGGCCCATGGTGCGCGCTGTGCGTTTTGGGGTCGTGGTCAGCACGGGTGGCTCGCCAGTCTCCAACGGATTAATCCGGGACCGCACTTTGGGCGTGTTGTCTTCAAAAATCGAATGGACCGATGGTGTGCGCTTGGCCGCGAGCTTTGATGGTGCCCAAGCTTTGCATACGCAGACCGTTGGTCTTTAGGCGTGCGCGGGTCTGCACTGATTTTGGTTTTGGTGGCGCAAGCCATCGTCGCGCTGATGGCTGTTGAGGTCACCCAGCACCTGCGGGTCCAACAACAGCTCCTGAGCCATGAGTTGACACGGCTGGAGGATCAGCACCGGCTGGAGGCGGCCCTCAATGCGCTGATGGCGCGTCTGCGCAG
>CAJXNU010000051.1 GCA_913057255.1 uncultured Wenzhouxiangella sp.
GTTTGGGTGTGACGGTTAAGACTGAAGATGAAACGGCATTTTTGGTTGAGATTCAGCAAGCGGGTGTGTTTGTCATCCAGGGATTCGATGAACCGACCAAAGATCACATTTTGGGCGCGATGTGTCCGAACATTCTGTTTCCGTATGCCCGCGAAACCATCGATGCGCTGGCGGTAAAAGCTACTTTCCCAGCCCCGATGCTTGCGCGCATCATCTTTGAAGCGCTGCACGAGCAGCGGAAGCAACAAGCGACCAACTAATCAGTCGTCAGAATCGCCATGGTCCGTGAAACCCAAGTCTTTGAGTTTCCGGGTCAGGGTGTTACGTCCCCAACCTAACTTCTCAGCGGCTTCTTGCTCGCCGGCTGCATGAATAACTTTAGCCCGCCGCTGCCGCTCAGCTTCGGCTTGCTTGGCAATGGCTCGGATCATGGACTCATCCAGATCGACGTGCTTAATTTCGACATTGGCCACTTTCACGCCCCAGCCATCGGTCTGACGGTCCAAGATTTCTTGGATGTCTTCGTTGAGCTTGTCGCGCTCAGCGAGCATCTCATCGAGCTCATGTTTGCCCAACACGGATCGCAACGTGGTCTGAGCGAGCTGACTGGTGGCATCCATAAATTGCTCGACATTGATGATCGCTTTTTGTGGATCGACGACACGGTAATAAATCACCGCATTGACCTTGACCGAGACGTTATCGAAAGAGATCACATCCTGCGTGGGCACATCCATCACGATGGTACGAAGGTCTACTTTAACGATTTGCTGGATGAATGGAATGACGATGATCAGGCCAGGGCCTTTGACTTTATAAAACCGGCCCAGGGTAAAAATCACGCCCCGTTCGTATTCGCGCAAGACTTTGATCGTGTTGGCAATCAACACCACCAACACCACGACGACGGTCGTTATGAAATACAAAAAATCGAGGTTCATGCTCAACTCCTAATGAAATTTGTACAAAACCTTAAGATGACGAGGTCGCCGTCACCTGCACGGTCAAACCATCGATGCCCACCACTTCGGCATGCTCACCCACGCTCAGGCCATCCGGACCGGTGGCCTGCCAGTCTTCACCATCGAGATGCACTCGGCCACGCCCATTTTTAAACTCAGTGATCACTTCACAACGCTGACCGATCAGGGCTTCGGTGCCACTGACCGTGGGGCGCCTGACCGCACGGCTGACCAGATAGATCAGCATGCCGAACAAAAGCGCAGCACTGAGGCCCATGCCCATTACCAAACCGGTATTGATCGCAAACCCTGGCACACCTGAATCCATCAAAATCACCGAACCAAAGACCACGGCCACCACGCCACCCACTCCTAAAATACCAAACGAGGGCACGAATAGCTCCACGGCAATGAGCGCAAAGCCCAATAGCATCAAAGCCAGCCCCGCGAAATTGATCGGCAGGATTTGGAAGGCATAGAGCGCCAATAACAAACTGATGCCACCGATTACCCCGGGCACCAACGCCCCTGGGTTGTAACCTTCGAGCACCAAGCCATAAATCCCGACCATTAATAAGATATAGGCCAAGGTGGGGTTGGTAATCACGCTTAAAAACTGGTTGCGCCAATCGGGCTCGATGACTTCAAGCTCAGCGCCGGCCACTGCGATGGTTTCGGTGCCATGGTGCATCTTGACCTCGCGCCCATCGATGGCGGCCAACAATTCGGGGATGTCTTCAGCGATCACATCAATCACACCGATGGCCAATGCGTCGCTGGCGGTTAGGCTCACCGCCTCTCGAACCGCCTGTTCGGCCCACTCGGCATTGCGTCCATGACGCTCAGCCAGGCCTTGGATATAAGCCACGGCATCTTCTAGCACTTTTTTCTCAGTGGCGCTGGCATCGGGCGCGGGTTCGCTGTCTTGATTGGGTTCTGTCTCAGTTTGTGGGTTGGGCTCTGCGCTTGAGCCTGCCTCATCGCCGCCCTCATCTGGGTTGTCTTGTAGGGCCTCTGCCAAACGCTCCAGCGTGCCACCGCCTGAGTCGGCTGGCTCGCCACCGCCGCCACCGCCGATTTGGACCGGCGTCGCCGCACCCAGATTGGTCGATGGGGCCATGGCTGCAATGTGAGAGGCATACAAAATATAAGTCCCCGCGCTGGCGGCGCGCGCACCCGGGGGGCCCACCCAAGTCGCTACTGGCACCTCGGCATTGAGTATTTTTTTGATGATGTCGCGCATGGAATCGGAGAGCCCGCCAGGGGTGTCGAGCTCAATCACCACCAGGGCAGCATTTTGTTCTTCGGCGCGGGTGATGCCTTCGATCACATAGTCTCTGCTGGCTGGGCCAATGGCGCCATCCACCGACAACACCAACACCTTCGGGGCACTGGCAACATCTTGGGCCAATGAGTTGGGCTGCAACAGCGCATTGAACAACAGCGACATCAGCCCTGTGAAGATGGCCAATAAAGCCAAGCGCCTGAGTGGCCGGGTCTGTGCTCGAACAATGGGTGAATGGGTTTGTCTCATGACACTATCCTACCGCCCTTTCATGACACAAGCGTCAATGAGATCGCCTACACTAGTGGGTGTTGTTAATTTAATGAGACCGATCATGTCAGAACCTTCAATTCGCGAACAGCTTGAGATGGACCCCAACGGTTTGTATCACGAGGAGCAATTCTCAGACCAGCGGGCAGGCCAAATCCGCAAACTCACCCCCGTCACCCCAGAGGGTGCCGTGGACTCATCAAGACCCGTAATGTTCGTTGGCTCAACCCAAGTGATGACGCCAGCCGGCGCCCTGCCTCTGAGCTTTGAGCTCCCGGGCGAGACCATTGGCGAGGCCGCCAAGCATTTTGCAGAAGAGGCCGAAAAAGCCATTGAACGAACCATGGAAGAGCTCAAGCGCATGCAGCGTGAGGCCCAAAGCTCAATCGTGGTGCCGGGTCAAGGTGGGCCGGGTGGGCCGGGCATGCCAGGTCAAGACCCCATGGGGAAAATTCAGCTCAAATAAGGGCTTAGCCAATCCATCCAGCGGGGCTTAATGAACGTCTCTACGTTCTTAAGCCCACGCCGCGCTGCAACAGGCTCAAACAAATCGCAAACAGCACCACCCCAAACCCGCAAATGATGGCGTAGGCCACCCACAGGGGCACATCGCTGACCCCCAAAATCCCATAGCGAAAGGCGTTGACCATATACACGATGGGGTTGACCAGCGAGATTTGTTGCCAAATCCCTGGCAGCAAACTCACCGAGAAAAACACCCCGCCCAAATACGTCATGGGCTGTAAAACAAAGGTCGGGATGATGGAGATGTCATCGAATTTCTGGGCATAGACGCCGTTAATGAATCCACCCAAGGCAAAAGCCACTGAGGTCAGAATCAAAATGCTTAAGGTCACCCAGATGTTGTGCATCTGAAAGCCGGCGAACATAGAGGCCACCAGCCACACCAACACGCCCACGACCAACGCTCGGACCACGGCACCGGAGATATAGCCCGCTAAGATAATCCACGGTGGTAAGGGTGAGATCAGCAGTTCTTCGATGTGCTTTCCAAACTTCGCGCCAAAAAAGGAACTGGTGACGTTGCCATACGAGTTGGTGATCACGGTGAGCATGATCAAGCCGGGAACAATGAACTCCATATAAGGCATGTCGCCCATTTCACCCACGCGGCGACCAATGATGGCGCCAAAAATCACAAAGTAGAGCGTCATGGTGATCACTGGCGGGATCAAGGTTTGGGCCCAAATGCGCACAATGCGCGTGATCTCTTTGATCAAAATGGTTTGATAACCGATCCAAAAGCTTTTGGCGGAGACTTTCTCACTCATGCGACACTCTCCTGGCTGGTTTGGCCTTCGGCGTTGACCAGTCGGATAAACAATTCTTCGAGTCGATTGACCTTGTTGCGCATCGAAGTGACCTCAATGCCTGCTTCCTCAAGCGCCCGAAAGAGCCGGTTGAGGCTTCTTGATTTAGGAATGCTGGCTTCGATGGTGTGCGGGTCTTTCAATGCCAGCTCAATCCCATCGATGCTGGGCACGGTCTCAATGGGCGCTCGAAGATCCAGAATAAAGGTCTCGATATCGAGTTTGCTCAATAAGTGCTTGATGGTGGTGTTTTCTACAATCTCGCCATGGTCAATGATGGCGATGTTGCGACACAAATTCTCGGCTTCTTCTAAATAGTGCGTGGTCAAGATGACCGTGGTGCCAGCGCGGTTAATTTCTTCAATGAACTGCCACATCGACCGGCGAATCTCAATGTCCACCCCAGCGGTGGGCTCATCCAAAATGAGCAGTCTTGGCTCATGCACCATGGCTCGGGCAATCAGCAGGCGCCTTTTCATCCCACCGGAGAGAGCGCGCGACATCGTAAAGGCTTTGTCCCAGAGCTCGAGCTTTTTTAAGTAATACTCCGCTCTCTCTTTGGCCACCGCTCGCGGCACGCCGTAATAGCCCCCTTGATTGACAATGATGTCAAACGGCTTTTCAAACTGGTTGAAGTTCACTTCTTGAGGGACTAAGCCAATTTCTGCCATGGCGCGCGAGCGGTCTTTTTGGACGCTCACTCCAAAGACTTTGGTTTCGCCTTCACTGGCATTGACCAAAGAACTGATGATGCCAATCAGCGTGGACTTTCCAGCACCATTGGGCCCTAGAAGCGCGAAGAAATCGCCCTCAGAGACTTCTAAATCGATGCCTTTAAGGGCCACCACGCCATTTTGGTAGGTTTTTTTGAGGTTTTTGACTTCCAGGGCGAGCATGACTGTTGGCCTATTGGTCTTTTGACTGGTTCATGTGCACAATATACCCATTGTCTATCAAAACGCATCAACAAGAGGCGAAACCTTGTTAAATTTATCCCCCTTCCACTGGCGCCATGTGATGTTTGGTGCGCTACTGGGCGCGCTACTGTTCGCCCCAACCTTGGGTGCTCAAGCAGCAGAGCGCTACGATGCACTCACCCCCTGTGAGCTCAGCGCTCTTCAGGGCCGGGTCACCACAGAGGCGCTATGCGGCACTTTGTCGGTTCCAGAAAACCCCAATCAAACGCTAGACCAAGCCGACCGCGTGCTCGATCTGGCCTATGCGGTATTGCCCGCACGAGGCACAGCGCTAGAAGATCCGGTTTTTTTCTTGGCCGGTGGTCCTGGTCAGGCGGCTCGCGATGTCGCACCCATGATGCGCCGGGCGCTTCGAGACATCCACAGAAACCGTGATTTGATTTTTCTAGATCAGCGGGGCACAGGGGGTTCAAATGCACTGAACTGTGTCTTTGATCAAGCCACCGATGGCTGGTTGGAGCCGGATCCTGAGGCAGCCATTGAACAAATTGATGCCTGCCGAGACGAGTGGGATGCCGATGTGCGCTTTTATACAAGCACTGATGCAGCCCGAGACATTGATCAGCTGCGCGAACATTTGGGCTTTGAGCAGATCAACCTCATCGGTGGGTCTTATGGCACACGCATGGCGCAGGTGTATATGAAGCAATACCCTGACCGCGTGCGATCGGCGATTTTGGATGGCGTGGTGCCGATGCGATTGGCACTGGGTGCTGAGCACGGCCCTTCACTCGATCGAGCGTTGGAGAAATTGATCGCGGCTTGCAGTGAAGATGCCGCTTGTCAGCAAGCCTTTCCGGATTTATCGGATGCCTTCGTTGAGTTAAAAAACGAATACGACAGCTGGACCGATGGGCCTCGCATTCAGATCACGCACCCAAGACTCGGGGAAGCGATCGACATCACCTTCTCCCGAGCGGTGTTGGCCACTGCCTTGCGGTTCTTGGCCTATGACCCCTCGACTCAGATGTTATTGCCCTACTTAATTCATGAGGCGGCCACCACCGGCAATCCGCAAAGAATTGCGGCACAAGCCCTGATGCTCAGCGAGCAAATGGAAGATGCCTTGGCCTTGGGCCTGAATTTCGCCGTGGGCTGCGCTGAAGATTGGCCGCAATGGCCTGAGACCCAAGAGGCTCAGCAAACCTTGTTGGCCGATAGCATTGGAGATTTGTATGCAGCCCTTTGCCCTGATTGGCCAAGCACCGAAGTGCCCGCCGACTTCAATGAGCCCTATTCTGGCGATGTGCCCGTGTTGCTGCTCTCAGGCGAGCTCGATCCCGTTACGCCACCTGGCTATGGCGATGAGGTGGATGCACTGACCGAAAACTCTTTGCATCTGGTGGCCAATGGTCGGGGACACATCGTGATTTCTATTCCATGCATCGCCCGCATTGCGGCCAATTTCATTGATCAAGCCAGCGTGGCCGATTTAGACACGAGCTGTATGGATACGCTCGGGCCTGAGCCTTTCTTCACCGACCTGTTGGGACCCACGCCATGATTGATGTCAAAAACCTAGGCAAAACATTCAACAAGGGCAAGGTGGTCGCAGTCGATGGCGTCAGTTTCCAAGCCAAAGATGGACAAATCACCGGCTTGTTGGGGCCCAACGGCGCAGGCAAGACCACCACGCTTCGGATGCTCTACACGCTACTGCCGCCCGATCAGGGCGAGATGTCGATCGATGGGGTGGACCCCGCCAAAGAGCCCTTGGCAGTGAAACGCGCGATTGGCGTGGTGCCGGACTCAAGAGGGCTCTATGACCGCTTGACGGCCAGAGAGAACATTGCCTACTACGGCAAGCTTCAAGGCTTGAGCTCCGCGCAGATCAACAAACGGATCGATTCTTTTTGTGATGTGCTCGACATGCATGAGTTCATTGACCGGCGGACCAATGGGTTTTCCCAAGGCCAGAGAGTCAAAGTCGCCATCGCTCGAGCGCTGATCCATGACCCGCAGACCATTTTGCTTGACGAGCCCACCAATGGCTTGGATGTCATGACCACCCGCGCGCTTCGAGGGTTTTTACAAGATCTCAAAGCCCAAGGCCGATGCGTGGTCTTATCCACGCACATCATGCAAGAGGTGGCCGCGCTGTGTGATCACATTGTGATCATTGCTAAGGGCAAAGTCGCAGCCGAAGGCTCGGCTGAAAAATTATTGGCGCGCTCAGGCGCTCAAACATTAGAGGATGCCTTTGTGCAGCTGATCGGAAGTGATGAGGGGTTGTTGTCATGATCGCGGTTTGGTTTAAAGAGGTGATGGACAACTTTCGTGACCGGCGAGTGATTTTATCGACCTTGGTGTTTGGCCCTTTATTTGGTCCAGTGTTTTTGGTCGTGATGCTCGGGTTTGCAGAACGACAAACCTCTGAACGACTCGAATCGGCGTTGGAATTGCCGGTGGTGGGTGCAGAGCATGCCCCCAATCTCATCGCTTATCTCGAACGGCAAGGCGTCATCATCAAAGACGCGCCGGAGGACCCTGAAGAGACGATTCGAAGCGAAGAAGAGGAAGTGGTCTTGAGAATCCCTGAGTCTTTTGGCGAAGACTGGGAGACAGGTCGCCCCGCACCGGTGGAGATTCTTGCCGATCAATCTAGACGCTATTCAGGAACCACTATCTCTAGGGTGCGCGGATATCTAAGAGGCTACTCATCGACGATCAGTCAACTGCGGCTGCACATGCGCGGGATTGATCCCAATTTGACCCGACCGATCAACATACTGACCGTGGACTTATCGACGCCAGAGGCGCGCGGTGGGACAGTCTTGTCGTTCTTGCCCTACTTTATCTTGATCATGGTGTTTGTGGGTTCCATGCACATGGCCACCGATACAACCGCTGGTGAGCGAGAACGAAAATCGCTTGAGCCTTTATTGATCAATCCCCTGCCCCGTTGGCAAATCATGGCCGGCAAACTCGCTGCCACCACCACCTTTGGTTTGCTCACATTGATCTTGGGTCTCATTGCGTTTGTCATCGCCATGGACTTCTTGCCCTTGGACAACATGAACATGACCCTGAATTTGGATTTCACCGTGGCGCTTTGGGCTTTGCTGATGACCGCGCCGGCCGCTTTACTGGCCGCCGCCATGCTCACCATCTTGGCATCTTTTGCCAAAAGCTTTAGAGAAGCTCAGAGTTACATGGGGTTGGTGATCTTGGTGCCGATGCTGCCGAGCTTGTATATCTTGATCAATCCCACCAAAGCCGAGCAGTGGATGGCGTGGGTGCCTTTACTCAGTCAAAACGTGTTGATCTTGGAGCTGGTTCGGGGCGAGCCCATCAACGGGCTGTGGGTGGCCATTTGTGTGGCTTCAACCACCGCGGCTGGGCTCTTGCTCGCCAGCGTGGCGGGTTCCCTGTATAACCGGCCTAAGCTGATTTTCACTTCAGATTAGAGGCGCTTTTTCTTCCAGGGGATGAACGGTGAGGTGGTTTGTTGATAGCGCTCATACCGCTCGCCCCTGGATTTGATCGCTTGCTTTTCGGTGTAGGGGATACCGGTGATTCGGTAGAGAAAGATCAGCATCACCACTGGCGCAAGCCACGCAATCCACACTTGTTGCGCACCGAAGGCAATCAGTGGATAGCTAAACCAATGAAGCCACTCGAAAAAATAGTTGGGGTGTCTTGAGTAATTCCAAAGGCCAATGTCACAAACTTGGCCTTTGTTGTTGGGGTCGGACCGAAAACGTGCCAACTGCTGATCTGCAATCGACTCTCCTGCCAGGCTCACCATCCACATCACCACGCCGGCCACCACCCAGCCATTGAGCGCTGAGCTTGGGTCTTGGGCAACCACCCAGGCGGGCAGGGCAAACAAAAACGCGACGCTCGCTTGCCCCATAAAAAAGAGCCACATCCGAAAGTTCACTCGCTCACCCCAATGGGCACGGAGCGCTTGGTAGCGGCCATCCTCTTCGTCATGGCTAAGCAATCGAGTGACCATGTGGTAAGTCAGCCTAAGAGACCAGGTGCCGGCGACCAGCGCGGCCAAGATTCTTTTTTCAACCGCGCCATCGCCAAAGATCGCAAATCCAATCGCCAATGCGCCAATGCTTCCCGCCCAGGCGGCATCGACCCAGTCGGCACGGTGGGATTTGAGTTGCCAAGCCCAAAGTAGCGTCATGAACGCAGCGGCTGAGAGAAAAGCGATGAGCAAAGGATTCATGGGCTCATTGTGCGCTCTTTTCCATGAAAAGCAAATGAATAATGAAGAGGGCGCTTAGGAGCCGGGGGTTTTTTAAAAAGTCGTGATCAGGCACAATGGCCGCCTGAATAGGAAACTCAGCGCATGCCTCTTCCACACTTTTTCTTGCTATTGATGGTCTGCTTTGTTTGGGCGGGTAACTTCATCATTTCAGCTTGGGCGGTGCAGTTTTTGGAACCCGTGACCTACACAGTGGTCCGGTTCGCTCTGGTATTTGCTCTGATCTTTCCTCTGTTAAGACGCCCAGCACCCGGTCAGTGGCTTGGATTGGTGGTCACCTGTTGGTTTGTGGGTGCCCTGCATTTTGCTTTCTTGTTTATGGCGCTGGGCCGGTCGAGCGATGTCTCCTCAGTGGCGCTGTTGATGCAGGTCTATATCCCCATCTCCACCATTTTGGCGGTGGTGTTTTTGGGTGAGCGCATCGGTTGGCGGACCACCAGCGGGATCGCGCTGTCGTTTACCGGTGTGTTGGTGATGGGTTTTGATCCACTCATCTTGGCTCAGCTTGATGTGATGTTGCTGGTGCTCTTGTCGGCTTTGTCTTTGGCAGCCGGCACCGTCATGATGCGACGGCTTAAAGGGGTGAGCGCCATGAACTTCCAGGCATGGAATGCCCTGTTTGCGTTCCCTTTGCTATTTGTCTTGGCTTTTTGGTTGGAATCACCAATCGAGGGGATTCAGGCGAGCTTCACCGAATTCCCTGAGGTCTGGGCCGCGGTAGCGTTCTCGTCCATTGGTGCCTCCATCATCGGTCATGGAACGTTTTATTGGCTGGTCCAACGTCACGAGATCAACTCTCTCTTGCCCGTGTTGTTGTCGATCCCCGTCTTGGCGGTGATCATGGGCGTGATTTTCTGGGGAGATCGGCCGGGGCCTCGTTTGTTGTTTGGAGGCACTTTGGTGTTGGCCGGTGTCTTGTGGATCACGCTTCGCATGCGCTGGCGCCGAACAGCCAAAGCCGAAACACCACCTGCCACATAGCCTGCGGGTTCGATCAGCCATGGTGTCTCACCAAATAGCGGCTAGGCCATTGAGCACCATCAACCCGCCCAACAAAACGACATAGACCAGTCCCAATGAGCTGAGCTTCCAAAGCGTCATCCAACGCCCTTGGCCGTAATGATTTCTGAGGCTGAAATAGCAATACACAAAGGCCCATAAGACCAAAGCCAATGCGATGTAGCCGTCCGCCTGATAGGGCAAGGCCCAGCCAATGATGCTCACACTTGCGGCCATCAAGAAAAGACCCGAATGGTTGAACACTTGGAAAATTAGATGCTCAACGAACAGATGTCTTGGGCGCCAATACCAAAGCAACATAAACCCAGCAAACAGCGGCATCAAAATAAACATGGCCGTTGGGATGTTGTTCACAAACCGCGCTGAGAAGAATGCGCCTTTGTCCTGCAGCGCTTGTTCACAGGCAGCGATGAGGCGAGGTCGGATGTGTTCTTCAGCAAACCCTGAATAATTGAGCTTTGTACAATCGATGCCGCCCCCTGGCTCATCGGGGGCTGTCTCCGATGTCTCTGCCACCTCTATCTCCACCAGCGGCACTTCGTCTGGATCGGCTCTTTGATTGTCCAGTCCAAGAACCATAAAAAACACCAAACTGATGATGAGATACAACCGAAACGGCGGCAGCACATGCTTTCTTTGGCCCTGCACGTAGGCTTTTGAAATCTGCCCAGGTTTAAAAAGCAGGGCCCAAAGGGTGCGCCACAGCCGTGAGTCGGCATTGGTCAGTGTGGCAACCAACTCAGACAAGAGCTGTCTGAGCGTGGGTAGGGGCGCCACCGCTGCTTGGCCACACTGCGAGCAAAAAGGCCCGCTCATCGGCGAGCCGCAGTCGTTACAATCAGGCAGTGGCCTCGTCATTGGGGAACCAGCGACTTAGTCGGTTGCCCCTTCTGGTGTTTGAAACCCCGGTTGCCCCATTTGGCTGGGTTGCTGCGGGACTTTCAACAAACGGCCGGAGTCGTATCCCAGCGCCTCGAAACGTTCCAGCAATGACTGATACAAGTCCTCATCCATCACCGGCTCACGCGCCATGATCCAGGCGTAGTTTCGTGTCGGGTGACCCACCATTGACCATTGATAATCCTCATCTAGGCCGACGATGTAGTAACCAAAACTCAGTGGCCAATAGAATCGAACCTTCCATTGTGCGTTGGAATCGGTGTCGACCACCCAAGCCACTCCGTCCATTCGCTCTTCTGGCGCCTCAAAGCTGCCTTTTCGGTAGAGATAGATATCATCCATGCGTCCATCGTCTCTGGGCCGATAAATGGCGCGTCCAGCGACATTGCCCCGCTCACCAAAATAGGGAATGTTGGCGATCACATACCACTGGCCCATGTATCGGTCCAGATCGACTTGATCAACGGTGGGCAGAGGCTTGGTGGGCCCCAGCATCGCGCAGCCTGACGCGGCGAGCAGCAAAAAAACGGCGGCGATTCGAGTGAGTGTCGTCAGTGGGCGGCTGAACATCTAAAACTCCCTATCAGTGTGGATGCCTTCTGATTAAAGCACATCGTGCGTTAACACAGCGTTTGGCCTTGACTTGTACCAATGTAGTAGTATACTAGCACGCTGTTACATTAAAACAAGCTGGGGCGAAAAGTCAATGAAGCCACTCAAACAAGAACACGCGCAAGCCAACCGCGCCGCTCGGGCCAGCCTCGCCGAGGCATTTGCCGTCATGGAAACCCCCGATGAATTGCGGGCGCTGCTTCGGGATCTGACCACACCAGCCGAGCTGGAGGCGCTGGTGGATCGCTGGCGGGTAGTGCAGCTGCTGGATCAGGGCTTGCCTTACCGCGAGATCAATGCCCAAACGGGGGTGAGCGTGACCACCATTGGGCGAGTGGCGCGCTTTTTAGAGTCGGGCCACGGGGGCTATCGCATGGCTTTGGAGCGCATTGAGCGCCCTGCCCCACAAAACCCAACGCCCAGCGTGGGCGAGACAACCTCATCGGGTAATGCAGGAGCAACTCAATGACTCGCCTAAAGCTCGCCATTCAAAAGTCGGGTCGCCTGGCTGAAGAGTCTTTGGCGCTTTTGGAGCGCTCCGGCCTGAAATTCGCCAAAAGCAAAGACAAGCTCTTTTGGTTTGGAGAAACCCTGCCCATCGATTTGTTGTTGGTCCGAGACGACGACATTCCACGCCTGCTGCTCGCCGGCGTCTGCCAATTGGGAGTTGTTGGGGGCAATGTGGCCGAAGAAAAGGCCGCAGAGAAAGCTCGGCAAAACGAGACAGAGACAACCTTAGAACCCCTGCTGCCATTGGGGTTTGGGCGCTGCCGGCTGATGCTGGCCGCACCAGAAAAAGGCGCCATTCGCTCGGTCAATGACCTAGATGGGAAGCGCATCGCCACGAGCTATCCAGAGCTTACTTTGCGCTATTTGAAAGCGCGTGGGGTGCAGGCCGATGTCGTGCTCCTCAATGGCGCGGTTGAGATTGCGCCCTCGATGGGTTCTGCCGATGCCATCGTCGATCTGGTCTCCACCGGCACCACGCTCCGCGCCAATCATCTCGAAGTCATCGATGAGGTGCTTGCCAGTGAGGCGGGCTTATATCGCTGCCCCAACCCACTCGAGGCTGAGGCTGAGGCGTTGATTCAGACACTGTTGACCCGGATTGAAGGGGTCAAACAAGCCGCGGAAGCCAAATACGTGATGATGCACGCGCCCAGGGCTAAGCTGGCCGACATCACCGCCCTCCTCCCCGGCGCAGAAACCCCCACCGTCTTAGAGCTCGAAGGCGACCCGCACCGCGTGGCTTTACACGCCGTGTGCACCGAACAGGTGTTTTGGGAACACTTAGAGCGCCTCAAAGAAGCGGGCGCCTCAGCCATTTTGGTGCTACCAGTCGAGAAGATGCTGGCATGAGCCTGTCCCCCATCCAAATCCAGGGTCTCGATGATCCAAGGCTTGATGCCCTATTGGCCCGGCCCAAACCCGAGACCGACGCCGAGCTTGCTGATCGAGTCGCCCAGATCATGGCCGAGGTCCGCACAGGCGGTGATCAGGCCCTAGTCTCGCTGGGCGAAGCGCTCGATCGCACGCCAGCCAAGCGTTTGTGGGCGAGTGACGAAGACTTCGCTCAAGCGGAGATGGCGCTTGATAACGACTTAATCGATGCCATTGACACCGCAATCGCGACAATTAGTGAATTTCACCGAGCTGGAAAACCCACCGCCTATGAAGTCGAAACCGCCAGCGGGGTGACCTGCCAAGCCGAGTGGCGGGCCCTGAAATCGGTGGGTTTATATGTCCCAGCCGGCACCGCACCCCTACCCTCAACCGCGATCATGCTCGCCGTGCCAGCGACCTTGGCCGGATGTCAAAACATTGTCCTGGCCACCCCGCCGGGCCCCGATGGTTTGGCTGATCCGGCGGTGTTGTTCATCGCCAAGCGATTGAGGGTCAAGCAAGTCTTGGTGGCTGGCGGCGCCCAAGCCATTGCTGCCATGGCCTATGGCACTGAAACCGTGCCCAAAGTCGACAAGCTCTTTGGACCAGG
>CAJXNU010000052.1 GCA_913057255.1 uncultured Wenzhouxiangella sp.
CGTTTTACCATGCAGGGCGTTGCACCGGATGCCAGCTTGATCTCATATAAAGTCTGCTACAGCGTCCATCCAACAGACGAGGAGCTGAATGATAGCTGTGTTGGGACGGCCATCGGAGAGGCACTGGACCAAGCCATTGCCAATCAAGTGGATGTGGTGAACTATTCTATTGGCGGTCCCGCAGGGAATCCATGGCAAGCGGCTAGAGCGTTCTTGCCCATGTGGGAAAACGACATCGCCTTTGTCACCTCTGCAGGAAACTCAGGACCCTCCCCAGAGACCATTGGTAATCCGGCCAATGCGCCGTGGGTGATGGCAGTTGGCAATACCACTCACGATCGATTGGTGGCTGGTTCTGCGCTTGTGGGTAACATCGATGACATCGCGGTGGTGGCCAGCGCCAATGGGCCTCGGGTGACGCAAGAGATCAATGCCAATGCTCGCCGCGTGGATCAAGTTTCTGCCAATAATTTACTGGCGTGTGATCCATTGCCGAGTGGTAGCTTAACCGGTGAGATCGCAGTCATTCAGCGGGGGATTTGTACTTTCGCTACCAAGATCGGACATGCCGAGGCAGCGGGTGCAATCGCAGTACTGATGATCAATCAAGTGGGTGGGCTACCCATTCCGATGGGAGGCGTTGGCGATACCATTATTCCTGGCGTGATGATGGATCGAACCGATGGACAAGAGGTCTTGGAACTACTTGAGTCAGGACCGCAGTCGGCAACGCTACGTGCGGGCTCAACGGTCACCATAAACTTCGATTGGGCCGATCAGGTCAATTCCTCCTCATCGAGAGGTCCTAATCCTGGAGCACCCGGTCTGATGAAGCCCAACGTGGTGGCACCCGGTACCAGCATTTTGGCCGCCTATGTACCGAATGAGAACTCTCTAAGCTTTCTGACTGGTACGTCGATGGCGAGTCCACACGTCGCTGGTGCAGCTGCATTGCTCCGCGCTGTGCACGCCGATTGGGGTGTCGATGCGGTGTTTTCTGCATTGCAGACAACGGCCGATGCAGACGCGGTTGAAGTCAATGGGGAGCCTGCAACCGTCAACGATCGTGGCGCCGGACGCATCCGAGTGGACCGGGCCGCGCGCGTTGGGCTCTATTTGCCGCTGAAAGCCAGTGAGTTCACAAGTGCCAACCCCGCCATTGGTGGCAATCCTGCCAGTTTGAATTTGCCGGGCTTGATTAATGAGTCCTGTGGCATTAGCTGCACATTCACGCGCACGGTTAAAGCCCATCGTCGTGGCGATTGGACAGTCAGCGTGGATGGTGATACTAGCATCAGTGTCTCACCCAATGCTTTTTCGTTGAGTGCTGATGAGACGCAAACATTGACGATCACGGTGACACCAGACCCGGCGCTCGGAGGGGCGCTAGAGGAGGGGCGTGTGGTCTTGACTGAAGCACCACCACCAAGTTATCAAACCAATGTCACACGGCCAGTAAAGCAGTACTTAACCGTCGCTGTGGCCAACAATCAAACTGAGGTGCCCGCATTCTTTGAGTTCTCTACGACCTCGTCCAAGGGGCAAAAAGAGATGAGTCTGCCCTCGGTTAGAGGACTACAACGTGCCCGATACGTCGCCAGCGGTCTGTCGCTGATGGAGCAGGCCAACGTCGAGCTGCCTGAGGATACCACTAACAGCGACCCATTCAATGGTGGCCCGGGTGTGCGGACTTTCTCAGTCGACATTCCTGCCAACGCGGTGGGTTTGTTTGCACAAACCACTGAATCCTTGGCCAATGACATCGACTTGTTCGTAGGCGTGGATATCAATGGTGATGGCATCGCACAAGAATCTGAATTGGTTTGCGAATCCACCACGCCCGATGCATTCGAAGATTGTTGGGTATCAGAACCCTCAGCGGGGCAGTGGTGGATTTTGGTCCAGAATTGGGCTGCATCGGTTGCTGGTGCGAGTGATGCAGTGAGCTTGCGCTACGGCGTGGCCGAGACGGTTGAGGATCCGGTGGTCTTCGTCGCAGGACCCGGCATCCACGCGGGTGGGCCGCTTGATCTAGAGGTGTATTTTGATGTGCCCAATTTGAAGGTTGGGGAAGAGCGCATTGGTGCTGTTGAAATACTTAACGGACTAGATAATGAGGCGAGCTTGGTGACCAGCATTCCTTTTGTTTTGTCCCAAAATTTCTCTTCGCAGCCAAAAACCACGGTCTTATTCCCCGGGGAAACGCTGCCGGTAACGTTGCCAGAGCGCTCGGTGCAGGAAAAATTGTTTATTGACGTGCCGCCAACAACGACTGGTTTATCCGTCACTGTCAAAGGCGATGCGGGCGTCACGGCCAGTCTCCGTCGCGTGGACTTTGATGAAATTCCCGCTTATGCTCCAGATACCCCACCGGTGCCGGATGCCTCTCTGGCGACGGGATCAGGCTCGTCATCTGGTTTTACGATGACACTCAATGATCCGGCCGCTGGTCGCTATTACGTCGTATTGGACAATGCATCGGGGCCTGATCGTGCGGTTGAAGTCACCGCTTCACTCGTAGAGTCGGGCCGGATCGATGCCCGCTATGCGCTCTATTCACCAGTGGGCCGCGACATCAATCAAGGCGTTGAGTTTCAAGATGCAGGCCAACCCTTTGCCGTGTGGTATAGCTTCGATAAGGAGGGGCTACCGATTTTTTATCTGGGCAGTGCGCCAGCCACCCCGAATTCATCGGTTTGGATCGCGCCACTGGACCGTTACACTCGCGGTTTAGACAAGCAGCTGGCCGCACCGGCAGGGCGGATGGCCTTGACTCAGATTGATCGTGAAACGGCTGTCTTTTCATGGCGACTCAATGGCGCGCATGGATCGGACTTGGTCAGTGCCGCCATCATCCCCGAGACCTGCGTGACCGAAGGTGGGAAGACGAAGAGCTACACGGGTCATTGGTATTCGCCGGGCCGCGATCAAGGTGGTTCGACCACCATCATGGCCCCAGGCATTCAGATTCAGATTCGCTATTACTATGACGCGCTCGGCGTTGGGCGATGGGTACAGCTCTATGCTCCCACCGGCGGCGAGACGGCTGAGAATTTAGTGGTCAGAGAGTACCGAGGATTTTGCCCCAATTGCGATGATTCTGTTGCGCCAAGCTTCGAAGACATTGGCGTTTACTCTCGTCAGTATGAGAGCGAATCGGCCGGTGAAGAGGTCTTGGCCTTTGATTCTGGTCCACCGCTGAATCAATCCTTCATCACCCCAGAAGGCTTGCCGATTGAGAAACTATCGGCCCGCTTGGCCTGTCCTGAGTAAGGCTTAGGGGAGGGTAAGAAAGATTGAGCGGAATGGCCTAGGCGATGCTGAGCAGTAAAAAAGTGGTGGTGGTCTTGCCGGCATATAACGCCGCCAAGACCTTGGAACGCACGCTGGCAGAAATCCCTCGTGATGTGGTCGATGCCATCGTCTTGGTCGATGATGCCAGTGGCGATGGCACCGCTTCTTTGGCCAGAGACCTAGGGATTGATGAGGTCATCGAACACGACCACAACCAAGGCTATGGCGCCAACCAAAAAACCTGCTATGAAAAAGCGCTCTCTTTAGACGCCGATATCGTGATCATGCTCCATCCCGATTATCAATACAGTCCAAAGTTGATTCCGGCCATGGCCGGCATGATTGGCTCTGGGCTGTATTCAGTGGTGATGGGGTCTCGGATCTTGGGTGGCGGCGCGTTGGCCGGTGGCATGCCTTTGTATAAATACATCGCCAACCGAGCACTGACCGCTTTTCAAAACTTGTGCTCGGGCGCGAAGCTCTCTGAATACCACACCGGCTATCGAGCGTTTTCTGCAGAGGTATTGAAAGGCTTATCGCTCAAAGAGCTCTCTGATGATTTTGTGTTCGACAATCAGCTCTTAGCCGCGGTCATTCGACAAGGCCATGGCATTGCCGAGATCAGCTGTCCGACTCGCTATTTTGATGAAGCCTCTTCAATCAACTGGCACCGCTCAGTGGTTTATGGGCTGGGGTGTGTGATGGTCTCTCTATCGCTGCTGGCTTGGCGAATCAAAGGCGGGCGTGCGAGCCTGAGGCAGACTGCATGATTGCTTGGATTCAACGTCGTTTGGGCTGGGTGGGTTTGATGGCCTTGGGCATTGGGGCCATTGCCGCGTATTTCCGTCTCACCCAGCTGGGTCATCAGATTTTAATTGACGATGAATGGCATGCCTTACATGCTTTAATTCGTCTCGATTACCAAGAGATCTTTTTGAGCTTTGGGCATGCCGATCACTCGATTCCATTGACACTGCTGTTTAAAGCCATGGCAGAGACCATTGGTTTGAGCGAATGGCGACTTCGCGCTTTGCCGATCATGGGTGGTTTGGTGACGGTGGCCTTAGTGCCTTGGCTATTGCGGCCATGGCTTCGAGCCTATGAGCCATGGGTGCTGGGCTTGTTGCTCGCGCTCTCACCAATTTTGATTCATTTCAGCCGCTATGTTCGTCCCTATGCTTTAACCATCCCGTTGACCTTTGCCGCAGTCATTGCCCTGTGGCGTTGGTGGCATGAAGGGAAGCGGGAGTGGATCGCGGTCTTTGTGCCTGCCTCGGTGCTCGCCGGTTGGATGCATCCATTGACGCTATTGTTCACAGGCGGTGCGTTGCTGTGGTTTGGCTTAGTCTCCATGAAAGATCTGTTGCGGCATCGTGACATGTCTGGCCTGATGCGGGTGGTGCCACCGGGCTTGGTGATGGTGGCTTTGTCTTCTGCCTTGGTGCTACCGCCTTTGTTGGCCGACCCCTACTCAATGGCGGCCAAGACCGGGGTGCATCAACTGCAATGGACCACCTTGATTCGGGCCTGGGAGCTCGTGGCTGGCGTGGCCCATTGGGGCGTGGCCGGTCCCATGTTGGTTTTGGCCATGATTGGCGCGGTGGTGCTGTGGCAACGAGAGAAAATGTTTGTCTTGTATTGGTTGTTCTTAACCACGCTGGCTGGCATCACCGTTGTTTTATTAAACCCTGCTTGGGTCCACCATGCCCTGGTTCCCGTCCGCTACCTCTCCATTGCCATTCCGTGGGTGTTGGGTTTGATTGCCATTGGCTTTGTCACCGTGGTCCAGTGGCTCAGTCAATACAACCGGCCCGCGATGACCGCCAGTTTGGCCGGTGGCGTGATGCTGGCTTGGTTTTTGGGGTTGTTGTCGGTGGGGCCTCACTGGGCGACCTATGGTCAGTTCAACCAGTTTGCTGGACACATGCGCTATCACTTTGACTACGATTTTGTCAGAAACCCCTTTAGTGTCGTGGTCGACTCGGTGGAGATGCCTGAGATTTATCAAACCATGGCTGATGAGCCCGGTGACTGGACCATTATTGAATCTCCCTGGCGGTTTGAGTCTCACTACACCCCATTTTCAGGCTTCCAGAGAGCCCACCAAATGCCGATGAAGATCGGCATGCTGACAGGTTTATGCTCGGATTGGGTCGTGGGGGAGTTGCCCTATGAAGATGGCAGAACCCAGTGGTCAATGACTCAGTTCGTTCACTTGGCCGATTTGCCTGAGGCCGTGGATGACAATGCTTTTGTTGTGATTCACCGTGAGCCGATGATGGAGGATATAAGAGCCGTGCCCGAGGTGACCCCATGCATTGAGGCACTCGATGAGCGTTTGGGGCAGCCTTGGTATGCCGATGAGTCTCGGGTGGTCTATAAGGTTGAAGCCGGTTCTTAAGGCTCACCGAAAGTTCGTTACGACAAGTTATTGCTCAGATGAGTGCGTTGGTGTGTGTGTCTGTGAATGTCTTTTGCCATTGAGTTTGAGATGGTTGAAGTATCGCGCACTCAAGATGCTGATCACCGCCAAAAGCCCCAAGGCAAACAACATGCCAATGAGCGGTGTGTCTAACACATTGCCGTTATCCCAGGCGGCTTTGGCATCCACCCAAGACCCCAAGCCATTGCCGACCATGGCATATAAAAACGTGCTTGGCGCCAGGCCAATGATGCTGGCCGAGACATAGTGAGCGGTTGGCATGCGGCTCATCGCTGCGGCGATGTTGATCAAATAAAAAGGAACCAAGGGCATGATTCTCAGCATGGTCAATAACTCAATCGCGTGTTGATCGAGCCGTTTGGCCAGACGCTCCACTTTGGGATCGAGCGTTGTGGGTTGGTCGGATCGACCCAGCCACCAACGCATCACTAAAAAACTCACCCAAGCGGCGATTGAAGTGGAGAGCCAGCCGGCTAGGCCACCCCAGAGGGTGCCAAATAATAAGCCGCCACCCATGGACCACAGCGCCCCCACCGGAAGGGCGATTAAGGCCGCCACGATAAACACGCCGACAAAGATCCACCAGCTGGGCCAGAAGGCGGCCTGAACGGTCTCTTCTAGCCTCACCATCCATGGGCTGATGGCATCCCCATAGATCACGCCTAAGGTGAGCATGCCAGCTGCCGCTGCCAGTGCAATGCCTACTTTGAGCCAAGACGACATCGTGCGTGCGCGTTCTCTAAGCCCGAATCAATTTGCCGGCCAGTTCCACAAAGCGATCGACCTCATCGAAGGTGTTGTACAAGGGCGTCGGCGCCATGCGGATGATGTCGGGTTCTCGCCAATCGCCAATCACGCCATGGCCAATGAGTCGCTCAAACAGCTGTCGACCGGCTGACCGGCCGGCTTTGACCTTCAGAGAGAGCTGCGCGCCATGGCGGTGAGGTTCTAGGGGCGTGATGATCTCAATCTCATCGCCCAGCTCATGGGTGATGCCTTGGGCCAATCGGCCGGTGAGTGCTAAAGAGGCCTGACGCAACTTGGGCATTTGGGCTTCATCGAATAAGCCCAAAGAGGCGATCAACGGTGCGGTGGATAAGATCGGCGGGCCGGAGATCTGCCAGCCCTCGGCGCCTTTGGCGGGGCGATGTGTCGGTGCCATTTTAAAGCGCGAGTCTTCCTCATGGCCCCACCAACCGGCCAAGCGTGGCCCATCGAAGGGGTGGTGACGGTTGTGGACGAATGCACCTCCGACAGCGCCTGGGCCGGCATTGATGTATTTGTAGTGACACCAGATGGCAAAGTCAATCTCGTCGTTATGGAGGTCCAGTTCGATATTGCCAATGGCATGGGCCAGATCGATGCCAACGGGTGCGTCGACTCGATGAGCAGCGCGGGCAATCCGCGCCAAATCAAAGGCTTGCCCGGTGGCATATTGCACGCCTGGCCAAAGCACCAAGGCGACTCGCTCACCGTGGTGTTCTAAGTAATGCTCCAGATCTTCTTCGTGGTGCAGTCGGTCTTCTCGCGGTGCGATCTCAATCAGCTGACTGTGCGGATCCAGACCATGCAATCGGATTTGAGATTCAATGGCGTGTCGGTCAGATGGGAAAGCGCCTTGCTCCATCACGATCCGCCCGCGCTCAGGCGTGGGGCGATAAAAACTGGTGAGCATGAGATGGAGGTTGGTGGTCAGGGTGTTCATCGCCACCACCTCTTGTGGTTTGGCACCGGTGAGGCGCGCTAGGCCATCGGTGGCATTTTTGTGATAGGGCACCCAAGGCATGGGCCCATCAAAATGCCCAGTCACCGCCATCGAGCCCCAGCGTTCCAACTCGGCTTGAACGGCATCGACCGCCACCAAGGGCTGCAGTCCTAGGGAGTTGCCACAAAAATAGATCGTCTCCCCACCCCCAGGGCCGGGTGGAATCCGAAACCGGTCACGAAAGCGACCCGGGGCGTGTTCAGTCTCTGAATGTATGATGGTCATGCCCACAGTTTGCGCTAAAGTTCGGCGCATTTCCACTAGAATGGACGGCTATGAAAGTTGAAGACTTCAATTACACCTTGCCTGAAGAGCTGATCGCGCAATACCCATTGCCGAATCGATCAGACTCACGCATGCTGGTGGTGGAGAGAGGCCGCGACGATGTTGTGGACGCCCAAGTCAAAGAGCTGACCCATTACCTCTCGCCGGGGGATTTGTTGGTGTTTAACAACACCCGAGTGATTCCCGCGAGGCTGTGGGCTAAAAAAGCCAGCGGTGGGCAGGTGGAGATCATGATCGAGCGTGTCGAAGACGATCAGCACGTCATCGCTCAGCTGCGCGTGAATCGAAAGCCTGTTGTGGGTAGCCGTTTGATCATTGATGAATCACCGAATGAGGTTGGCATTGAAGTCTTGGGTCGCGAAGGTGAATTCTGGCGTTTGCAATTGTTGCAGGGCATTTGGTCTGATGTGTTGATCGATCATGGCCACATGCCGCTGCCGCCTTATATTGAAAGAGCCGATGAGGCCAGCGACCAGGAGCGTTACCAAACAGTGTATTCCCAAGTGCCTGGGGCAGTCGCCGCCCCAACAGCGGGACTGCATTTTGATGAAGCGTTATTGGCTGCACTCAAAGACCATGGGGTGGAAATGGGCTGGTGCACGCTCCATGTCGGCGCGGGCACTTTTCAACCTGTTCGCGCTGATCAGATTGAAGACCATGTGATGCACAAAGAGTGGATGCAAGTCGATCAAACCCTCATCGATCAGGTCAAACAAACCAAGGACCGGGGTGGCAAGGTCATTGCGGTGGGGACCACGGCCGTGCGCTCACTGGAGACAGCAGCAAAAGGTGGAGAACTCAAGCCCTACCAAGGCGATTCCCAGCTGTTTATTTATCCCGGATTTGATTTTCAGGTGATTGATGGGCTCTTGACCAACTTTCATCTACCGGGCTCAACCTTGGTGATGCTGGTGTCGGCGTTCTCAGGCCGTGAAAAAATCTTGGCGGCCTATCAACACGCCATCGATCAGCGCTATCGCTTTTTTAGCTATGGCGATGCGTGTTTGTTGTTGTAGTCACCCACATTAAATCAACAATCAAGGCAGTCAATCGATGAGCGCAGTTCAATTCCAACTTCACCAAACCGATGGCCAAGCTCGCCGAGGCACCTTGAGGTTTGGACGAGGCAGCGTGCAAACCCCAGCTTTTATGCCGGTGGGCACCTATGGCACGGTCAAAGCCATGACGCCTGAAGAAATCCGAGCGCTGGGTGCTGAGATTGTCTTGGGCAACACGTTTCATTTGTATCTTCGACCCGGCACCGATGTCATCCAAGCCCACGGTGACCTGCATGATTTTATGGGGTGGTCGGGACCCATCCTGACCGACTCAGGTGGATTTCAAGTTTGGAGCTTGGCCGAGCTTCGCTCCATGGATGAAAAAGGCGTGACGTTCCAATCCCCCGTGGATGGATCCAAAATATTTATGGGTCCAGAAGAGTCGATGGCGATCCAGCACGCGCTGGGATCCGACATCATGATGGCCTTTGATGAGTGCACACCCTATCCGGCGACGCATAAGGAAGCTCAGCAGTCCATGGCCTTGTCGATGCGCTGGGCCAAACGCTGTCAAGATTTTCATCAAGCCTCGGGTCGATCTGACCAGCAAGCCCTGTTTGGCATCGTCCAAGGCGGGGTCTATGAAGATCTTCGCGCTGAATCGGCTAAAGCGCTGATTGATCTCGGGTTTGATGGTTATGCCATCGGTGGCCTAGCGGTGGGTGAGCCCCAAGAAGAACGCGAGCTCACTTTGGATGTCACCACGCCGAAACTCCCCACCGATAAGCCTCGGTATTTGATGGGGGTGGGCCGGCCTGAAGACATTGTCGAGGCCGTCCGGCGGGGGGTGGACATGTTTGATTGTGTGATGCCAACAAGAAACGCCCGAAATGGGCATCTGTTCACCCGTCATGGGGTGTTAAAAATCAGAAACCAGCGCTACCTATCAGACACTCAGCCCATTGATCCAGACTGCGGTTGTTATGCCTGCCAACACTACTCTCGGGCCTATATCAAACACTTGCAAAAATGCAATGAGATTTTAGGTCATCGTTTAACCACCACCCACAATCTCTATTACTACCAAGAGCTGATGGCGACATTGCGGCAAGCCATTGAGGCCGGCACGTTTGACCAGACGGCCCGTGCCCTGTACGCCGGTTGGGCACGGGGGATTGAGTCAGACGCCTAGTCCAAATGCCGAATGTCGACAAACCCACCGCTGGGGTAGTTGGCTTTCAGGATGGGTAGGACCTCTAGCAGGCGTTGAGCCGCCATCTTGGGTGTGGGCATGTGTTCTGTGCCGCGGGCATCTTTCAATTTTTGCACCGACGGGAAGTCACCACTGTCAACATCTCCACACAAGTAATCTTGCATGGGCGTATCCACGAGTCCCGGGGCATAGGCCATCAAATGGGTCTCGGGCATTTCTTCGGCGTAGAGATGCATCAAATGATTCACTGAGGCCTTCGATAGCGAATAGCCACCCCAGCCGTAATTCATGTTCACCGCCGCGCCCGATGAGATGGCGATCACTTGATCGACAGGGAGGGCGGATTCAATCAACCAATCCAAAATGACTTTATTGGCCCAGACATTGACTCGATAGAGGTGTTCTAGATCATGGACGTCTGTCTGATGAAGTGGCTGAATCTTGCCCAGCACCCCAGCATTCAAGACCAATAAATCCAGACGGTGTGCATCCGATAGCACCGATTCCAGTGCTTGAGGAATCTTGTTGAGATCGCCCAAGTCCACCAATTCATCTCTCAAGACATCATCAAACTCATCGTGCCGGTCTGTTTTTAGAGGGCAGCCTCGGCGCGATAGGCCACGGACAATGGCGCCTTGTTCGAGTAAGGCCTCAGTGAGTCCCAGTCCAAGACCTGAGCTGTTGCCGGTGATCAAAACATTCATGCTAGTGGTCTCTTTTTCGTTCGGTTCCTGTTCGTCGATGAGGCTGTTTAATGGGATGGATTGTCATAGCCAATCGTTTCTTCAAACAACAGATAGATGCGTCGATACTGATCCCACCAACTGTTGGGTCGCTGAAATCCGTGGCGCTCCAATGGATAAGAAGCGAGCTCCCAATTTTCTTTTTCCAAATCCAGAAAAACCTGTGAGAGTCTGACCACATCTTGGTAGAACACGTTGTTATCGAGCATGCCGTGGGTCATCAGCAAATGACCCTCCAGCCCATCGGCAAACTCAATGGGTGAGGAGCGACGGTAGGCCTCCGGGTCGATATCGGGTGTGTTTAAGATATTCGAGGTGTAGGGGTGGTTGTAGTGTGCCCAATCGCTCACGGGTCGCAACGCGGCCCCTGCTTTGAAAATCTCAGGGGCTTTAAACAGAGCCATAAAGGTCATAAATCCACCATAAGAGCCGCCATAGAGACCCACACGCTCAGGATTGCCACCGTGCTCGTTGACCACCCAAGAAACACCGTCAATGAGATCTTCTAACTCTGGCGTGCCCATTTGTCGATAAATAGCGGTCCGCCAGTCACGTCCGTAGCCGGCACTGGCTCGAAAGTCCATATCTAGGACGTGATAGCCGCGTTCGGTTAGAAAATTATGAAACATTTGCTCTCGGAAATAATTGGGGTAGCGGTGCCAGACGTTTTGTAGATAGCCTGCACCATGGACAAACAACACCACCGGATGCCCACCTGCAGGTCGGGGGGTTCTGGCTGGATAAAACTTCGCCGGCACAGGCGATTGCCCATGGCTTCCCGGGATCTCAACAAAGATCGGCGCTTGCCACTCCATGGCTTGGAAGACATCGGTTCGGGTGTCTGTCAGTGCTTCAATCTCACCGCCTGCAGTGCTCACCAAACCCAGCTGAGGGGGGAGATAAGGGGCGGAGTAGCGGATCAGAATCCTTTCTGCGTTGGGATGGAGCGCGAAGGACTCCACTCCGCCTTGATCGGTCAACGCCAAAAAGTCTCGGGTCTGGGTGTTGAGGCGGTAGAGATCATAGCGTCCGGGATCTTCACGGTTGGCCAAGACATAGAAATCCGTTTGGTTGGCATGCAGTGCAGGCTCTGAGACTTCAAACTCTCCTTGAGTGAGAGCCATAGCACGACCTTCAAACGCACCGATCGTGTAGAGGTGCGAGTACCCAGTCTCTTCAGACAAAAACCACAGCTTGGGCGCTTTTTCATCGGCAAACCAACCCATCTCGTTGTAGCGCCAGTTGATCCATGCCGGATCATGCAGGCGATGGCGTTCAATCAACTGAGGGTCTGTGGGGTCTAGTGTGGCGATCCAGCGGTCTTTGTTGTCGCGCGCGCGAAGCTGAATGGCAGCCACATCCCCGGTCGGATGCCACTGAATGGCATTGATGCTGACATCGCGGTTGGTCTCTTCCGGCCAAGGTTTGAGCTCATTGGCCGCTCTTAAATCGGCCAGTGGGTCGTCTTGAATCGTGGAAAGCTCATCAAAGGCCAGCTCGTGTTTCGTGTGTGTGTCTAAATCCAACAGCCACAAATGATGCGGGGTGGGGTCATTTCGCCCCACCCGAGTTCGGACCGCCTCGTTTTCGATGTACCCATCGACCGTGACATAGTGCGGCATGCTGCCCTCGCGTCCTCGGGCATGGTTTTTGGGGGCCACGACCATCAACAAATACTGCCCACTGGGAGACAGCGAGGAGGCCACGGGTTGGTATTTGTCGCCGAGATACCAAGGCGCTGGGGCTTGTGTTGGGTCTTCATTAGCCGCTTGGCGACGCTCAGCGCGGCGTTCTTTGGCTAGACGCTCATCTTCAGCAAGGCTTGAGAATAGGCGAAGCTGCATCTGGGTCAGCGAGTCTTCGCTGTCTTGATCAGGATCGGGAGCAAAGCGAAGATCCGAGACGGGGTATTGCAAGCCAGAGGCAATCTCCACCCCCATCCACTGATTGCCTCTTAAGAAATAAACCGACTCGCCCGTGGCGTTGAACATCACTTGTCGATCATTGCTCGTGTCTCGGGTCAGTTGAGACAGACTCCCGTCGGTGAGGTCTCGAAGAAAAACATTGCCATCACGGATAAAAGCAGCTGAGTTGCCGTCTGGCGAGAACACGGGTTCTGCGCCATCAAGCGCGGCTCGGTTTGTGAATTCCACCTCGACAGACTCGCCGGTGTTGAGATTGATTTGGTAGGTGTCGATCAAATCGCTCTCAGGCCGTTCAATGGTGTAGATCACCGACTCCCCATCGAGCTGCCACCAAGCCTCTTGCACGGGCTGTCCAATCCAGTCGGGATCGGCCATGATTTGTTTGAGTGTGAGCGTTGTTTGACTGGCGACTGGCGTGGTGAAAAAAGCCAAGGTCAACAGCAGTGTGACGACGGGCCAGAGAGCGTGTTTCAGAGTAGGTTTCATGAGCAGGACTCGATAATGGGTTGGGTTCATCGGTTGATTTGGATGCCTAAAGGATAACGCATTGAATGGCTCACTTCATGGATGGATAGAGGGTAGTTTGGTGGTCGCGTCTCGAGTTTCCTTGACGAATTTGATCTTTGTCACTACAATGGTGGGTTCAGTTGCGGGGTGGAGCAGTCTGGCAGCTCGTCGGGCTCATAACCCGAAGGTCGCAGGTTCGAATCCTGCCCCCGCT
>CAJXNU010000053.1 GCA_913057255.1 uncultured Wenzhouxiangella sp.
AAGCCAGCGCCACCGAGAATCAGCCAAGTCTCGTTGCCATCCCAGACAGGGGCGACTGAGTTCATCATCTCATCGCGGGCCTGATCGCTGGGGGCGAAGGGAAACAAAATGCCCACCCCCAAATCAAATCCATCCATGAGGACGTACATAAAAACGCCCAGACCGATGATGGCAACCCAAATTAACGTGAGATCAATGAGTTCCATGGCCGTCTCCTAGTTCTCTGGCTGCGCGTCGTGAGTCACCGCAGACCACGGCCGTTTTGGACGAGCGATGGATTCTGTGGGTGGGGCCTCTAGGGGTTCAGGTCCTTTCCCGATCACCATTTTGAGATAGTGAAGCCCTGACGTGAGCACAACGGTATAAATCGCAATGTAGCCAAGCAAGGTGGATAAGGCCATGGCGCCACTCAAAGAGGGCGTGACGCCCTCACTGGCTCTCAGCAACCCATGAATAATCCAAGGTTGGCGGCCGATTTCAGTGACGAACCAGCCCGCCAAAACCGCTACAAATGGCAGGGGAATCATCCAAGAGAGCGCTCGCAAGACTTTCGGTGACTCATAGAGTCGGCCACGCCAAAGGAGATACGCGCTGACAAGAGAGATGGCGATAAAGATAAGGCCCAAGCCAACCATCACCCGAAAGCTCCAGAACACCGGACCCACTGGAGGTCGGTCCTCAGCCGGCACCTCAAGCAAGCCTGGCACTTCTCCATCGAGGCTGTGGGTGAGAATGATGCTCCCAAGATAGGGGATCGCCACTTCAAAATGATTGGTTTCATTGGCGGCATCTGGGATCGCAAACAAGATCAGTGGCGCACCTTTTTTGGTTTCCCAGTGGCCTTCCATCGCTGCGACTTTCATAGGTTGATTCTCAAGGGTGTTGAGCCCATGTAGATCGCCCACGAAAAGTTGCAACGGCGTGATGATCGCCAATAAAACCACACACATTCTCAAGGCTTTCTTGCTGGTTTCTGGATGTCGGCCTTTTAACAAGTAATAAGCGCTGACACCTGCGACCACAAACCCGCCGGTAATGAATGAGGCCAGTGCCATGTGTGCAAAGCGATACGGAAGCGATGAGTTGAAAATGGCCTGAGTCCATGAGGTCATATGGATCATGCCATCACGAAGCTCAACGCCGGCTGGCGTTTGCATCCAGCTGTTGGCCGATAAGATCCAGAAAGAGGAGATGAACGTGCCAAGAGCGACCATGCAGGCAGCAAATAAATGCACACCCGGCGGCACTTTGGAGCGCCCAAACAACAACACGCCCAAAAAGGTGGCTTCCAAGAAAAAGGCGGTGACCACCTCATAACTCAAGATCGGTCCAAGAAAGTTGCTGGCGGTGTAGGAGAACGCGCTCCAATTCGTGCCAAATTGAAACGCCATCACAATGCCAGAGACCACCCCCATACCGAATACGATCGCGAAAATCTTGATCCAAAATTGTGAGAGTCGGGCATAGACAGGGTTTTGGGTCTTGTAGTAAATCCCCTCAAGAACCGCAATGTAGGATGCCAATCCAATCGTGAACACTGGGAAGATGGCATGGAATGACACCACGAAAGCGAACTGGATGCGAGAGAGTAATAGCGGGTCGAGTTCCATGCCTTAGTCCTCAATATTCGGTTTCACTGATATAAGAATAGCAAAGCGAGCAGTGCTTTTGGCGGAAATCGGACTGCAATAAACCTAAAGGAGCGAGGGTAGAGCGGCTGCTGCAATGCCTCTGTGCGGAGGCCCTTAGTTTTGCGTGTTGGCCATGTCGGCCAGAATCTCTGCTTGGTGTGCCTGTTGCAAGGGCTCAATGACCAAATCAAGCTGTCCGTCCATCACCGCATCTAAATCATAGAGCGTGAGACCAATTCGATGGTCCGTGACGCGACCTTGCGGGAAGTTATAGGTCCGAATGCGCTCGGAGCGATCGCCTGAACCCACTTGGAGTTTGCGTTCGCTGGCCACCTCACTACGCTGCGCCTCAACTTGGCTCTCTAATAATTTGGCGCTGAGCAAACTCATGGCACGCGCGCGGTTTTTATGTTGCGAGCGTTCATCTTGACACTCCACAACAATGCCGCTGGGTAAGTGCGTAATGCGGATGGCAGAGTCTGTTGTGTTGACATGCTGACCCCCCGCACCCGAGGAGCGGTAGGTGTCGATTTTTAGATCGGCTGGATTGATATCCACCCCCTCGACTTCATCAATCTCAGGCAAGATCGCTACGGTACAGGCTGAGGTGTGGATGCGTCCTTGCGACTCGGTGGTGGGGACGCGTTGAACGCGGTGGGTGCCTGATTCAAATTTGAGATGGGAGTAGGCG
This sequence comes from uncultured Wenzhouxiangella sp., assembly GCA_913057255.1. Taxonomy (GTDB): domain Bacteria; phylum Pseudomonadota; class Gammaproteobacteria; order Xanthomonadales; family Wenzhouxiangellaceae; genus Wenzhouxiangella. The sequence goes on from CAJXNU010000053.1 coordinate 2,323, forward strand.
CCTTGGCCGATGATCCGTGCGATCACCTCTTTGAATCCACCCGTTTCGCTCTCGTGACTGGAGAGCACTTCAACGCGCCAGCCTCGTCGTTCTGCATAACGGAGATAGGCCCGAAACAGATCGCCTGCAAACAGCGAGGCCTCTTGGCCCCCTGTGCCTGCACGAATCTCTAAGAAAAGGTTTTTGTCATCGTTGGGGTCTTTTGGCATCAACAGTCTTTGTAGATCTGCGCCAAGCTTGTCTAATAAAGCTTCTGCCTGTTGCTTGTCATCCAAGGCCAAGGCTTTTAGCTCAGGGTCGGCTTCTTTGGCCAATTGCTCCGCCTCAGCCAGCCGAGTTTGGGCCGCCTGATGGGCGCGCCAGACCGAGACCACACTCTCCAGGTCGGCATACTCCATGGACAGTTTTTGAAAGCGTGCCCGGTCGTTGATGACCTCGGGCTCGGCCAGCAAATGGGTCAGCTCTTCAAATCGTTCAGTCAAGGATTGTAGGCGGGCTTCTAGGCCTTGATTCATCAACGCGATTCCATGATGTTAGAGTGGCGTCCTCATGATAGGCTATTTGTCATGTCGCTGAGCTGCCATTGTCAAAAATCCACATCCTCTCTCTGCCCTGGTCACAGAACGCTTTGGGCCAGGTTGGCGCACCTGTTGCAGCCGTTTTCTCTCATCCTTGGGGCGGTGGCTTTGTTTGGACTGCCGCTTGGCCCGCACCCATTCGCACAGACGGGTGAGGATTGGCTATCGCACCTCCATCCAGAGGAGGCGGCGGTTCACTCCCAGGCTTACCAGCAGCATGTTAATGAGATCTTGAATCAGGGGGATGCAGAAGCATTGCGGCAGCTGGCCATCATGTCTGTGTTCTCTCGCGATTGGATGGTGGCGGCACAAGCCGCCGAGCGTTTTCGTCTTCAGGCCACCCGTTTTGATTTGGTACCCATTGAGATCAGCGCGTGGTCAGAAGCGGGTGACCAAACTCAGGCACTGGATGTTTTGAATCTGGCCTTGGGCGCGCCTGAGGGGGAGTGGACGGGCTGGTCAAGGCTCACTGAGCTGATGTGGGCCATACCGAGCACCAATCAGGCATTGGATCTGTTGGATGCACTCGATGGCTCCGTGAATCCTGAGTCTAAGCCGTGGGTCAGAATGGAGACGCGCATTCGGCTCTTGCGAAAGAACGCTCAGGCGCCTGCGGCCCTTGAGTTGATTCAAACCCTGCTGGCCAACGCCCCGAACCCAGAGCGTGTGGAGTTGGGGCTTAAGTTGGCGCGTGGACAAGGTGAGAGTGGGCTGGCATTGGCAATGATGGATGATTTATTGCCCGAGCAAAAAAACGCGCCCGAATTCGCCATCTGGCGAGCGGAGCTCAATAAAGACTTGGGGCAGCTCGATGAGGCGATTGCCGCTCTACAAACCACTCAGCCCACGCCTGAAGTGCTGTTTTATTTGGGCACAACCGCACAGGCAGCGGGCGAAGATGAGATTGCCGAAGAGGCTTGGTCACTCTTGCCCGTCTCAAGCGATCAAGCCACAGTAGACTCAAAGGATGCCTATTACACCGCACATTTGGCGCAGTCGCTGGGTTATTTCGGTCAGGCATGGACTTGGTTTGGTCGTGTCACCGAGCCACCCTGGAAGACGGAGGCGTTGTTGGCGCGGGGGCTATTGCTCAATCAGTTTGCTCAGACCCAAGGATTTGACAGCCTGGAGGGTTCATTGCAGCAGGTTTTAGAGGGTTTGGAGCAGGTCCGATCCGGTGATGATGAACAAACTCGACAACAGGCGTGGGCAATCGAGGCACTGCTCCTTCGGCAGGCCAGACAATCGGACCGTTTCATCGAGCGGGTCGGGCAAGCGCTGGCCGAAGATCCAGACAATGAGAGCTTGTTGTACTTGCGCGCACTGGAAGCACTTCGGTTGGAGCGTCTGTCATTGGCTGAGCAGGACCTGCGCCGCATTATTCGGGTGAATCGCTACAATGCCGATGCGCTCAATGCATTGGGTTACATGCTGGCCGATCGCACGCAACGATTTCATGAGGCGCATCGCCTGATCGAGCAGGCACTGAAACTTGAACCAAACTCACCCGAGATTTTGGATTCAATGGGCTGGGTTAACTTCCGGCTAGGGCGATTGACCTTGGCCTTGGACTATCTTGAAAAGGCCCATGCGCTGAAACAAGACCCGGAGATTCGGGCGCACTTGATTCAGGTGCTGGAGGCCCAGGGTCAATATGAGCGTGCCAAAGCATTGGCCAGCTCGGCGTCTGATCAAACGATGAGCCCATAAAAAATGAAGGCGAAGCTTCGCTGCTTTAGGCGACCTCTCTCAATCGTCCAACGAGTCGGCTTGAGCCTCTTGTGGATGGGCCTGGTGCTGGGCTTTTTGGCAGCATGTGCGACGCCACGAGAGTGGGTGCCTCCTCAAGACTTGGTGGAGCCTGAGCAGTGGTTTGCGGAACATCCGTCCTGGCGGGTACAGGGCCGCATGGCCTTGTCAGATGGCCAATCGGGTGGGCAGATGTCGATCGGGTGGCGGCAGGCCGGTGAGTCTGCGACGATTGATTTGCGTGCTGGGCTCGGCCGGCAGTGGTGGCGCTTAAGTTTTGATGAGACCAAAGCCAGCCTCGAGGGCTCTGAGCAAGAGGCGTTGTTGGCAACAGAGCCTGAGGCGCTGGTTTATGAGGCGACGGGTTGGCCCATCCCTATCGAAGCGTTTGGCCAATGGGTGAAGGGTTTGCCCAGTGCCCGTGATGAGGCGCTGGTTTTTGATGAGGCCGGCCGCTTGGTGAGTTTGGTCTACGAAGGTTGGGACGTTCAATTATCTGGTTATGAACTGGCGTGGAGTGAGGAGGGTCAGGCGGTTGAGCTCCCCTCGCGCTTTGAGTTTCGCAAGTCGCCTCTTCGACTTCGAGTGGCATTGAATCGTTGGGATTGGCTAAAAAGTGAATCAGGTGAATAATTTGGCGGTATAATAGCGCCCGCAAGGAGACAACTGGGACGTCGCCAAGCTGGTTAAGGCACGGGGTTTTGATCCCCGCATTCGCAGGTTCGAGTCCTGCCGTCCCAGCCACTTCACCCTCTGGCCAAAGCGGTGGGCATGCATGTGACCAATTCATCACTGATGCTGTTTTCTGGTAATGCCAATCGACCATTGGCAAGTGCCATTGCCCAACACTTGGGCGTTCCCATGGGAAGTGCTGTTGTTGACCGTTTCAGTGACGGAGAGGTCAACATTGAAATCATGGAGAATGTTCGAGGCCAGGATGTGTATCTGGTGCAACCGACCTGCCAGCCCGCGGCCGAAAATTTCATGGAATTGATCGTTATGGTCGACGCCTTAAAACGTGCGTCGGCGGCCCGAGTCACGGCGATCATGCCCTATTTTGGTTACGCACGTCAGGACCGCCGGAGTCGATCGTCTCGAGTGCCCATCACTGCAAAAGTGGCCGCCAAAATGATCTCTGCCGTTGGCACCGACCGGGTCGTGACGATTGATTTGCATGCCGACCAAATACAGGGATTTTTTGATATCCCGGTGGACAACGTGTATGCCTCACCGCTGACACTGGCAGATATTTGGAAGCGCTACGATATGAATCAGGTGGTGGTGGTCTCTCCCGACGTGGGCGGAGTGGTTCGCGCCAGAGCGATCGCCAAACGACTAGATACTGAGCTGGCCATCATTGACAAACGTCGCCCGAGAGCCAACGAATCCACGGTGATGAATTTGATTGGCGACGTGGAAGGCAAGACGTGTGTTTTGGTCGATGACATGGTCGACACAGCAGGTACTTTGTGTGCTGGTGCCACCGCGCTCAAAGAGAAGGGTGCAGAGCGGGTGGTGGCGTATTGTGTTCATCCCATCTTATCCGGCCAGGCAATCGAAAACATCAGTGACTCAGACCTTGATGAAATCGTGGTCACCGATACCATTCCACTGAGTGAAGAAGCCAAGACCTGCACTCGGATCCGGCAACTTTCTGTCGCGCAAATGCTTGCTGAGACCATCCGACGAATGTCCGAAGGGGAATCGGTCAGTTCTTTATACGTTGATTGAGCCTCTCAGCTGAGCAGGCAAGGGCCACCAATCAGCTATACCCGGTCCACACCGCGATCATCAGGGCAATGGATCCGGCCATTAGGAGTTTCAAAATCAAGGGGAAGATGAATCGGAACCAACGGTCATACGGGATGCCAGCCAGGCCAATGATGCTCATTAAAACAGGGTTGGTTGGCACAATCATATTCATAAAACCATCGCCGAATTGAAAAGCCAACACAGCCACTTGGCGGCTCACTCCAACCAAGTCTCCAATGGGTGCCATGAGCGGCATGGTAACGAATGCCTGTCCGCTCCCAGACGGTATGAAGAAGTTAAGAACACTTTGAATGCCCAGCATGCCCACCGCGGAAAGCTCTGACGGCATCGAGACCAAGGGCAGTGCTGCAGCGTAGACAATGGTGTCGAGCACTTGCCCATCTTCTAACAAGAGGGCGATGGATCGTGCAAAGCCAATGAGTAAGGCGGTACTGGCGAGCTCGGTGGCTCCTGCTGCAAAGCGTTTGGCAATGTCATCCAAGTTGAGTCCGCCTATCAGACCTGCAACGATGGCCAAACCAATAAAGACAGCGCCCAGTTCGGTGAGATACCAGCCATGTCTCATGATGCCAAACACCAGAAGAACCAGGGCAAAAACGGTGGATGCCAACACGCCAATTCGACGCGGGGTCAGTGAAACTGCAGGACTGGGTGGGGGCGGCTGGGCCTCGGGTACATCGTGAACAAGGCTCTGGCTTGGATCACGTTGAACTTTTTTGGCATAGTGCCAGACATGGTGGAACCCAATGGCAAAGAAGGGCAGCCAAAGCATCAGTCTAAATCCGAGTCCAGAGCCCGGTTGTAACCCAGCAACATCTTGGGCGATCAGGAGTGTGAAGGGATTGATGAGGGCCAAACCGTAGCCGATGCCATAACCAACAACCATCGTGCCGATGGCGGCGACAGCATCCATTCGCATGGCCACGCACAAGGCAATCAAGATGGCTGCGAAAGGAATGTACTCCTCTGCCATGCCCAAAGTGGCTGATGCGATGCCAAAGCAGAGCATACCGATGCCGATCAGCCAGTGGGGCCGGTTCCCAAAGCGCCTGATGACGCGACCTAGGAACGCATCGATGGCCCCGGTGTGTCGGACGACTGCCAGTGCGCCTCCGATGATTAAGACGAAAAAGATAATGCCTTGGGCATCGGCCATGGCACGTGGCACAACGGTAAGGAGGCTCCAGGGTGAGAGCTTGGTGGTCTCCTGCAACGACTCATAGGTGCCCGATACGACCACCTCGCGCCCGGCATCATTCAGCGTTCTATCGAAGGTGCCCGCCGGGATCACCCACGTCAGGCCCCATGCCAAGACCATCATGGCAAAGAGCAAGACGAGGGTGTGTGGGACTCTGATCAACGCATCACTCAGGCGGCGACTTGTGCGCTAGGAGCAGGTCCCTCGCCAGCGATCTGACGCAGCACATAGTGCAAGATGCCTCCGTGTTGGTAGTACTCGACTTCTTTAGGCGTATCGAGTCTCACGCGTGCTTCAAATATCGTCTGATGTCCGTCTGCTCGCGTGGCCGTGACCTTGACGGTCTTTGCCAAGCCATTGTCGAGACCTTCGATATCGAATACCTCGGTGCCGTCCAGGCCCAATGACTCAGGGCTTTCTCCTGGCATAAAGTTCAGCGGTAGAACCCCCATGCCCACCAAGTTAGACCGGTGAATGCGCTCAAAGCTCTCTGTGATGACGGCCTTGATGCCCAAGAGGCGAGTGCCTTTGGCAGCCCAGTCTCTGGATGAGCCAGAGCCGTACTCTTTACCCGCTAGAACAACCAGCGGGGTCTCGTCGGCCTGGTAACGGACGGCTGCATCATAAATGGACATCACCTCATCACTTGGGAAGTAGGTGGTGACACCACCCTCTGTGCCCGGGGCGATTTGGTTTCGGATGCGTACATTGGCAAAAGTGCCTCGCATCATCACCTGATGATTGCCGCGACGAGAGCCATAGGAGTTGAAGTCCGCCGGCGAGACGCCATGTTCTTGTAAATAACGTCCAGCAGGAGAGTCTTTCGCGATAGAGCCAGCCGGTGAGATGTGATCTGTGGTGACAGAATCACCCAGCTTGGCCAAGACTCGAGCACCTTTGATGTCCGTGATGGTTGGCAAGGTCATATCCATGCCCTCGAAGTAGGGAGGGTTTTGGACATAGGTCGAATCGTCGTTCCAAGCGAACATCTCCCCAGTGGGCGTGTCCATGCTCTTCCAGCGATCGTCGCCTTCGAACACGCTGGCATAGTTTTCTCTAAACATCTCAGAGGAGACATTCTCTTCGATGAATTGCTGTAGCTCGATGGGATCTGGCCAGATGTCTTTGAGATAGACCGCATTGCCATCGTGGTCATGACCCAGCGGGTCGTTGACAATATCAGCATCCATCCGCCCAGCGATGGCATAAGCCACCACCAAAGGCGGTGAAGCCAAGTAGTTCATCTTGACCTCAGGGTGAATTCTGCCTTCAAAATTTCGGTTGCCTGATAGCACGGAGACCGCGATCAGGTCGTTGTCATGAATGGCATCGTGAATGGGTTCTGGCAATGGGCCTGAGTTCCCGATACAGGTGGTGCAACCATAGCCGACCGTGTAAAAGCCCAAGCCCTCCAAGTCATCCAACAGCCCAGCAGAGCTCAGATAATCGGTGACGACCTTTGAGCCGGGTGCCAGTGAGGTTTTCACCCAGGGTTTGACGCTCAGCCCTTTGGCGAGAGCGTTTCTTGCCAACAGACCTGCACCCAGCATCACCGCTGGGTTCGATGTGTTGGTGCAGGAAGTAATGGCGGCGATCACGATGGCGCCGTCGACCAAATCAAACGTGTGGTCTTGATAGGTGACGGTCGCTTGCCCTTCAGAGTTCTTGCGCTCTGCCATCATGGGCGCGGCGTGCTTTTTGTACTCATCGGCGGCTTCACTCAGTAGCACTCGGTCTTGCGGGCGTTTGGGTCCAGCGAGACTCGGCACGACTTCACTGAGATCAAGTTCAATGACTTCGGTGTAGATCGGATCTGCATCTCCATCATTTCGCCACATGCCTTGTGCTTTGGCATAAGCCTCAACGAGAGCCACGCGCTCATCGTCACGGCCAGAGAGTTTTAAATAGCGAATGGTTTCTGAATCGATGGGGAAAATCGCGCAGGTTGAACCAAATTCCGGTGACATATTGCCGATGGTCGCGCGGTCTGCCAGCGGCAGCTTACTCAAACCATCACCGAAAAACTCGACAAATTTCCCAACCACGCCTTGGTCTCTCAGGATGTCGGTGATGGTCAGCACTAAGTCAGTGGCGGTTGTGCCCTCTGGCAGTTGCCCGGTTAATTTGAATCCAATAACCTGAGGCACAAGCATGGAGATCGGCTGACCAAGCATGGCGGCTTCGGCTTCAATGCCGCCGACACCCCAGCCCAGAATGCCCAAACCATTGATCATGGTGGTGTGAGAGTCGGTGCCGACCACAGTGTCTGGCCACGCCATGAGTGTCTCACCGTCTTCGGTCTTTTTCATTTCACCGAAAACCACGCGTGAGAGATGCTCAAGATTGACCTGGTGGACAATGCCGGTGTTGGGTGGGACAACTTTGAAATTATCAAAAGCCCCTTGACCCCAGCGCAAAAACGCATAGCGTTCCTTATTGCGCTCAAATTCGATGCGGTTATTGAGGTCCAATGCCTCAGCCCGACCATAGGCATCCACTTGCACCGAGTGGTCAATGACTAACTCAGCCGGTGATAGCGGGTTGATTCGGCCAGCATCGCCACCGAGCGTTTTCATGGCATCGCGCATGGCGGCCAGATCCACAATCGCGGGTACGCCGGTAAAATCTTGCAAAACAACCCGTGCTGGCACGAAACCAATCTCTTGGCTGGGCTGGGCTTTTGGGTCCCAGTTGGCCAGTGCGGCGATGTCTGTTTCTTTTGTGTTGATGCCATCTTCATAGCGAAGCTGGTTTTCTAGAAGAATCTTGAGGGAGTAGGGAAGGCGGTTGACTTGGCTGTGTGTCTCAGCGAGTTTTTTTAAGCTGTAAAAGCCGTAGTCTTGACCGTTGACGGTGAAGCGATCGAAGCATCCCAGCTGGTCGCGCATGGTTCAGTCTCCAGTAAGTTCTGAGGTGGACATTGTCAAACCTCGATTTTATCACGCCCGAGCGCTGGGAGTTCAAATCAAGCTTTGCGCTGTCTCAACCATGGCTTTTCTCTGGGTGATGAGGCGCCATTGGTTGCCACCCAGTTGTTGCCAGAGAATGGCTGATCTTAGACCTGCCAACAGCAAAGAGCGAATCAACTGGACTTTTTCGGGTTTTTTTAAAATCTCTGGATTGCCTTGCACTCGGATGCGAAAGCGCATGGTCGAGACGTGGGCGTGATAGGCATCAGCCAATTGGGCAAGCACTGCAGGATCCAATGCATCTTCGCTTTGGCGCCATGCCGACTCGCTCAGCTCAATCGCTGCAAACAGCTCATTGAGCCGAGTGCTGTTTTTACTCAATTGCTTACCCAGCTTCAAGATTGCCAGTGAGGTCTGTAGGGTTTTGATTGAACTGCTTCCAGCCCTTTGGCCCAGCAATTCGGCGAGCATGCGAAGACCGAGACGCACACCGCCAAGACCCCCATAGGTGCTGACGGTATCCTCTGGCGTGTTCTCATAAATGCTGGCTAGGCTCGCTTGAGCAGCTTGTCTAGAACACTGACCGGATTCGGCCACTTGACTGACCAGCTCACCGGCTTGGATCACACCGGCCAAAGCAAGGGTTCGGTCTTTGATCGTGGCTTTCATTCACTCAACTCTGTTGATTCGACCAATGCGGGTGGTTTGGGCGCATTGGATTGATCGATGATCGCTCCGCCCAAGCACACCTCGCCATCATAGAAAACGATGGACTGACCTGGCGTGACAGCGCGCTGTGCGTGATCAAATCTGACTTCGATTCTATGGTCATCGATGGCAACGATTCGGCAGGCTTGGTCGGGCTGCCGATAGCGAATTTTTGCTTGCAGTGGCTGATCGAGTTGAGGCGGTTGTCCGCTGATCCAGTGAGCTTGATCGGCACTTAACCAATTCGCCATCAGCGTCTCATGGGTGCTGTCTTGTGCGGCATAGAGGGTGTTGGTTGCGAGGTCTTTATAGACCACGAACCAAGGCGCTTCGGGGTGGTCGCGTAAGCCACCGATGGCCAGTCCTTTTCGTTGACCTAAGGTGTAATGGATCAAACCTGAGTGCTCACCGATGGGCTCGCCATCAACGGTTAAGATCGGACCCGGCACGGCTTTTAGATAGTCATCAATAAAGGCATCGAATCGGCGCTCGCCAATAAAGCAAATGCCAGTCGAGTCTTTTTTATCGGCGACGGGCAGTTTGGCTTGGTGCGCCATGTCTCTCACCGCTTCTTTGGTGTATTCACCCAGGGGGAAGCGGGCCTTGGCCAATTGTGCTTGGTCTAAGGCATAGAGGAAATACGACTGGTCTTTGTTTGCATCTAAGCCTTTGAGCAAAGCGACTGAGCCATCGTCTAACACACGCCGTCGGGCGTAGTGTCCGGTGGCAATGACATCAGCACCCAATGCTTGAGCATGATCGAGAAAGGCTTTGAACTTGATTTCTCGGTTACACAAGATATCGGGATTGGGGGTGCGACCTTTTTTGAGTTCCTCTAGAAAAGTTTCAAATACATTCTCCCAATATTCGGTGGCAAAGTTTCTGGCATAAAAGGGGATGTCTAGGAGTTCGGCCACGGCGCGCGCATCTTCGGCATCTTCCTCGGCGCTACAACCACTGGTCTGGTCATCGCCCTCCCAGTTTTTCATGAACATGGCGGCAATCGAGTGGCCCTGTTGTTTCAAGAGCCACGCTGTGGTCGCGGAATCAACGCCCCCTGACAGGGCCACCATGGTGTCAATTTTCATGGGCGTTAGTTTAGCGGATGGTCGGTGGGGTGCGCGTCGATGGAGCCAAACAACTCGCGATTCATTAAGTCCACGAAGCGTTGGGCCTGTGGGGATAAGTAGGCGCCACGACGCATCACCACACCATAGCTTCTTGAGGGGAAAAATTCGGATAGGTCTCGCACCACCAAGCGCTCGCGATCAGCTTCAGTAATACAAATACTCGTCACAATGGAGATGCCCATGCCCAGTGAGACATAGCGCTTGATGACCTCCCAGCCTCCGACTTCCAAAGTCACCCGATAGGGCAGGTTGTGGCGTTGAAAGACCAAATCAATCATCTGATAGGTCGTTCGTCTTCTCGGCGGCAGAATTAGGCCGTGAGGACTGATGTCGCGCAAACCAATTGAATTGCGCCTGGCTAAGGGATGGTCTTTGGCCGCGATTAAGACGGGCTTGAAGTGATAGATGGGTTGGTAGTTGATGTCATCAGGCACATCGACCATGGAGCCGACAGCGAAATCCACATCGTTTTGTCTGATGCGACGCAAGCCCTCAGTCCCACTGACGTGCTGTAGGTCGGTATTGATGCCCGGATGGAGTCGGCGAAAGCGCATCAGCAAGGGTGGGAGTAGGTGCATGATGGTGGATTCGCCGGCAGCGATCCGAATGGTTCCGCTGTCAAGCGAACCATAGCGACGCGAGAACTCATCGGGCAGTGAATCGAGTTGCTTGATTAACGGCTGACCAATCTCGAACAGGGCGTTGCCTGCAGGGGTCAAGTCCAATTTGGGCCCCTTGCGCTCGAACAGCACCTCGCCAAGCTCCTCTTCCAGCGCCCGGATTTGTTGGCTGATCGAGGGCTGGCTCAAAAACAAGGCGCGCGCAGCGGCCGACACGCTCCCGGTCTGGGCGGTTTGGATAAAGGCTC
>CAJXNU010000054.1 GCA_913057255.1 uncultured Wenzhouxiangella sp.
AAGCCTCTGTTAACCTCGCTGGCCGATCCCAACCCGATCGCCGTGAAATAAGACCTGACCGTGTCTTGGCGCTCCAGCAAAGCCTCAATCTTGCCCATGTATTGCTCAGTTGTCTCGATCCCTGTTCCCAAAGGTGCTCGAAAAAACACAACGAAGCGGCCTTCATCTTCCTCCGGCACAAATTCTTTTTGAATATCTGCAAAGAAAAAGCCTGAGCTTAGAACAACCAGTCCAGCAAACCCTAAGACACGCCAACGATTGGTCAGCGTGAGTCCCAAGATGCGCTCATAGCCGCTATTCATTCGTTCGAAAAACCGATCTAAGCTGTGATAAATCTTTCCTCGAGAGGCCTCTTCTCGACGGACTCGCAGGAATCGGGCACACAGCACTGGCGTGAGTGTGAGAGAAACAATAGAGGAGGCAATCACCCCGACGGTCACCGTCACCGCGAAAGACTCAAAAAATCGCCCAATGATGCCGCCCAAGAAAATCACTGAGGCAAAGATGGATACCAAGGTCAATGTGGTGGCGATAATGGCAAAAAATACCTCGTTGCTTCCAGAGATGGCTGCACCTTCAGGGTCTGGATTGATCTCTTGACGATGCCGGTACACATTCTCTAAGACCACAATGGCATCATCGACAACCACACCAATCAACAAAAGTAGAGCCAGCAATGTCATGGTATTGAAGGTGTAGCCTGCCAAGTAGATGGTGGCGACTGCAGCCAGAAGGGAAATGGGGATGGCCAAAGAGATGATGATGGTGCCCCGCCAAGATCGCAAAAACAGCAACACAACAAAAGCTGCCAGCAATGCGCCTTCAATCAGATGGTCTTGCAGCGACTGGACAATTTCTCGGATCAGCTCGGAGTCATCCGATGCCACCTGAATCTTGAGCCCCGGTGGCAATTGGGGAATGATCTGCTCCTCTAGCCGTTTATTGACCTCGTCAATAATCGCCACTGTGTTCGATCCGGTGATCTTGACGACACCAATACCGACATTTTCTTGGCCGTTGTAGCGGGCCAGGGAACGAAAATCGGCGAGCCCGTCTTCCACATCAGAAATATCAGCCAAGCGAACAGGTGCCCCATCGGCATAACGGACGATCATTTGACTCAAATCTTCAGGACTGTGGTACTCCAAATCCAACTTCACCAATAGCTCGGTGGAGCCACTGACCAAGAACCCACCTGGGAACTGCGCATGCTCAGTCCGAAACGCCTGCTGAATGTCTTGTGGTGTCACCTCATTGGCCGCCATTTTGTCGAGATCTAGGTTCACTCGGATGGTGCGCTCACGGCGGCCACCAATTTGTACCGCCCCCACCCCATCGATGGTTTCCAAACGCTTCCGAATCACATTGTTGGCGTACTGATTGAGCTGTTGGAGCGTCCGATCGCCTGTCAGAGACAGCCACATAATCGGACTGGCGCCCACCTCGACTTTGGCCACCACCGGTGGCTCCGCATCCAATGGCAACTGTCTTAGGTTTTGATTGACTTTGGCCTGAACTTCATTGAAGGCAATATCAATGTCTTTAGTGAGTTTAAAAGTGACCACCACTGTAGACACACCCGGCGAAGACTCAGATTGAATGAAGTCAATTCCAGGGACGCTATTGACTGCCCCCTCAATAATGTTGGTGATGCTTGCATCAATGATCTCAGGGCTCGCGCCTGGGAGGACTGTGGTCACAGCAATTAAGGGAAACTCAATTTCTGGGAAGCGATCAACGCCAATCCGCTGGTAACCAATCAATCCAAACAACAGCATGACCGCTGAGATCATGTACGCCAAAACATGGCGCTTAATCGATAACTCAGGCAGTGTCATTGTGCGACTCCATTCGTGCGCGCCGAGCCACCATCACTGTTGTCAATGGACAATGCCGCCTGATCGGTCAAGAAGCCGGCCCCACTGAGCACCACAGCCTCACCAGCACGCACGCCCGAGCGAATTTCAATCCAGTCTGCGTGGCGAAGTCCGATATCCACCACTCGCTCAATGGCGATTGAACGTTCTGGGTCGATCACATAAACCACCTCACCCGCTGGACGCTTGACCACCGAGCCGGGAGGGACCACCACCGCTTCGCGCTCAGCGAGCACGATTTCACCGACCACTGAACCGCCAGCGCGCCAATTCCCAGGGTTATCTAGGGTCACGACCGCCTCAACTGCACGCGAGCGACCGCCAACCACAGGACGAATTTCTGTAATGGGTGCCTCAATGATCAAATTAGGCAGATTGAGCGAGTGTAGGCGAACCGTTTGACCCAGCCTGACCTCGGTGGCCAAGCGCTGTGGCACGGGCAGCACCGCCATCAATGCGTCTGCAGACACCACGTCGAACAAGGGGGCGCCGACCCCAACAAAGTCCCCTGCGCTGATGTGACGGCTCTCAATTTGCCCAGCCACCGGTGAAACAATCTCTGTGCGCTGCAAATCGAGCTGCGCCGCGGAGAGCCTGGCTTGGGCGCTGGTCAGCTGTGACCGCAGTGCTTGAGCTTGCGCCTGTGCCTCCTCATACTGATCTTTAGACACGAGATCACCACCCGCCAAATTAGACAAACGATCGACGCGAGCCTGCTGATTTTGGCTCAAAGCACGGAGCTGCAAGACATCACCTCGCGCCATCTCCAGCTGAGCGCGCTGCGAATCCCCATCGAGCCGGGCAAGGACCTCACCAGCCTCAACCACATCACCTGCCTCAGCCAGCACCTCTGTCACGCGTCCTGAAGTTTCTGCCGCTACCCTGGGCGCCGTATTGGCATGCAGACGGCCCACACTGCGTTCGATCTGTGCGATGTTTTGCATGGTTGCAGTTGCTGATGTCACCGCAGTCGCCGGTGGCCCAGAAGGCGCGTCGGTATCACCCCCGCAAGCAACGACAAAAAACAGCAAGGAAGCTGAGGCAGCAAGTATGTAAATGGGTCGAAGTGTCATTCGGAACGGTCCCTATCTAAACCATGAAAAATTACATCGATCACCGCCTTGGCGTAAGGCTGTGGTCGGTCGGCATAATCAAAATTGGGTAGGTGCTTTAACACCTTGCGGTGCTGGAAGAAGAACACGTTGGCAGAGATCAGCGTCAAGGCAGCCACCGATGGATCCAGCGCCTCATTGAGTAACTTTTGTGATTGCGCTTCAGAAATAAAATCCACAAGGCGCATAAAGTTTGCAGATAAGACATCGCGCACCAAGTGGACACTCTCAGTGCTTTGTGATTTCTGCAGCTCACGGAGCACCAAATCAGTCACCAACTCATTAGACAAGATATGTCCCATGTGCTGACACTGAAAATCAACGAGCCTCTCATCTAGAGGTCCTGTCTTTTCAAGCACCGTCTCCAAAGTTGCGGCGAAGTCTTGGGCAGCGGTTTCAATCACCGCCAAATACAGTGCCCGCTTGCTGCCAAAGTGATGGAAGACGGTGGATTTTGAAATGTCTGCCTCGGCGGCAATCTCCGCCATGGAGGCGCCCGCGTAACCCCGTTTGGCAAAAATCGAGGCAGCACAAGCCAACAGACGCTCTCTGGCGGGAATGCCATCTGTCTCAAAAGCTCTCGTTTCGTGCGCTGTGGCAACTTTGGCCATTTTGGCGGTCCCTGGTTACTGACCGATCGGTCGGTCAGTCCCATTGTATGGCCCCTGCGTGAACGAAATGCGACAAAATGCCCCATCAGCGCTACAATGTGGTCCCACAGGGAGTGTTGATCAAATAAGGAGAATGCACATGGGCATGCTGTCAGGGAAAAAGGCATTGATAGTCGGCGTTGCCAGCCCACGATCGATCGCTTGGGGCATTGCCGAAGCCATGCATTCACATGGCGCGGAGCTCGCATTCACCTATCAGAATGAAAAATTGCTCTCGCGCGTTGAGACCATAGCCGAACAGACCGGCTCCAAACTCATTTTTCCGCTCGATGTCGCTGATGACGCGCAGATCAACACCGTCGCAAAGGAGCTTGGAAAGCAATGGGATGGGCTGGATATCTTAGTCCACGCCGTTGGCTTTGCCCCCCGTGAACAGCTCGAAGGCGAGTTCGTCGATGCCATCGACCGTGAAGGCTTTAAAATCGCCCACGATATCTCTGCCTACAGCTTCCCAGCGCTGGCCAAAGCATTTAGGCCACACATGCAAGGCCGTCAAGCGGCACTCCTAACGCTGAGTTATCTGGGTGCAGAGCGCGCGATGCCAAGCTACAACGTCATGGGCTTGGCCAAAGCCTCTCTCGAAGCTTCAGTGCGCTACCTCGCCCATGGTCTCGGACCAGAGGGCATCCGAGTCAATGCGATCTCAGCTGGCCCCATCAAGACACTCGCTGCCGCTGGTATCCCGAAGTTTCGGTCTATGCTGGATCATGTCGAGAGCACGGCGCCACTGCGTCGAAGCATCGACATACAAGAGGTGGGTCAAGCCGCGGCTTTCCTATGCTCTGATCTGGCCAGTGGCATCACAGGAGAAATCACACACGTCGACGCTGGCTACAACATCGTCGGAATGGCGGGTCTTGACTAGACGATTCTGGTCTGCCAGTTCCCCGGTGGCAGACATGATCTGATCAGAGACGATCCTCAACCACCGCAATCTCGGTGTTCTCTCTAAGCCACTCCATCAGCGCATTAATTTCATAGGCAATCTGCGAGAACAAAATTTGTTGGCGCATGATCTCACGTGCTTGATTGTTGGCTTGAGTGGGGTCACCCGGCGTCACACTCTCGAGCTCGACAATCGCAAAACCGGAGTTGGTTGGCAAGACCGATAAACTGGTCTCACCCTCACTGGGCGCCGGCAAGCGGAACAGATCGCGGCTAAAGTCCGGTCCGTATTGCAAATTATTCCGACCCACGGTCTGACTCTCGCCAAAGGGACTATCGGCTTCATCCACCGTCTCCGCTGACACCCAGTTGGCTAGAAAGGCTTCAGCAGCCTCTTCGGCCGCTTCGTTCAGGGCCACTTGCAAGAGCTGGTTTTCGATGTCGGCTGAGACTTCCTCAAGCGGAATGGGTTGTCTTTCGGTGTACTCATCCAGAATCACCACCACCATGTGGTTTTGCCCGATTTCAATGGGATCGGAGGCTGCATTGTCCAACAGTACACGGTCTGAAAAAGCGGCTTGAATCACGGCGGGCTCTGCCGCAATGCCCTGCCCCCCAGCCCGGCCAAATGGCTCAGTGACTTGAATCTCCAAATCAAGATCAGCCGAGACCGGCTCAAGCGTGGTGTCATCAGCAAAGATCAAATTAACTAGGCGCTCGGACAGCTCGATGTAGAGCGCCTCGCTTTCTTGTTCGATGTACTCAGCCTCGATTTGATCGCGCGCCTCCTCAAAAGACAGGCCCTCCGGTGGGCGAATATCATCTAAGCGAATGATGTGCCAACCAAACCGGGTTTTGACTGGCGCTGACAAATCACTGGGCTCGTTGAGCTCGTACAACGCCTGTTCAAAGCCGGCCATCATTTGGCCCGGCTCGATCCAACCCAGATCGCCTCCCGCTTCCGCAGAAATTGGATCGGCCGAATAGGTCTGAGCAAGCTCTGCAAAATCCTCACCCTCGTTGATTTGGGTAATCAGCGTCTGAGCCAGCGCCTGAGTCGCGGCATCATCGCGCTCATCATTGACTTCCAGAAGAATGTGGGATGCCCGACGAAGCTCAGGAGACAAGAAACGCGCTTGAGCAGAGTCGTAACGCTGTCTAAGCTCAGTCTCAGTCAATGACAGACCGTCGGTCAGATCCTCTGCTTTTAATTCAACATAGCGCAAACTGACCAACTCTTCAGTCATGAACTGCGATTGATTCTCGCTGTAATAGGCCTCGATATCAGCAGGCTCAATGATGACCTGATCGACGTAATTGTCTCTAGGGAATTCGGCCACCTTGATGGTTCGCTGCTCATCTTGAATGGAGAGCATGCGATCAATTTCTTTCTCTGTGACGACCGCCGAACCAGAAATGGCGGTCGGTACGGTCCGAGTCAGTAAGTCTTGCCGAACCTCTTGCTCGAAGCCTCGGGCCGTCAGCCCGCTGGCTGCCAAGGCTTGGCGATAGGCCTCTGGGCTGAACTGGTTGCCAATCTGAAAGGCCTCAATTTCACGAATGAGATCCAATAACACCTGATCACTCACCGCCAGACCAATGGCTGCTGCATGCTGGCGAAGCAAGGCCTGATCGATCATCTCTTCAAGAAACTCACGCCGTGCGGTTGGCTGATTGGTGGCAATCTCGTCGTATTGGTCTCCCTGTTGCTGACGCAACTGGGCACGATAACGCGCAAAGTCAGCCTGGAATTCATTGACGGTGATTTCTTCTTCGCCCACCACGGCCACCGCATCCTGAGGCACAGTGCTGATGTAGCTTTCCACCCCAAAGAACAGGAAGGGAACCGCGAGAAGACCCAGAATGACAAAGGCAACAACACCTGTTACCCGATCTCGAATTGCCTGCAGCATGTTATTTACCGAATCCTTGAATGCATCAGTGAATGGTCTCTGTAAAGAAACTGGGCGCCACGTGGGCGCCCAGGGTTCTTAAGTGGCGGAGTGGACGGGACTCGAACCCGCGACCCCCGGCGTGACAGGCCGGTATTCTAACCAACTGAACTACCACTCCGTTTTAAGCATGGTGGGTGCTGACGGGATCGAACCGCCGACCCTCGCCTTGTAAGGGCGATGCTCTCCCAGCTGAGCTAAGCACCCTGGGCATAGCCCTTTATTTTATAGCGTCTTTGAAACCTTTACCAGCTTTAAACGAAGGATTCTTTGAAGCTTTGATTTGAATCGTTTCGCCAGTTGAAGGGTTGCGGCCTTGACGTGCAGCGCGGTGCTTGACAGAGAAGGTACCGAAACCGACCAAAGATACTGTGTCGCCCTTCTTAAGAGCTTTGGTGATTGAACCAATGGTGGCCTCTAAAGCACGACCTGCGTCTGCTTTGCTCAGACCAGCATGATCAGCAATTGCATCAATCAACTCAGATTTGTTCATGTCTACTCTCTCCAAATCATTCTTAGTATAAGTTTCTCAGCACGGAGCCTAGCCGGCTCATTATGTGTGAGTCATGCAAGATGGGAATCTCTATTCATCATCTGATGTGTCCGCATCCCGAGCGATTGATGGTAAACCAGCAAGGGCATTCCATCAACCAACCTCGAGGCCAATCATACCCCCAAAAGCCCGAAAAACCTAGCTTTTTGGCAGAAAACCTAGCCGAAATCGATGATTTTTAGTGTGTCCTCACCGCATCTTGATTCGGGCCATCGCCCGCTCCCGGCTTGACGGTTGTGGTCACTGATCCTTCTGGGAGAACTTCAAGCGCCAATGAGAGCACTTCATCAATCCACTGTACTGGTTTAATATCTAAGCCTTTTTTGATCCGATCTGGGATCTCAGCGAGGTCTTTCTCATTGTCCTTTGGAATCAAGACGGTCTTGATACCACCCCGCAACGCAGCCAGTAATTTTTCTTTCAGCCCGCCAATCGGCAAGACTTTGCCCCGCAGCGTAATTTCACCGGTCATCGCCACATCGGCTCGCACAGGCACTTTGGTCAAAACAGACACGAGAGCAGTGGTCATCGCAATGCCAGCGCTCGGACCATCTTTGGGCGTTGCGCCCTCCGGGACGTGGACATGCATGTCCCATTTTTGATAAAAGTCCTCCGGGATACCCAGGGCTTGGGCCCTGGAGCGGACAACGGACAGGGCGGCTTGCACTGACTCTTGCATCACACTGCCGAGCTGGCCGGTATGAGTCAATTTACCCTTTCCTGGCAACGCCACGGCTTCAATTTGTAGCAACTCTCCGCCCACCTCGGTCCAGGCCAAGCCAGTGACTTGACCAATCTCGTTGTCTTCCTCGGCCAAGCCATATTGGAATCGGCGAACGCCCAAGTAATCTCCCAAGTTTCGAACGGTGACCTTGCGCTGCTTGACCGTCTTTAAACTGATTTCTTTCACCACTTTACGACAGACTTTGGCAAGCTCACGCTCTAGACTTCTGACACCAGCCTCTCGGGTGTAGTAACGAATCACATCCAGTACAGCCGCTTCGCTGAAATGAATCTCATCATCACTGAGCCCATTGGCTTTGATTTGTTTAGGCAGCAAATAGCGCATCGCGATGTTGAGTTTTTCATCCTCGGTATAACCCGGGATTCGAATCACTTCCATTCGGTCTAAGAGAGGCCCTGGGATGTTCAAAGAGTTTGCAGTTGCCACAAACATCACATCGGATAAATCAAAACCGACTTCAAGATAGTGATCATTGAAGGAGTCATTTTGCTCTGGATCCAATACCTCAAGCATGGCAGAGGACGGATCACCCCTGAAGTCATTGGACATCTTGTCGAGCTCATCCAGCATGAACAACGGATTTCGCGTCCCCGCCTTGCTGATATTTTGTAAAACTCGCCCAGGCATCGAGCCGATGTATGTCCGACGGTGACCTCTGATTTCGGCCTCATCGCGCACACCGCCCAAACTCATTCGAATAAATTCACGGCCCGTTGATTTGGCAATGGAACGCCCGAGAGAGGTTTTACCCACACCCGGTGGGCCCACGAGACACAAGATGGGGCCTTTGAGCTTTTTGACCCGCTGTTGCACTGCGAGATATTCGAGAATTCGCTCTTTGACTTTCTCTAAGCCGTAGTGGTCAGCCTCTAAAATTGCCTCGGCTTTTTTGATGTCGTTGGATATCTTGCTGCGTTTTTTCCAAGGCAACATCAACATCCAATCCAAGTAATTTCTCACCACGGTGGCCTCTGCCGACATGGGTGACATCATTTTGAGTTTGCTGAATTCAGACTTGGCTTTTTCAAGCGCCTCTTTGGGCATGCCCGCTTTTTCAATTTTGGCCTCAAGATCACCGAGATCATTGCCTGTCTCATCGAGATCACCCAGCTCTTTCTGAATCGCCTTCATTTGCTCATTGAGGTAATATTCGCGCTGGCTTTTTTCCATTTGGCTCTTGACGCGACCGCGAATGCGCTTTTCGAGTTTAAGCACATCCATCTCAGCTTCGAGAATACCCATCAGTCGCTCCAACCGTGGCAAGATCGATTGGATTTCTAAAACCTCTTGCTTTTCTTCAATTCGTATGGGCAGATGGGCAGCGATGGTGTCTGCTAGGCGACTGGCATCCTCAATGCCAGAGAGCGTTGTCATCAGCTCCGGCGGGATCTTCCGACTGAGCTTGACGTACTGCTCAAACAGATCCATGGCGCTACGAACCATGACCTCGACATCTTGATCTTTTTCAGGCTCTGAGCCTTCCATCAGCTGCCAATTGGCGACGAGATAACCTTCTGGCTCTGAAAGCTCAGTGAGTTGAACGCGCTCAATCCCCTCAACCAACACCTTGGTCGTTCCATCCGGCAGACGCAGCATCTGCAGAATCGAGGCGATCGTGCCATATTCGTATAAATCTTTCTCTTTGGGCTCTTCAACGCTGGAATTGAGCTGTGTAACCAGCACAATCTTCTTATCCCCGCCCATGGTCTCTTCAAGCGCTTTCACGGAACGCTCTCGAGCGACAAACAGGGGGATCACCATGTGGGGGAATACCACCACATCCCTCAAAGTCAAAACAGGTGTGGGTTGGCGTGTCAGGATCTCTTTAGTCATTCAAGTGGCTCGCGGGTATTGTCATGGAGTATATATTGGCGCCCAGCCCCTCCAATTCAAGGGGCTGGACAAGAAACCACCCGGAATCAGGCCTCCGCGCGTTGAGCAGGATCGCTCTCGTAGATCAAATAAGGCTTGCTCTCGCCATTAATGACTGCCTCATCAATCACCACTTTGGTGACGTTTTCCATAGATGGCAGGTCATACATGCTATCGAGCAGGATGTTCTCTAAGATGGTTCGCAGACCTCGAGCACCCGTCTTTCTCTCCATGGCCTTGCGGGCAATGGCATGCAAGGCATCGTCTCTGACCTCGAGCTCACAGTTGTCCAGCTCAAACATCCGAACAAATTGCTTAACCACCGCATTTTTGGGCTCAATCAGAATTCGCACCAGCGCTTCTTCATCCAGCTCACCTAAGCTGGCCACCACGGGCAGGCGACCGACAAACTCAGGAATCAAGCCATACTTGATCAAATCCTCAGGCTCGACCTCAGCAAACAAGGCCGATACATCCGCTGCTTCTTTGCTCCGAACATCGGCTTTAAATCCAATGCCCGCCGACTCAGACCGGGCCTGTATAACTTTGTCCAGGCCCGCAAATGCTCCACCAACAATAAACAGAATATTGCGGGTATTGACCTGCAGAAACTCTTGCTGTGGGTGCTTGCGACCACCTTGAGGTGGAACTGAGGCCATGGTGCCCTCTATCAGTTTTAAAAGCGCTTGTTGCACACCCTCACCCGATACGTCTCGGGTAATCGATGGGTTTTCTGCTTTTCTGGAGATCTTGTCGATCTCATCGATATAGACGATGCCTGTTTCGGCCTTATCCACATCGTAGTCGCATTTTTGCAACAGCTTTTGGATGATGTTTTCAACATCCTCACCGACATAACCTGCTTCGGTGAGCGTGGTGGCATCGGCGATAGTGAATGGAACATTGAGCATCCGAGCCAGCGTCTCGGCCAGCAACGTCTTGCCTGACCCGGTTGGACCAATCAGCAGAATGTTGCTTTTCGAGAGCTCAACATCGTCTCTGTTTTTTGCCGATTCGACGCGTTTGTAGTGGTTGTACACAGCCACCGAAAGCACTTTTTTGGCTGCTTGCTGGCCGATCACATAGTTGTCTAGAAAGGCATGGATTTCATGCGGGGTGGGCAGTGAGTCCCTCTCTGACAGACTCAGGTCTTCGAGCTCTTCTCGGATAATGTCATTGCAAAGCTCGACACACTCGTCGCAGATATACACACTGGGACCGGCAATCAGCTTTCTGACTTCGTGCTGGCTCTTGCCGCAAAAAGAGCAGTATAGAACCTTTCCTTCGCTACTCGACTCGCTCATTGTCGGAGATCACTCGCCTTGTTGGGTTCACAATAAGGCCAGTTTAACCAAAAAAAGCGGGCCTATGTTGTAGGACGTGAAGTCAAAACCTCATCGATAATGCCGTATTTCGCGGCATCCTCAGCACCCATGAAGTAGTCACGATCGGTATCTTTCTCAATCGTCTCTAGGGGCTGTCCGGTGTGCTTTTGCAGAATCTTGTTCAAAGAATCCCGCATTTTCAGGATTTCTTTGGCATGGATATCGATATCTGAAGCCTGACCCTGAAAGCCGCCAAGGGGCTGATGGATCATCACCCGAGAATGCGGCAAGGCATAGCGCTTACCGGCCGCACCCGCGGTTAAGAGAAGCGCGCCCATGCTGGCCGCTTGGCCAATACACATGGTTGAGACATCGGGCTTTAGAAACTGCATGGTGTCGTAAATGGCCATCCCAGCGGTGACCACGCCCCCAGGCGAATTGATATAGATGTTGATGTCTTTGTCTGGGTTTTCAGATTCTAAAAACAACAACTGCGCGACAACCAAATTGGCCATGTGGTCTTCAATCGGACCGACAATAAAAATGACCCGCTCTTTTAAGAGACGAGAGTAAATGTCATAGGCTCGCTCGCCCCGTGCCGATTGCTCGACAACCATGGGGACTAAGTTCAGTGCCTGTTCGTTCATGCCGACTCCATCAATTCTTTAAATTTGAGCTTCTTCTCAGTGACGTTGGCCCGGTCGAGCACCAAATCAAGGACCTGCTCTTCTAATACGATATTCTCGATTTGCTCCATGGCACGCGCATCGGAGCGATACATTTTGATCATCTCCTCAGGTTGCTCATAGGTCTGTGCAAACTCTTCCAATTTGGCTTGCACCCGATCGGGATCGATCTCGATTTTGTTTTGTTTGGCCAACTCACCCATTAACAGACCCAGACGGATGCGCTTCTCAGCACCCTCCATAAATTGCGACACCGGCGGTGGTGGGGGCGCATCTGCGCCGGGCTGGGTCATTTGCTGCTGCAGCTGGGCCTGCATTTGTCTGGCCTCTTGCTCGATACTTGATTTGGGCAATGGCAAGTCACCAAAGCGCTCCAACAGACCAGAGGTGACCGCATCTTTGACCCGTTGGGTCACGGTGTTTCGCATCTCGCGGTCGAGATTCTTGCGGACATCCGAACGCAGTTGCTCGACGCCACCCTCGATACCAAATTCAGCAGCAAACTCATCGGTCACCTCAGGCAGCTTGGCCTCTTCGACCGCCTTGATTTCGATCTCAACAGGAACTTTCTTTCCGGCCAGTTGCTTTGTGCGGTACGACTCAGGGAAATTAATTTTCTTAGAGACAGAATCACCCGCTTTAGAACCTTTCAGGATTTTCTCTAGATCAGGAAAGCTCTCAAGCTTGCCAATCACTGGTGCAATTTCATGCTGGCCGACATCGGGAATGCGCTCACCATCGACCGTGGCCACGTAAGCCACTCGGACCCGATCGCCAACAGCGGCCTTACGATCGACCTCATTCCACTCCCCACGCTGCTCTTGTAATGTGCGAATCATGTCATCGACATCATCTTCTGTCACTTCGCAGATGGGGCGGTCGATCTTGAGATCAGAAAACTCAAGCTCTGGCACGTCAGGGAAGACCTCCAAATGCGCCACATACTCAAAATCAGCTTCGGTTTTTTCCGTGGCGCTTGGCTCAATCTTTGTGACACCAGCAACGCGCAGAGACTCCTGACCGATCGCTTCTTGCAGTGTTTGCTGCATGGTCTCTTGCAAAATCTCTTCTCTGACCTGAGCTCCATAACGCTGAGCAATCACGTTCATGGGCACTTTGCCTGGACGGAACCCTTTCAATCGGACTTGTTTGCGCAACTCACTGAGTCGGCCCGAGATTTTTGACTCGATCTTTTCTGAGGGCACCTGAACGGTCATCCGACGCTCGAGATCACTTGTTTTTTCAACCGATACTTGCATGATGATGATTCTGCTTTTAGTTATTAGTTGTTGATGAGTTGCTTAGTTTAAGGGTATTGATTCCATCGGAACCCGATGGGTCGCGAATGCATGACTCGTTTTACCTGTGACCACCAATCACCCAAAGCCTGAGAACAATGGACGCCGCCAATCCATCCAAATATGCCAAAAATGGGGTGAGCGACGGGGATTGAACCCGCGACCTCTGGAGCCACAATCCAGTGCTCTACCAACTGAGCTACGCCC
>CAJXNU010000055.1 GCA_913057255.1 uncultured Wenzhouxiangella sp.
TTCTTAAAAGTCCCCAACCCACCCCCCATCGCATAACTCCACACCAACCAATTGACTATCTGCCCTGCCTTTTGGCAAGGCAATGATCAACCGTGGAGAAAAATAATGAAGCAATGGTTGCTTGGACTACCAAGCGGAGCTGCGTGCCTGTTGACACTCATCATGCTGTCCATCAGTGCGCCGGTCTCAGCACGGCCCGTGACTTACACGGGCGGTCAAGTGCTGGTCGCCGATGTGCACCCCAACTCGATGGCTTGGCGTTATGGCTACTCGGGGAGTTTCCGATGGTCGGCCTCGGTCGGTGGCTTGTATGTCGATGACTTTCAAGGGCAAGAGACGCTAGACATCAACTATGTCAGGGGCGCCAGACTGCTCAAACGATGGAATTGGCCCAAGGCGCAAGCCAATGTGTTTGTCTGGGGCGGCGTGGGGCACGCCAGAACTGCGTCGAAATCCGATATCTCGGGTCATGCAGGATTTCAGGCGGACTTTGAGACACGGCGCATTTACACCTCCGTGGTCAGCGAACACTACGAGGGACCCAGCTGGCGCTACCGGACAGATACAGTGGCTCTGGGATTTGCGCCATACGAGCATGACTTCGACAAAACCGCTTTGTGGCTTGTGGTCAAAGGCATGCGGGCCACGCACAGTAAAGATGATGACCCGAAGTCAGCTTTTATGCTTCGTTTGTTCAATCCCAAGTGGTGGCTTGAAGTCGGTGTCCACGACAACGGCGACTTACTTGGCAATGTGATGTTTAACTTTTAACTTTTTGAATCAATTAATCAGATGGAGAAATAACATGAACCATTCAATCAAACTGTTTTTTGTTGCACTGTCTTTAATTTTTGCCCTCACTGCAAAAGCAGAAGAGGTCAACAGCATTGAGGTGGAAGTCAATGGCTTGGTATGTGCTTTTTGTGCACAAGGCATCACCAGCGCGTTCTCGAAAGAGCCCCAGACCCAAGAGGTGTTGGTGAGCCTAGAGCACAGACTGGTGGCGATTGAGCTCAAGCCAGGCACTGACATGAGTGATGATCGAGTCACTGAGGTGTTGGTGGATGCCGGATACGATGTGGTTGGCATGAAAAGAACCCAGCGAAGCGTCGCCATGATCCGGGAGACGATGGATACCAACACATCCAGCCATCATCATGAGTGACTCAACACTCAAACCGGTAAGACAGAGCTTGTGGGGCGCCCTTGGCGCCCTACTGGCCAGCTCTGGTGCCATGGTCTGCTGTGTCTTGCCCGCTGTCATGGTCAGCCTAGGCGCGGGTGCGAGCTTGGTTGGGTTGCTCGGCGCCTTCCCGCAACTGATCTGGCTCTCGGAACACAAAGAATGGGTGTTTATGGTGGCGGTGGTGATGCTGCTGGTAGCAGGCTACTTGCTCTCACGAGCGCGCACAGCGCCGTGTCCTGCCGACCCCGCATTGGCCATGGCTTGTCAGCGGCTTAGACGCTGGTCGGTGGTTCTGTATGCCATCTCAGTGGTAGGCACTTTCATTGGCTTTCTATTCGCCTTTGTGCTGCCTGTGCTGATGAGCTGAAATGGGCTTAGTCGATCAACTCAAACGTGAGACCAGCAGACTCGACCAAGCGTTGCCTTAACGCTTCACCCAGGGCGGTCGACGGTGTCCAAAAGCCACCGTCCACCGCTCCCTTTGAGCACTGAGTGGCCAAACATACGGCTG
Organism: uncultured Wenzhouxiangella sp.; assembly: GCA_913057255.1. Lineage (GTDB taxonomy): Bacteria > Pseudomonadota > Gammaproteobacteria > Xanthomonadales > Wenzhouxiangellaceae > Wenzhouxiangella. The sequence continues at coordinate 1,698 of CAJXNU010000055.1, forward strand.
CTTCACTGAGCATTTTGGCGGTTGAACCATAGCCCGGATCTCGATCACCGGTGACACGGGCAGACAGCCGTTGCCCATCGGCTGTTTTCCCAAAAAACCGCAGCTTGAAAAATCCCCTCTCGCGCTCTTGTTGGCTGGGCCCCTCACCTTGCTCCGGCAAAACGGTCTTTTTCATCAACGCCCGAATCGGCTTGATGGCAGAGCCTAAAGCAAACCCTCCAAGCATCAACGACCACACCCAGGCCCGTCTACGGCCTTTCCATCCACGGCCGGTCATCATGGCCTCATCGTAGACAAAGCCATCACCCCAGGGCCGACCTGCCAGGGCGTGACTTTTATGAACGACACGCGTGTTGATCGCGGCCATCACAAAAGGTGCCAACCAGGCATTTAGACCTTGATCGAACTGCGGGCCTTTGACATAAGGCTGTCGTGGACCCGACTGCATGCCCTCTGGACACAGAGCGAAGGGGTTTTTCAAGACTTTGGCGGTGTGTGGGTCTTGTTGGCTTTCTTGGATGATGTTCATCATGCTAGCCGCCGTTCCCCCACTCATTTTCCCCCGCATGGCCTCGACCCCCATCCGAATCTCAACCAATGGCTGGCCCAATCGCTCCATAGCGGCTTGCTGTAAAAACCACACCCCCATGTCCGATGGAATGGAGTCAAAGCCACAGCAATGGACGATGCGCGCACCCGTTTTTTGTGCCTCACTGGCATATTGGTCGAGCATCCGGCGCATCCAGGGCACTTCACCGGTGAGATCGCAATAATCGGTGCCCGCCGCCACGCAGGCCGCCACCAATTCATCGCCATACAAGGCATATGGCCCAACGGTGGAGCAGACAACATGGGTTTGGGTGACTAAGTGATCCAGTGAGGCGCGGTCATGACTGTCGGCTTCGATGACAGGCAGATCATCGGCACCTAGAGACGAGGCCAGTGCCTGCAATTTTTGCTGATTTCGGCCAGCAATCGCCCAGCGCAACGAGCCACCCACTCCATAGCGGTCCAACAAATACTCAACCACCAAGCGTCCGGTAAACCCGCTGGCGCCCATCACGACTAAATCAAACGGCTGTGTCATCGCCCATCCACTCCAAATAAAAGACCACACAGCATCTTAGCAGACTGCCTCCTGAACGTATGGAATTGCCCCCTCCGTGCTACTATCGAGTCATGAATCTGCTGACAAAAATGGTCTTTCTTGCGGTGCTGATGGGTGGCCTGACGGCCTGTACTTCGTTGCGGTACTTCGAGACCCTCACGCCAGGCGAGCGGGCGGTGATGGTGTGCGAACGCCAAGGCAGCATTCGGCGCTTGGATGCTGATATCAATCGCTACGGTCGCTTGATCCGCTCGGCCAGACAAGCGATTGCGACGGGATATCGGCTTGATGAAGTCTGTACGCACCGAGAAGTCGAGGTTGGGACCAAAACCGTCTGTAACACCGAAATCACCTCGATAGGTGAGCAACGGGTGTGTGCAGAGGAAAGAGAGTTTGCAAGAAAGCGCATCTGTAGCAATGTTCGCAGTCGGGTGGATGCAGCAACTGAGCAATCCAACATCAAGGTCTGGACACAAGAGTTGGCCAGTAGCCAGTCACAGCGTACGCAACGATTCCAAGCTTGCTTTGCCGAGGTGTCCACGTTGAGTGCTGAAGAAGCGTATCGACGATACTAGTCTTGCATCACCAGTCCAACAAATCATCTGATCCCATGCGCTCTAACCGAGAACTTGAATGACCGACGAACTGATCCTTACCCGCCCCGATGATTGGCACCTGCATGTGCGAGAAGGCGCCCTCTTAAGATGTGTGGTTCCAGATACCGCCAGACAGTTTGCGCGCGCGATCATCATGCCCAACTTAAAGCCTCCAGTGGCCACCGTTGAGCGGGCTTTGTCTTATCGTGATGAGATTTTGCAGGCTGTCCCGGAAGGCATGCATTTCACGCCGCTGATGACGCTCTATCTCACCGAACAAACCACGCCTGAAGAGATTAAGAAAGCGGCTGAGTGTGAGCATGTCTATGCCGTTAAGCTCTATCCAGCCGGTGCCACCACGAATGCTGCCAGTGGCGTGCGTAACATCAAAGAAGTCTATCCAGTCATCGAGGCGATGGAGAAGTATGATTTGCCCTTGTTGATGCACGGTGAGGTGGTCGATACCGAGATTGATGTGTTCGACCGAGAGGCCGTTTTTATCGAGCGCCACCTTGAACCGCTGGTACAGCATTTCCCAGGGCTTCGAATGGTGATGGAGCACATCACCACGCAAACGGCCGTTGAGTTTGTGCGCTCAGCACCTGATACATTAGCGGCCACCATCACCGCCCACCACTTATTGCTCAATCGCAATGCCATGTTTGAGGGTGGGATTCGTCCGCACCATTATTGTCTGCCTTTGATCAAACGAGAAACGCACCGTCAGGCACTGGTGGCTGCTGCCACCAGTGGCCATCCGAAGTTCTTCTTAGGTACCGACAGCGCACCCCACCCCAAAGGGGCCAAAGAGGCCGAATGTGGCTGTGCCGGTATCTATACGGCCAAAGACGCCATGGCGTTTTATGCAGAGGTGTTTGATGCAGCGGGCTGTTTGGATAGGCTCGAGGGCTTTGCTTCATTCTATGGCGCTGATTTTTATGGCTTGCCAAGAAATACCGATACGATCCGCCTCATTAGAGAATCGGTGAGCGTGCCAGAGACCATTGATTTTGGTGGTGAGATCGGCGTGCCACTAAGAGCCGGTGGTGAGGTCCATTGGAAAGTGGCCTGATCCCTATGACAGGCCAACCACGCTCAAAGCAGCGGGTTTGACCCTAACTTCAAGACGAATCGCTCGATCCGCCACCCACTCTCCATCCAAATGCACGGGCATACCCGTGTCGCATTCAATCTCCATGGACTGGATGGCGTGTTGATGGACCCCATCAAATTGCCCATGCTCACCGACAAACACGCTGGGCAAAATTCTCAGTTGCTGCCATATGGGGAGCGCATCGGCCCAGCAGACATCCAAGTAACCATCGGTGATGCTTGCCTTGGGTTGGAGTACAAATCCGCCACCGGCTCGCCGCCCGTTACCAATCGCCAGCAGCAATTTATGGCTGGGCTGCTTTTCGGCAATACCACCACAAGCTGATTGCAATCGCATGGCCAAAGGCCGATAGCGGGCCACCTGCCATAAGGTGGCCAGCACATAACGCGTGAGTCCTTTGATGGAACGCAGTCGTTGCACGGTGCCTGCCACCGCGCCCTCCAACCCAGCACCTAGACTGTTGATAAATGGCGCTTCTTGCTGAGTACCATCGGCGTGTGTGAACACGACCCAACCTACATCCACGGCTCGGCTGGGTGATGATTGAAAAAAGTCGATGACCGCTGTGGCTGAGGCTTTTGGGAGATCGATGGGGTTGTCCAGCATGCTAGCAAAGTCATTGCCTGAGCCCACCGGCAACACCCCCAGACTGGCCATGCCACCCATCAAACCAGCCGCCACCTCATGAACCGTCCCATCGCCGCCCACGGCGATCACCACCGCATTGGCATCCATGGCGCGCGCTTTTGCCCATTGGGTGGCTTGCCTTGGCTTTTCGGTGATGAGAACCTCTGCCGAGCTATCTCCAAGCGCTTTTACTAGGGCACGAACAGCCCGACGACGCGCAGACCACGGGTGGCCTGAGATCGGGTTCACGATAAAGGTCAGTGATCTGGATGTGGGTGAGAATTTGTTCAAAGCGTGTCCATTTAGACTTTAGCTCATGCGACAATTTGGGGATGATCCAGCGACTGTTCGACATTATCCGCCAATTGGGTGGAACGGGGCTAGTGGGGCTCAATTCCTTAATTCATATCGGCCCACTATTAATCATCGCCCTGATCAAGTTTGTTCTGCGATTCAAACCCATCACCGCTTTTTGTGATCACTGGCTTCGTGGTCTGGTGGCCAGCTGGGTCAGCGTCAACAGCTGGATGATGGCACACTTCACACGCACTGAAATTGAGATCACTGGCTTGCCTGAGCCTGACATGAAAGGGCATTTTTTGGTGATCAGCAACCACCAAAGTTGGGTGGATATTCCAGTACTACAAAAAGTCTTCAATCGCCGGCTACCGATGCTTCGTTTCTTTCTAAAGAGCCAGCTGATTTGGGTGCCTATTTTGGGATTGGCGTGGTGGGCGTTGGACTTTCCATTTATGAAACGCTATAGCAAAGCACAGATCGAGAAAAACCCAAAGCTTGCGGGCAAAGACCTAGAGACCACAAGAAAAGCGTGTGAGAAATTTGCCCGCATTCCCGTATCCATCGTGAACTTTTTGGAAGGCACTCGATTCACAGACAAAAAACACGAAACACAACACTCTCCGTATCAGCACTTGTTAAAACCCAAAGCCGGTGGAACCGCGTTTGTGATTGATGCGATGAGCCAACAGTTAGACACCATTGTGGATGTGACCATTGCTTATCCGAAAGGTCGGGGAGAGTTATTTGACTTGTTTGTCAACCGCATTAAAAAAGTGAGGGTGCATATCCGCACCCTCAGTATTCCCGATGAGTTCAAAGGCAAGGACTACCATGCTGACCCGACCCATCGGGCGGCTTTTCAGCAATGGCTCAACCAGCTCTGGACAGAGAAGGATGAGACCTTGGCGCAGCTACTGCGCTGATCGATACTGGTCGAACCAATACACCACGTAAGCCGGCTTGGCCATCAGGTTACTGGGCCGACGATGCAGCGCGTGCGATGCGCCCGGCACCCGCACCATCGCGGTGTCCACGCCTTGTAGTTTGAGCGCCTGATAGTACTGCTCAGTCTCAGAAATCGGCGTCCGATAGTCGGACTCGCCAGTAAAAAGCATGGTGGGCGTGGTGACATTGCCGACATATGAGATCGGTGAGTATTTCAAATAGTGATCTGGGTCTTCCCACGGCAAGGCGGGGAACCAGTACTGGCTAAACAGGTAATAAAAATCAGCGTTGAGCACAAAGCTGTACCAGTTGATCACTGGATTGACCGCGACGGCTGCGGCAAAACGGTCGGTGTGGCCGACTGTCCAAGTGGTCAACACCCCACCACCACTGCCGCCAGTAATAAAGAGCTCGTCCTCATTGATAAACCCTCGGTCAATGACCGCATCCACTCCATCCATCAAATCATTGAAATCTTCCGATGGATAGTTGTGGTGAATGAGGTTGGCAAACTCCTCGCCGTAGCTGGTGCTCCCTCTGGGATTGGTGTAGAGCACGACATAGCCTTGAGCCGCCATCAATTGAAGCTCCATGGCAAACAAAGGCCCGTAAGCGGCAAACGGCCCGCCATGGATTTCTAGAATCAGTGGGTACTTTTTGGTTTCATCAAAGCCAGGTGGATAAATGATCCAGCCTTGAATGCGACGCCCATCCACCGAAGACTCATACCAAAACTCTTCGACTTTCCCGACTTCTCTATCTAGGCGCAATACTTGATTGAAGTCGGTGATCACCTCACCGCCTGGTGTGCTGATCTCAGGTGAGGCCACGGCCAGCTCTGAAGGGCGCTCGGGAGTTTGGTGAGTAAAGGCAATGATCCCATTGCTCGCTACCGAGAACTCTCCGCTGGTATAGGGTCGGCTGAGATATGGGCCACCGAGTTGGGCATCAATGGTGATACGACGGCCATCGAGGTATTGATAGGCCAATGTGGGTGCGCCCTCGTTGTCATACTGGATGACCATGCCACTGCCATCAGGCAGCCACTGATAGGCATCGATGCTTCGGTCTAGATTTTCTGTCAGGTTAATGATGCCCGTGCCATCGGGTTTCATGACGTGTAGGCGATTGGCTTGGTGAGACAACAGTCGGTCCTCAAACCCAAGATAGGCTATCCAATCCCCATCCGGTGATTGCTTGGGCTGACGGTGCGGGCCTTCGTCTTGATTGATCTTTTCGATGGCTTTGGTTTCGATGGCCACGCGATAGATGTCAGAGATCAGTGGCTCTCGGTACGCTTGCTCAGATCGGTTGGCACTGAAATACAGCGATTGGCTGTCATTGGCCCAGCTGATTTGGCCATGGTGATACGGACCTTCGGTCAGCTGGATTGGATCCCCCCCCGTTGCCGGAATCACATAGATCTGACGATAGCCATTGGGCAAGTAGCCCGCGCCATCGGCGCGGTATTGGGCTTGATCAATATAGATGGGTGCAGCGGCCCAATCAGCGCCCTCTGGACGACCCGGTAGACTCACTGGCGCAGGCTTCGGGTCTTTGGCCAGCATCACAAAGGCCAACCATCGACCATCGGGTGACCAGGCCAGTTGGCCTGGCGAGCTCGGCAGCTGTGTCAGGGTGGTGGCACGACCACTGTCTAGCCAATGCATTTGGATTTGGCCATCCGCGACATAGGCCAGACGTTCCCCATCGGGTGACCACCGCGGACTGGCAGCGCTTTGAGCTTTCGGGGTGATGGGCTCCAGGTCTTCGGCTTCGCCATCTTCATCGACTTCAATTACCCAGATGCCGCTCATCGCCCGATCATTCTGACGATCCATCCAAGTTCGAACAAATGCTATCTGCTCTCCTTCAGGGTCTGGCTGAGGATCGGACACGGTTTGGAGCATAAAGACATCGTCGTAACTCAACGGTTGAGCTTGAGCCCAGACCGCCGCGCTGAATGCTACCCCAAGGACCAGGGCGAGAAGAGATGTGGCATTTGATGGGCGGACTATATGATGAGAGCGTTTGACTACAGGCATAAGAGACATTGGTTTATTCCCATGAATTTGGCGATTGTTGAATCTCTTATCTTAGAGCATCTTCAAGGTGCGTTACACGCTCGTTGTCTTTCTGCTCACAGCCAAAAGCCAGGCTACCGCTGGGCAGGCTGACTTTTATGTGGGGCTTTTTGTCAGTATGGACCGCGTTGTTCAATACCCCCAGGTGATGGGCCACCGGTAAATGGGTTGGAGGTCAGGTGGGTCTGGCCGAATGTCTGGGCATTTGGCGCACTGGACACCAGAACCCTCACCGCACACGCCGCAGTTATACGTCGCGACGCCACAAGGACACCGCTCGGCTGCTCGGTAGCATTGCACGATCCGCCAGCCGCAAAACGCCCCACCGCTGATGGCACAGACCACAGCAGCGACGGGGACAGCGCAGGGCCAACCCTCTTTGCTCTGAAAATCCACCAGTTGCTGTGCTGGCAGAATATGCTGCTCGCCTTTGTAGTTGGCTAAAACCACCAGATCATGAAAATCAATTTCATAATCCAATACCTCACCATCCAATAAAGCAGATCCATAGACACGCCCTTGTGTGGGTATCCCAGAACAACTCGCGGCTGACAGGGTCGGATTTTCATTCTCGGTGTTTTTGGGATCATCGATCATGCTCAATGGACCGCCGTTGGGGGCTTGATAATCGAATGTTGCAAGATAGGACTCAGGGTCATTGGTTTGTGTGGTTTCGATCGCTTGATAAATGCGTTTGGCCAAGTCGCGATCGATGGTGGCTTGGAGGTTGGGCATCCAGAGGGCGAGAATCAGCCCCAGCAGTAAAGCCCACCCGCTGATGGTGTGTCTTAATGTGCGTCGCAAACTCATGACAAGACATCCTTATGGGTTGGTGTGAATGGATGTCCAGATTAGGGTTTTGAATTCGATCAGCCCATCAGCAAACAGACTGGTTTAGGGCGACATTTGGCTAAGGTTTGGCTTCCCATGAGGCCGGTTTGCCTGTCGGCATCTGGCCCTAGGCCCGTGAGAAAATATATTCCTGCATGCCGTTGGACAGCAAAATGGTGTTCTCCGTTTTTAAACCCGTGAGCATGCCCTCAAGTCGTTTGGGTGTGTACCGCGGGCTGGCTATGGTTGTTGAAGAGCTTTCCATGCTTAAGTGGGCTTTGCCTTCTTCAAAGGAGAGCTGATAACGCGCCGGCGTTGCTGGCATGGTGGATGATGAGTACTCAATCAAGGCGTGGATGCGGGCCTGAGGCTTGAGATGAGGTAGAAGTTGCTGGGCCAGCTGTCCCATCAACGGCGCATCGAGATAGTTCAACAGCCCCCAGCACAAGACCCAATCGGCTGACTCGAGCTGGAAGCCTTTGAAGTAATTGGCCAGTGCGTCTGCTCTTTCTTCCTGTGTCTCTAGAACAGTCCAGCCGGGGAGCTGCTCAGCCATGGCCATTGCATCGAGGCGTACTCGGTGCGTTTGAAGCGCTTCTAGAATAGCGGAAGAGCCTGTGCCGAAGTCAACAACCACCAGACGCTGGTCTTCTTTGATGGCATCGAACAGTCGGCCAAGCAAAGGGGTTTGCACTCCGCGGACCGCTGGAGTCGCCGTCTTAATCACCTCAGCGAACCGCCTCGACTTCAGCGGTCATTAAGACTTGTTTGGCTGCTTCAATAGAGGCGCAACGGTCTCTGCGGCTTCGGCTGGTTTCGGGGCAGGAGCAGCTTTGGGCGCGGCTTGTGGTTGACCAAAAGATTTTTTCAGGTCTTCTGTTTCGCTGTCCATATCAATGGTGCCACTGAAATAACCACCTTGCTCTAGGCTGACTGCGGGGGCGACCAATCGACCCGTAATGTGTGCGCTGCGTCGGACAACGACCGACTCGGCGCCATATACATTGCCTTCCACCTTGCCTTCCAACACCACGTTTTTGCCATAGATGTCGGCCATCACGTGACCTTTGCTGCCCACAGTGACGGTATTTTTCTTCAACTCAATGGTGCCCGTGACTTTACCCTCCACCAGCAGATCTTCCTCACCCGATAGGCGGCCATCCATGTGGATAGAAGCACCCACCATGGCAACGCCTTGGGGAGAACGGGGAGCGCGCGAGCGTTCAGACGCCGTGTCATGGGCTGACTGATGATCCGATGAACCACTTTTATTAAACATGTTCTTATCCTTACATCTTCGACTGGGGTCAAATTTTAAGAAAAACGTTTTCCAAGTTACCCCTTTTTTGGCACTGAGGTCAAGTACTTAAAGCCAACATGGGCCATTTTCTAGCCCTGCTGCGCCTGATCAATCTTGGCCCAGGCATCTCTCAGCGTGACTGAGCGATTAAAAACCAATGCATCAGCCCTCGAGTCAGGATCCGCCACAAAGTAGCCCAAACGCTCAAATTGAACCGGATCGCCCGCCGGCCAGTCCTTCAGGGAGGGCTCCAGCATGGCATGTTCAACGGTCTCAATCGAGTCTGGGTTTAAATGCGCCGTGAAGTCCGTGTCTTTATCTGCTGCAGGGTCAGCCACTTGAAACAGGCGATCATAGAGATGAACGGTGGCTGGCACGGCATGTTCTGCGCTGACCCAATGAATGGTGCCCTTCACTTTCCGCTCAGCGCCTGGCAGCCCCGATCTGGACTCTGGATCAAAAGAGCAATGCAGCTCTTTGATGCCACCGGTCTCATCATGGATAACTTCATCACAGCGAATGATAAAGGCGCCCCTCAGACGGACTTCGCCGCCCGGCTTTAAGCGGAAGAATTTCTTCGGGGCTTCTTCCATGAAGTCGTCTTGTTCGATGTAGAGCTCACGAGTGATGGGCACATCACGCGTGCCCAAAGTTTCATCTTGTGGATGGTTGGGCAAGTGTGCTGATTCGGTGACCCCTGCCTCGAAATTGGTCAAGACAATTTTTAAGGGCTTCAAGACAGCCATTCGGCGCTCGGCATGAACGTTGAGATCATCTCGCAGGTTTCTCTCCAAAACGCCAAAAGGAATCACGCTTTCTGATTTGGTCACGCCAATCTCATGACAAAACGACCGAATCGCTTCTGGCGTGAATCCGCGGCGCCTGAGGCCTGCCAGCGTGGGCATGCGTGGGTCATCCCAACCGCTGACATGCCCTTCATCGACCAATCGGGTCAGTTTCCTTTTGGACAAAACTGTGAAATTGATATTCAGGCGCGCGAATTCAATTTGCACTGGTTTCGAGGGCACCGGCAAGTGCTCGATAAACCAATCATAGAGTGGGCGATGATCCTCAAATTCTAATGAGCACAGGGAGTGGGTGATGTGTTCGATCGCATCAGACTGGCCATGAGCAAAGTCATAAGTGGGATAAATACACCACCGATCACCGGTTCGGTAATGATGCAGATGACGGATGCGGTACAAAATGGGATCGCGGAGATTGATGTTGGGTGCGGCCATATCAATCTTGGCGCGCAGGACATATTCACCGTCAGCGAATTCACCGGCGCGCATGCGCTCAAATAGATCCTTGTTCTCAGCGATGGGCCGATCGCGGTCTGGGCTTTCGGTGCCAGGCTCGGTTAAAGTGCCCCGGCCTTCACGAATCGCCTCAGCATCTTGACTGTCAACATAGGCCAAGCCGTGGTCAATGAGGTGGAGAGCATACTCATAGAGCGTGTCGAAGTAATCCGATGCAAAACACTCGTTTTTCCACTCATACCCCATCCACGATAGGTCTTGTTTGATGGCATCGATGTAGCGCTGTTCTTCTTTGGCGGGGTTGGTGTCATCAAACCTGAGATTGGTATATCCCCGAAAGGCTTCAGCCATCGAGAAGTTCACCACGATGGCTTTGGCATGCCCAATGTGCAAGAAACCATTCGGCTCAGGCGGAAAACGGGTGATCACCTGCTCATATTTGCCCTCCGCCATCTCTTTTTTGATGCGGGTATGGATAAAGTGTGTGCCAACCGCCGATTCTTCGGCGACTGACTCATCGATGGGCGTTGAGCTGTCGTTCATGGCTGGGGCCGTCACTTATAATAAACCCCCATTGTATCGATGTTTGTGGTCCGAATCCTAGACTTAAATGCACTCAAATCCAATGCGCTTGACTGGCCCAAGCCCTATTGCCCAACCATTTGCGATCCAATGCAATGCAAGGCACACTAGAAACCTTAACCATTCAGGGTAGATTGATATGACCGAGCTCACTTTTGACCACCAAAAACTCTCCAACCGCATTCTTGGCTCGATGGTTCTCGGCCTGTTCGTAGGCATCGCCCTGAATTTTACGGTGGCAGACAACGAGTGGTTTCAGGCCATGGTGCTCGAAGGATTTTTGAGCATGGTGGGCGAAATCTTCGTTCGGTTTTTAAGCATGCTGGTGGTGCCTTTGGTCTTCGTTTCACTGATCACAGGCGTCAGCGCGCTATCGGACCCCAAAAAGCTGGGGCGCGTGGGCGGCAAAGCTGTCAGTTTGTATTTATTCACCACCGGCATTGCGGTGACCTTAGCGCTGGTCTCAGCAGTGATCGTTCAGCCGGGCATTGGCGCGAGCCCTGAGGTACTGGTGGAGAGAGAAATCGCCGCCCAGCCGTCGTTTTTCCAAGTGTTGGTGGACATGGTTCCAAGAAACCCGGTCCAGGCCATGGCCAATGGAGACATGTTGCCCATCATTGTCTTTGCCGTATTGGTGGGCTTGTCAATCGC
>CAJXNU010000056.1 GCA_913057255.1 uncultured Wenzhouxiangella sp.
CAATACAGCACCGCCAACTGGGTGGTGAACGCTTTGGTGGAAGCCACCCCAATCTCAACCCCGGCGTGGGTCAGCAAGCGAAGATCGGCTTCTCTAACCAAGGTGGCGCCTGGCATATTGCAAATCGCGATCGTGGTCGCATACCCAGGGGTGCGTTCTTTGGCATAGCGAAGCGCGGCCAAGGTATCGGCCGTCTCGCCCGATTGTGAGATGCACACCAACGCGGTGCCGGCCCCAATCGCGGGTTCTCGGTAGCGGTACTCACTGGCCACTTCCACAGACACCGGGATGTGGGCCAAAGATTCGATCCAGTACTTGGCCACCAGGCCTGCGTGATACGAAGTCCCACAGGCGACAATATGAAGCGCTTGGATGTTTTCTAATGCCTCAACGCCCTCAGGGCCCAACACTTCGGTGAGCAGCCGGTGCTGGCCAATTTTATCGGCCAAGGTGTTTTGAATCGCCATCGGCTGCTCGAAGATTTCTTTGAGCATAAAGTGGCGATGGGGGCCCTTGTCCGCGGCCTGGTCGCCATGGACAAAGCGCTCCATCGCTCGACGCTGATCTTTAAGGTCCACATCAACAATGTGATGCTCATCTTGCGTCATTCTCACCACATCGCCGTTGTCAAGATAGACCATTCGGTCGGTGACCTGTAACAACGCCAAAGGATCGGAGGCCAGATAATGCTCACCGGCACCCAAACCCAACACCAAAGGCGAGCCCATGCGCGCGCCATAGAGCACACCGGGCTCATCTTGGAATAGGACGGCGATGGCAAAGGCCCCATCCAGGCGCTTTAAGACCTCAGCCACCAAAGTCAATCGGTCTTGGGGATCGGGGTGGGCATTGAGCCCATCGGCCAGTAAATGCGCAATCACTTCGGTGTCCGTTTGCGAGCGAAACGCAAACCCTTTGGCCTCGAGTTCGGTTTTTAAGGCTTGGTGGTTTTCGATGATGCCGTTGTGGACCACCGCCAATTGATCGGTGGAGTGATGGGGATGGGCGTTGTCGGTGGTCGGTTTGCCGTGGGTGGCCCAGCGGGTGTGGCCAATGCCAGACTGCCCGGTGAGGCCGGCGGCTTGAATGGCCTCTTCCAGCACCGAGACTTGGCCCACCGTGCGCTTGCCTTCAAGGCTTGAGCCGGTATGGACCGCGACACCCGCGGAATCATAGCCTCGGTATTCCAAGCGTTGGAGGCCCTCCACAAGGATCGGCACAATGTCTCTGTTGGCGGTGGCTGCGATGATGCCGCACATGGTGTTGTCCCTATTGTCTCTTTTGGTTGGCTCGACCCCCACTGCAACATCAAATCAGCTGCCAATGGGTTGGGGTTCAAAACCCCATTGTAGTCGGAACATGGTCTGCTTGGCAGACTCGGTCGTCTCTGACTCTGAGCACCTCAAGGACAGCCACAACGAGTGATATGGCTTCAGCGGGGGAACCCAAGGGCCATCGATCTTTATCAATGACAAGACGGGTCTTTTTTATCAAGACCCCGACCACAGTGTGCTGATGGGGACCGCCTGCAGGCCCTCCCCCATTGGGAAGATGTCTTGGCCTGTGTACAACACCAAGCCAGTGAAGGGTCGAGTGCCAGCCAAGTTTTTCTGAAACCAATGGATGTGTTGAAAATCTTTGCGTTGTACCGTGGCCGCTGCTTTGACTTCAATGGCCACAATCGCCCCATCACTCAAACGCTCCACCACAAAATCAATTTCTCGCTTCTCTCGGTCTTTGTAGTGCATGAGACGATACCCATCACTCACATCCACCAAGCTCATCAACTGGGTGTAGACAAACGTCTCGATGAGCTTACCCAGTCGATCTGCGTTGTACGCCACCTCATCCTCTCGCCAATGCAACAAAGAAGCCATAAGCCCGCTGTCGACCATAAAGAGTTTGTCTTTTCGGCTGACCCGCTCGTAATCTCGGCTGGTGAACGCGGGTAACCGTTCGACCAAGTAAAGCGCTTCTAAAGCCGCCAAATAAGATTCCACGGTTGGACGAGTGATGGACAAATCACGGCCAAGATCCGAAAGGTTGATGGGCTTCGATGACCAAGCCGCCAACGTCAGGAGCAGCTTTTCCATCGCATCTCGACGCTCGATGTGACTGATCTCTTGAAGGTCTCTCGTGAGCAATGCCTCGATGTAGTCTCGATGCCAGGCTGCTCTGCCTGTCGCCGGAAGGCTGAGCACTTCTGGAAAGCCACCGGCCATGGCCAGTTCAATCGTGCCCGCGCGATCCGTGGGCTGCTTGGCTGCGGTCAATGCCCGCTCGAAGGCTCGGTCCATCCAAGTGGGCTCGACTTGGTCAACCTCGCCGACACTCAAGGGCCGCAACCGAATTTGGGCAACTCGGCCTGCCAAGGATTCTTGCGCTGCTGGGATGGCCGATAAATGGGTGGAGCCGGTCAACAGGAATTGACCCGGTCTGGGATTTTGATCGACCACCCATTTTATGGCTGGCAGCAGCGCGGGCACCCGTTGAATCTCATCGATGATAAGTGTGTCCACAGGTCGCTCAATGAAGCCGACTGGATCCGCCGCGGCGGCTTCTCTGGCGGTGGCTTCATCCAGCGTGACATAGGCCACAGATTCGGTGACCAAATGTCTGGCGAGAGTGGTTTTCCCGCACTGTCTGGCTCCGGCCAGTAGCAAGACGCGCCGATCGGCCAGGCGCGCTTGGATCTGGGCAGTTTGCCAGCGCGATAGGTAATGGATGGGGTGTGGGGCCATGAATGGGTGCTCCAACATGATCTCCGCAAAATTATAAAGCGAGAGCCCGCGAAATTACAAGGATTAAGCCCGCGAAATTATAAGTTGGTTCGTCACAAAGCGGATGATGGGCTCAACAGTGAATCAAAGACGATCTGTGCGAGTCCGACTTGAGTGCCCGAAAGACCCCGCTTGCTGCGTTAAGTCAATCTTTGTCAGTTCTGGCAGCCATCAGCATCCGCCATGATGCCATCACAACCCTCATGGCCCACCTGCCCTCTTTGCTCAGACAATGGCAACGTCTCGTCCCTCAACACCTTGCATGGTGTCACTTGCGAGTGATTTTGGCCCGCGTCGATCCCTTTGATGAAAACCAGGCACTCAATCCTGCCTCGATGAGTCTTTTAGGTTCAGGCAAACGCTTGATCTTGGGTGCACCCCAGGCAGGCCGTCTTGCCCGCATTATGCCCGCGTCACGTCTTATCGAATCGCCCCACTGTAAGCCGAACCCGACCCGATCGGCCAGCCAGAGCGCACATCGGTTTCGAGTCTAAAGAGGGGGCTTGATCGTTGACTGTGCCCAACAAACTGAGTATTGTCTGAGTACGACATTTGCTGACATTTAAGGTCACAACCGTCCCAATGAAAACCATGCACACAATCATCAAAAAGCCGTGGTGGATTCTTTGGGTCCTGGGTTGTCTGGCCGCTTCGAGTGCATGGGGTCAGGCTTGGGCGGTATTTAACTTAGCGCGTTTTGACCAAGCCCAGTTTGGCGCACCTTTGACCACCCACCCGGTGCCCGTGCTGCCCACTTGGGCGTGGCTTTTGATGGCGGCTTTGTGTTGGGCACTGGCCTGGCTTGGCCCGCATTTTTCTAGGACTAAAATGACATGAAACCGATTGCAGTGGTGTTGTCTTTGATTGGAACCTTGACGGCTTCGATGGGTTGGGCCCAAACCCAGGTGCCGCATACGTTTCAAAGTGGCGATGTGATTGAAGCCCAAAAATTCAACGACAACTTTGACACGCTCGAAAATGCCATTGATGCAATCTCGACGGGCGTGCAAGGGCCCGCAGGCCCACCAGGGCCTAAGGGGGATACAGGTGCCACAGGCGCTCAAGGTCCTCAAGGACCTCAGGGGGCCACCGGCCCCCAAGGACCAGCAGGTCCTGCAATGCCCGCGGGCACATTGGTGATGTTTGCCGGCACCAGCGCACCCACGGGTTATCTGATCGCCAACGGGCAAGCCGTCTCAAGGACCACCTACGCGGATCTTTTTGCCGTCATCGGCACCACCTATGGGGCGGGCGATGGCGCCAGCACGTTCAACTTGCCCGACCTGGCCGATCGATTTCCGTTGGGTGTGGGCTCGAATGCTTTAGGCACCACGGGCGGGAGCGCGACGCATACCCTCACCGTCGATGAGATGCCCTCGCACACGCATTCCATCACTGACCCAGGCCATACTCACAACTATCGAATCGGCAAAGACGATGGCAATTTGAGTAATTTAACTGGGCAATTCCCACCTGGCGATGGTGATACGGACGACTACGCCATTGCCACTTCCAGTGCCACCACCGGCATCACCGTCAATTCCGCCGGCGGCGGGTCGGCGTTTTCTATCATGAACCCGTATGTGGCAATGAATTACATCATCAAATACTGAGCTTGGAGGGCAGTATCGGCACAAGCACACCCTTGTAATGTCCGTCGCTCATCCAGCCGGGCATGTGCTCATCGATGAGCGTCAACAATGCCCTGATTTGAAACCCATCCAACCGCGAAGACTCGCTTTTGATTTGGACGCGAATCGATCACATGAGGCTGTTGATTAACCGGTGGGCTTTCCCGGTCTATTGAGCATTTCATGGGCGCCCACCGGTGATGGATTGACTAACAGCCCGTTGTCAATCAATGCCAAGATCCCTTGATTGAGTGCAGAGCCATGCTGAACTATCGACATGGCATCCTCCTGCTCCATCCGGTTGACAGTCGGACAATTATGCCCGATACTGAGGCGGTTGTGATGAGCCCTAAAAAGCTCATCAAGCGGCTTAGTCAACTGGCAAGGCAACGCTGTCAGAGGTTTGAATGGCGTCCCGATCAGGGCAAGGGATCGCGCGGCATGGTCTATCTGGGATCAAACCGCGCGGTCATTTCAATGCATGCCAAAACGCTAACGATGGGCACGCTTCATGCCATCTGCAAACAGCTCGATATCAAAGTGAGTGAGTGATGAATAACCATCAGTGGGTTTACCCAATCACCCTAGTGCCCGATGATGGAGGCTTTGTCGTTCAATGCCGGGATGTGCCTGAAGCCATCACTCAAGGAGAAGATCGACCAGCAGCCTTGGAAGCAGCAGAGGGTGCACTGCAAGCGGCCATGGAGATTCGGATCAAAGAGCGTGAGGCCATTCCCCTCCCTTCCAAGCCCAAATCAGGTGAGGTGAGTGTCGCCCTCCCGATGACGACAGCCATGAAGGCCACACTGTATTGGGCGATGCAGGAGAAAGGATTGAATCAGTCCACTTTGGCCCGACAACTCAACATCAATGAAAAAGAAGTCCGGCGCATGCTCGATCCGCACCACCCCAGCAAAGCCACGACACTTGAGCACGCGTTGCATCACTTAGGCAAGCGCGTGGTGTTGGGCATTGAATCGCTCGAGTGACTTTGGGCCTGCGTCGATTCCATTGATCAAACGAGGCAGTCAAACCGACCTCAATGGGTCTTTTGGGTTCAGGCAAACGCTCGATCTTGGATGCACCGAGACGGGCCGTGTTGCCCGCATCACTTCTTGACGTACAGTTTTCTGTACAGCTATACTGGGCCCATGTCTTCGATCACCTACACCGACCTTCGAGCTCAATTGGCACGCGCCATGGACCAAGTCAATGAAGACCACGCGCCGCTCTACATCACGCGACAAAACGGCAAAGGTGCGGTGTTGGTGTCAGCCGATGACTACGCCTCGATAGAAGAAACGCTCTATCTGATGTCCAGCCCCGCCAATGCCACCCGTTTGACCGAGTCCATTGAAAGGCTTCGTCAAGGTCAGGGTCAATTGCGGGAACTGTCAGATATATCCCATGACCTTGATGAATAGATGCTCACATCTGGGGCATGAAAGTTCGATTTGATGAGCAAGCTTGGGAAGACTACCTTCACTGGCAACAAACCGATCTAAAAAGGATCAAACGAATCCATGATTTGATTCAAGCGATCGCTCGAGATCCATTCAAAGGCATCGGCAAACCTGAACCGCTTAAGGGAAACTGGTCTGGGTTTTGGTCCAGGCGAATCGATCGAGAGCATCGGCTGGTCTATGCCATCTGCAATGATGAGATTTGGATTGCACAGTGTCGGTTTCATTACAGTTGACAGCTCACCCAAACCCATATTTCAGGCATCAGCATGTGCATCGGTCTGTGATATTGACGCCCTAACCTTCATCGTGTAAATTGATCAAAAATACACATTTAAGGGGGATGCAATGTCACGTGATGTGTTTAATTGGGTCGTTAGTGGCCTGCTGGTATTCAGCGCATTATTTTCAGCTCAGCACACGCCTGCCTCTCCCCATTACCCCACCGCCACGCAAAGCCAACGCTTAGATTCTGGTTTATCAGGCAGCTGGTTTGATCCTGCCAAAGACGGCCAAGGGTTCACACTGCAAGTCATCAATGAAACCCAAGCGCTGGCCACCTGGTTTACCTATACCGATGATGGGGATCAAGCCTGGCTCCAAGGCATCGGAGCGTTGAGCGAAGGCGACATTGTCTTCGATGAGCTTAACCGCTTTACGGGACCTAAGTTTGGGGATCAGTTTGATCCCAGTGACCGCCAAACCGTTCCGGCAGGCAGCTTGGTGATGTCTTTTTCCAGCTGCAGTGAAGGTCAGGCCACGTATTCAGGCAGCGATGAATTCGAAGCCGATGTTTTAGCGCTTGACCGCCTCACTTCGCTGCATGGATTTACGTGTGGCAAAGAGGCCACCTCGGCCACTGAAAGCTATCCCCCCAGTGCCGTGCTCTCGGGGGCTTGGTATTCAGCCCAGCAAGATGGCCAAGGCTGGATGGTCGAAATTCTAGACGCCAAAACGGCGTTGGTCTATTGGTTCACATACGATGAGACCGGTGAGCAACGCTGGATGCTCGGCGTCGGCGGGCTCGATGCTGGCACAGTGTCGGTGGATAAACTGGAGGTCATCACCGGGCCGTCTTTTGGCTCTGACTATGACCCGAATGATCTGGTTACAGAGATTTGGGGTGATGTGTCCTTACATCTTTGGCCTTGTGACAAAACGTCTGCACGTTACCTGAGCAACAACCGCTCAGGCCGAATACCCAATGTTGAGCCTTTGGTGACCATTCAAGGCTCAAAACCATGCATACCTGAGCTCGCTCGAGAGACTAAGACCGAGATTTGGACTGATGAAGGTCAGTTGGTGTGGCAAGGCGCCGACTTAGAGGATCGAACACCTTGGTGTGATGACTCTTTTAGGTGGAATGCACCGTTGACCCACTTTGATGTCAACCTGGATTCCAAGCCCGATATTTTATTGGTGATCAGCTGTTATCAAGGCCCCACTCCAAAAGAGCAAGAGATCACCAATCGACAAGTGATCGCAGGGTGGCGCATGTTTTGCAGCACGCCAGAAGATAATC
Organism: uncultured Wenzhouxiangella sp.; assembly: GCA_913057255.1. Taxonomy (GTDB): domain Bacteria; phylum Pseudomonadota; class Gammaproteobacteria; order Xanthomonadales; family Wenzhouxiangellaceae; genus Wenzhouxiangella. Next base: position 7,397 of record CAJXNU010000056.1, read on the forward strand.
ACTATGACTGCACCAAAGAGCTTTTTGGCACCAACGAGATTCGGGCGACACTCGAAGATGATCCGTTTGGAGGCAGCCCATACACACATGTCATGGAAAAACCAAAAGATCTGAACGGGGATGGCTATCCGGAGTTTTTCTATGCCCTCAACAGAGACGATGGCAGACCAGGGATTGATCCCTACGATCCTGACAACCATCCGATCTTAACTGAGTTATGCGGTGATCTTTCTAATTACGACAATAACCTTTGGGACTGGGACTGCACGTGGACTTCTGCACAAACCATGTTGATCAGCTCCGTTAATGAGGCAGGCGAGGTCAGCTACCGTGTTGCCGCATTGCCCTGGCGTGCCAACTTTACACAGGCCATGCTGGTGCTGCCCAATCATCTCGACGGCTGGGACATTATTTCGTTTCAATACGCTCCGTGGTATGCGGCCCGCTTAAACCCAGACAACACATTTACCGACGTCACTGAGGAATATGAAGATTACCTCAATGCAGAGCCTGCACTGACCACACGCCCATACGCCACCACTTTTGAACATGAGGGACACCATTATGTCGTCACCTCAAGGGTGAATAATTCGGTCTTTGAAGATCTACCGCCCTCTGAACAACCCGTCATCTGGAATGAGGAGAGCAACTGGCAGTGGGGCATGACCCTCTGGCGCTGGAAGCCTGGCGTCGGATTTGAAGTCAGCGATTATTACATCCCGCCACCAGAGGATCGCTTCACTTACAAGGAGTCCGATGGCAATGGTGGCTTCAATCGGAAAGTAGGCGTGGTGATCAACTCGGTGCCAGTCTACGATCCCGCCTGGAATTTCCATGACTTCGGGCAACTTCACCCATCGGAGGAGCCTGTGCTGGTGGTTGCTCAGGAGTCTGCCAGCACCGTAGGCGACTACTTCAAACGCCCTCATAACCCTGATCTGATCTATGACCGACGCGGCTTCGGAGGCTATGTCACAAACCTAGACTATGAAAATATGCTTTTCCCAGTCACGCCCATCGAGGGCTTTTATATCCGAGATGGCAAACTGGTCAAAAGAGAACAACCGGTCGTTGAGGGGGGCGCAGCGTGGTCCATCGCAAGTTTTGACTTGATGGATGTGACAGGCGATGGCTTGTTGGATTTGGTCGGTCACACCGGCGGATCAGAGCGAGGCTCAATCTATCTGAATGATGGACGAGGGACGCTGGAGAAGGTCAATCTACGTGTCACTGACCCAAATACGCCATTGAAGAACACTGTTGACCCGCGATTCCCATGGGTTTTCGCTGGCTTTACTGTGCGCGACCTAGGAAGAGCGCCCTACCTTGAGTATATATTTTGGGGGCTGGGATCGTATCAGCAGCAGTGGGAAACAGAGCCCCATAATCGAGGCTATCCTTTCGCCATATTAAAAGCGGCTGAGCCCATCACCAAAGCCCCTCTTGAAAGCGCCGAGGAGTTTCATGAGTTTTTAGGTCGATGCATGCCCTCTGGATGTTCAGACTACTTTGCGGGTTGGGTACCCTAGTCAATTGCGATGAAGGTTTGATGATGTGACTTTTAAAAATCGGCGATGCATTTAAGCATGAGGCCATGAAGGCTGCACATCCATGGCTTTCTCTTTCCCAAAACGCTCTCGTGACACTGGGCAACGCTAGCTCAACTGAGCCGCCAACTGCCCCCGCTTGATCTTGGCGTTGTGGCGAATGTCCACGGGCAACGCTTTGTGCACCCTGACCTCCGTGATCATCTCGGTCAGCGGCCGTCTCGCCAATTCTTCTTTGACCTCATTTACCACGCGCTGTGAGTCCGCACCCGCTTCCAGCTCCAGCACCACCACCGGCGTTTTCACTGGCCCATCGGACTTGGCCTGATCAATGCCGATCAAAGCGCTTCGATACACGCCAGAGACGGCATTGACGATGCCTTCCACACACTCGGTGAACAACACGCCCTGCTCGGTGATCACCCGCTCTGACTTTCGCCCACAAAACCACAGACGTCCCTCGTCATCCAGCCACCCCACATCCCCCATCCGATGCCACACCGCCCCCGCCTCACCCAACATTTTGGCCTCTGCGGTTTGTTGGGCCCGAGCCCAATACTGATCAGTCACACTGGGGCCGGTCACACAGATCTCTCCGACCGCCTCCGTGCCCAAAACATCGGCTTGGCTGATGTGCTCAATGACTTGATCGGTGATCGCAATGATGCTCACTTGATTGGCCCTTAAAGGTTTGCCCACACAAATCCCCTGGCCGTTGCGGTGCCTGGCCGCCAACCCTGAAACGATTTGGCGGCCTGAGACGGTGGCCACCGGCAGCACCTCGGTTGCCCCATAGGGGGTGTGAATGTCGGCTTCTTTGTTGAGCGCTCGGTGCATGCGCTCGATGACTTTGGGCGAGACCGGCGCGCCGGCCGACAGCACCCGCCTTAAACTCCCCAGGTGAATCTTTTCTTGTTGGGTATACGCAGTCAATGTGTTCATCAACGCCGGCGAGCCGAATAAGTTGGTGACTTGATAGTGCTCAATGAGGCTGACCAGCAGCTTGGGATCGACTGACGCCGGGCGGGTGAAATCCATCTTCGGAATCACCGTGGTCATCCCAAGGGCGGGATCGAACAGCGCAAACGGCGGGAAGGTGGGGCAATCAATCTCCCCAGGCTCAATTCCGTACGTCTCTCGGATGAGCTCCACTTGGGCTTGGAAATGGCGGTGTCGATACACCACGCCCTTGGGAATTCCGGTCGAGCCTGAGGTGAATAAAATCGCCGCCGGGTCGTCGTCGGTGACCTCCGGCAGCTGGGTGGCGCGTTCATGCACTTGACCGAGTTTGATCAAAGCCCGATCGGTGTTGGCCCCCCATCGCCCCCCAACGGTGATCGTGTGTTGGAGACTGACCTTCGCCCAACCAAAAATTTTCCGCGCCCATTGGGCTTTGCCGATCCCCATAAACACCTGGGGCTCGGCTTCGGCCAGGCACTGTTTTAGGGGTTTCAGGCCAATGCCTGGGTCGATCAGCACCGGCACCAGGCCGGCGCGCATCAAAGCAAAAAACGAGACAAAAAACATCGGCGAGGGCGGGACCATCAACGCCACCCGCGTGCCTTGGGTCAGCCCTTTGATGACCAAGCCACGCGCCAAGGCCTCAACTTGAGCATTCAGCGCTTGGTAAGTCAGGCGCTCATCCATCCAACCATCGGCGGTCGGCTTTTGGGGAATGATCAGCGCCACCGCATCGCCTTGTTCGGCGGCTTGTTGGGCCAGGGCGTGTGCAATGTTGCTCATGGACTCAATTCTAAGCCCTAGACCACCCAAGCCTGAGCAAAACCGCTGGTGCCAATGCCCGACAATGCCCAATGATTGCTCAGGCCATCTATCAAAAACCACTCACACTTGACATGATATGCACTCAGGGCTATATTCTATCAATGGAATGTCAGGTTGAATATAGCGATGAGTTTGAGCAATGGTGGGAGACATTGAACACAGCAGAGCAAATTGATGTGGCGGCGCATGTTGAGCTACTTGAGAAAAAAGGACCCCATCTGCCATTCCCGTACAGCTCAGGCATCAATCAATCTAGACACAGCCACATGCGAGAGCTCACAGTTCAACATCGAGGAAACGGTTAATGGCCAAGCCATTTAATACCTTACGCAAAAAAATGACCGCCGAGTCAAAAGCCATTGCATTTGATAAAGCCCAGCAGATGATGCAAGACATGATGCTGGCCGAACTTCGTCGCGCAAGACAGCTTTCACAGGAAGAAATTGCAGAGGTGTTGCACGTCAAACAAGCCTCCGTCTCTAAACTTGAGCGACGCACTGATATGTATATTTCAACGTTGCGGGGCTTCATTCAAGCCATGGGCGGCGAGCTGGAAATTGCGGCCAAATTTCCAGAAGGTGTCGTCAGGATCCATCAGTTTGAAGACCTGGATGAGCCCAAAGAAACCGCAATGAACTCATAGTTCAGTATCAACAATCAAAAGAGCCTACATGTTATGGAACCTGAAGAGTTCGATAAAAAGTTTGATGATGGCGAAGAAGATATGATCGACTACCTAGATTTGTCGACTGCTCGGCGGATCAATCAAATCACAAAGCGGATCAATGTCGACTTCCCCGGTGCCATTGTCGACGAGCTGGATGTCGAAGCCCGGCGGATTGGCGTCACCCGCCAGTCTTTGATCAAAGTCTGGATCCATGAACGCTTACAAGCTGAGACGCGAAAGCAAGACCGGGCGCATCAATGAGACGCGCCGCGAGGGCTTATTTCAAAATATCCACGCCCTTTAAATACCGAATCAGCTCATCCACACACTGCTCAATGCTCAGCCGCTCAGTATCGAGCACCAGCTCTGGATCGTTGGGCGCCTCATACGGCGAGTCAATGCCGGTGAAGTGTTTGATCTCACCGGCGCGCGCGCGCTGATACAAACCCTTGGGATCTCGAGACTCGCAGGTCTCGAGGCTCGCTTTGACATGGATCTCCACAAACTCGCCTTCATCCATCAACGCTCGAACCATGTCCCGATCGGCCCGAAACGGCGAGATGAACGCGCTCAACACCACCAGTCCTGAGTCGGCCATCAGCTTGGCGACCTCGCCGATGCGGCGAATGTTCTCCACCCGATCTTGGTCACTAAAGCCCAAGTCTCGGTTCAACCCGTGGCGGACGTTGTCTCCATCCAACAAATAAGAATGGTGCCCGCGCTGAAACAGCGCCAGCTCCAAGGCATTCGCCACCGACGATTTCCCCGCGCCACTCAAGCCGGTAAACCACAGCACGGCCGGGCGCTGGGATTTTTGCTCGGCGCGCTTGGTCTTGGCAATTTTGTGCTCGTGCCAGACCACATCCGTTGAGGCCGCACCCAACACCCCCGTGATCGGCTCACGCACCATGCCCGCCCCCACCGTCAGGTTGGAGACCCGATCGATGATGACAAACGCCCCCAGCGCCGGGGTGTCTTGGTAGCGCTCGAACACCACCGGCCGGGCCAAGCGCCAGCGCGCGCGGCCAATGTCGTTGAGCGCCAGGGTCTCGGCGGGGTGTTGGTCGAGGGTGTTGATGTCGTATTGATAGGCCAGCGACTCGACGCTCGCCCCCACGGTTTGGGTGGCCAGTTTGATGTCGTACTGGCGACCGGTCAAAAGCCGCTGATCGCTCATCCACACCACATCGGCTTCAAACGCATCGAGCACCTGGGGCGGGTGATCGCCACCGGCGGCGACCATCACATCCCCTCGGCTGATGTCGATCTCATCGGCCAAGGTGACGGTGACCGCCTCACCGGCGGCCACCTGCTCGACGTCGCCGGCTTGCGAAATTAAGCCGGTGACCGTGCTCCGTCGGCCCGAGGGCAGGACTTCAATGGCCTCGCCCAGCGCCAATGCGCCCGCAGCCACCGTCCCGGCAAACCCCCGAAAGTCTGAACTTAAGCGGTTGACGTATTGAATCGGCAAACGAAAGGCCTGCTCCCCTTGGCCCGCTTGAACGGGGTGGCCCATCGAGCCTGGGGTGGCCGATTCTAGACAGGCCATCAACGTGGGGCCGTCAAACCAAGGCATCTCGTTGGCCGTATGCATCACGCCCGCGCCCTCGAGCGCTGAGACCGGCAAGACGTCA
>CAJXNU010000057.1 GCA_913057255.1 uncultured Wenzhouxiangella sp.
TCTCAACACACCCCCGGCCAAACCTGAGAGAAATTGGACCACGGTCACGGTTCGCTCAGGCCAAAGCATGGATCGCATTTTTAAAGAGCTCGGCCTATCGGCTCGCTTGTTACATGAGCTGGTGAACCTCGATGATAAAACCCAGCGCTTGGTCACCATCAAACCAGGCGATGTGTTTTATTTTGCTTTCAACGACCAAGGTGAGTTTGATGCCTTAAAAGGCGAATACGATGAGCAAAACTGGCTGTTGGTTGAGCAACAAGCCAGCGAGGACGATCCTGAGTTGGTCAGCCAACTCGAGCCTCGGCTGATCGAGACGCGCGTGGTGGAGGCCTCTGGCGTCATCGAAAACTCCCTATTCAATGCCGCCAAGAAAGCCAAGCTCTCTGACAACATGACCATGACCTTAGCCAATGTATTTGGTTGGGACATTGATTTTGCGCTCGATATCCGAAAAGGCGATCGCTTTTCGCTGATTTATGAAGAGATCTGGCGCGATGGAGAATACTTGCGCGATGGCCCCATCTTGGCTGCGCGCTTTACTAACCGAGGTGAGACGTTTGAAGCGATCCGTTTTGATGCCGGTGATGGGCCTGATTACTATGATCCAGAAGGCCGGCGCATGCGCAAAGCCTTCTTGCGCGCACCGCTGAATTTCTCTCGGGTCACTTCCAACTTTAACCCTCGACGCTTTCACCCGGTCACACGACAAATCAGACCCCACAACGGCACCGATTACGGTGCAGCACCCGGCACACCGGTGTGGTCAGCGGGCGATGGCGTGGTGATCGAGTCGGCCAAAAACCGTGTCAATGGCAATTATGTTTTTGTCCAACACGGCAACCACATCGTGACCCGCTACCTCCACCTTAACCGCCGCGATGTCAAACGCGGTGATCGTGTCTCGCAAGGCCAAACCATTGGAACGGTTGGGTCGACGGGGCTCGCTACTGGGCCGCACCTTCATTATGAGTTCTTGGTCAACGGCGTACATCGAGACCCAAGAACGGTGGATCTGCCCCCGGCCGATCCGTTGCCAGAAATCCATCGCCAAGCTTTTGCTGACCACAGCCAACCTTTGATGACACGTCTTGATCAATTCGATGACCAAGCCCGCCTGTTGGCCAGCATGGCGCCCGCATCGTGTGAAGACAACACTGAGTCGTGTTGATCTTAAACCTCACGACTTTCTAAGCCACATCCATGGCAGCAACCCACCTCAACGCACATTATGTGGGACTGATTTCAGGCACCAGCATGGATGGCATCGATGCCGTGGTGGTGCGCATCAATACCACCGACACCAATCCATCAGACACCAGACCATCAGACACCAGACCCTTGGGCCTCCACATCGAACTGCTGGCCGGAGAGACCTTTGGTTTTGAGCCCGAGTTAGCCAGCTCGCTCGCCAAAGCCAAGCACCTGGCAGAAACCGATCCTCAAGGGTTTATGGACGGTGAGTTAAAGGCTGACTTAGACCAAACCTTGGCCGACGCCTTTGCTCGGGCCTCACTGATGATCATCGAACAATCGGGGCTCAGCCGAGCTGAGATCACGGCCATTGGCTGTCATGGTCAAACCGTGATTCATCAACCCAATGCATCTCCGCCAATGAGTCTGCAACTGGGAGATGGCGACCGCATTGCAGAGCAAACAGGCCTGTTGACCGTGGGGCAGTTTCGACAAGCCGATTTAGCCGCCGGTGGGCAAGGTGCGCCATTGGCGCCGTTATTGCATGTGGCGTTATTTGCGCACGCAACGAAGCGCCGGGCCATCTTAAATCTCGGGGGCATTGCCAATCTCACGCTGCTTAGGCCCAATCAGCCAGTTGTGGGCTTTGACACCGGCCCGGCCAATGTGTTTTTGGATCTGTGGTCTCAAGCGCACACCCATCAATCGTTTGATGCCAACGGTCAATGGGCGCACTCAGGCCAAGTCCATCCTCCTTTGCTGGAACGCTTTTTAGAAGATCCTTACTTTGCCCTGCCCTCACCAAAGAGCACCGGCATCGAATACTTCGGGCAGGGCTGGTTGAATGAAAAACTTAAAGGCTTTGAAAGCCTGCCCCCTGAGGATGTTCAAGCCACCCTGTCTGAGCTGACCGCTGCTTCGGTGGCCCAAGCGATCGAACCTTTTGGGTCAGTCGATCAAATCATTGTCTGTGGTGGGGGTGCGCACAACGCCGATTTAATGGCGCGTTTGCAACGACGACTGCCCACCAGCGAGGTGTCGCGATCCAATCAATGGGGGGTAGATAGCGATTACTTAGAGGCGATGCTGTTTGCTTGGCTGGCCCATGAGCGTTTGGCTGAGCGGCCATTGGATACTCGATCGATCACCGGGGCCAACACGCCGGTGGTCTTGGGCACACTCCACCATCCAATGAAGCAAAGAGACTGACGGTTTAGCTATCGCGCTGTAAGTGGGTTGGGCGTTGCATCAAATAAATGGCAAGCACCATGGCCGGGATGCCAAGGGCTGATGCGTAGACAAAGAAAAAGACATAGCCGGCTTGGTCGACAATCCACCCCGATGGCCCACCCAGAAACTTACCAGGCAAGGTCATAAAAGAACTCAGCAGCGCATATTGGGTGGCGGTGTAGCGTTGACTCACCAAGCCAGAGAGCCACGCAATAAAGACAGTGGCTGAAAACCCGACAAACACATTATCCGCCGTGATGGTCGTGGCCAATGCCCAGAGCTGCGGGCTTTGTGTAGCCAGCCATGCAAACATCAAATTGGTCACGGCCACACCAATGGCGCCAACCACCAGCATGGGCATCAACCCAAACCGAGCCACCATCACACCCCCCAACAGCCCGCCTAAGATGGTCATGGCCACGCCAAACAAGCCGCTGATGGCACCAATTTCTGACAGGGTGTATCCCAAATCAATGTAGAGGGGATTGGCCATGGCCGCCATCGAGATGTCGCTGACTTTATACAGCCCGACCAAGGCCAAGACAGGCACGACCATCCAGCCCAAGCGCCGCCAAAAATCTAGAAACGGTGCCACCACCGCGCCTGTGAGCCACGCCCCCATGTCGGCCCCAAACCCCTTAAGCGGTGTCCGCGATCGATAAGCAATCACCAAGGGGTCTTGTTCAATGTCCAAGCGGTCAGTGAACGTGGGTTCTTTGGAAATGGCCACCGCGATCAGGCCCACGCTGACTAAGGACGCCATGATGAGATACGATCCCGCCCAGCCTAGGATGTCAGCCAAAAACAAGGCGCCAGCGCCAGTGGCCAACAGCGCCAGCCGATAGCCCAAGACGTAAGTGCCTGCCATGGCGGCCTGATAGCGAAGCTCGTCGGATTCGATTCTAAAGGCATCAATGGTGATGTCTTGGGTCGCAGAGGCGAATGCAACCAACACGGCCAAAAGCGCCAATTGGGTGAGCTGTTGGGTGGGATCGGTCCATGCCATGGCAGCCAAGCCCAAACCAATGACCACTTGGGCCAGCAGCATCCACGAGCGGCGCTGCCCTAAATAATGAGTCAAGACAGGCAAGGCCACGCGATCCACGACTGGTGCCCACAATACTTTGATTGAGTAGGTCACCCCCACCCAAGCGAAAAATCCAATGGCCGTGCGAGAGACCTCTTCGGTTCGAAGCCAAGCCGTTAAGGTCGAAAACACCAGCATGTAGGGGAGCCCAGCTGAGAACCCCAGCAACAACATGCGCCACACCGCTGGACGAAGATAAACCGACCAGCCACGCACGATGTTTGGGTTGGACTCTGAGTGGGTGGAGTGATCAGCGCTTGATGGCATAGTCGTAATCGATCACCAAGGGCGCATGATCAGAAAAGCGTGATTCGGTGTAGATGTCAGCACCCACCACTTTGTCGGCCAACCCTGAGGTGACCACCTGATAGTCAATGCGCCACCCCACGTTGTTATCCCATGCCCGCCCTCGGTTAGACCACCAAGTGTAGCGGTCAGGGTTGGGATCGATTTGGCGAAAAGCATCCGCCCAGCCCAGCGGACCAAAGACCTGATCCAACCACGCCCTCTCTTCTGGCAAGAACCCTGAGTTTTTCTGGTTGGCTTTCCAGTTCTTCAAGTCAATTTCTTTGTGCGCGATGTTCCAGTCACCACAAATCACCCAGTCTCTGCCGGCTTTGGCCATGGCATCTAACTTGGGCGTGAAGTGGTCCATGCACTCCACTTTAAATGCCTGGCGCTCCTCTTTGGAGGTGCCGGAGGGTAAATACAAAGACACCACGCTCAAATCACCCACATCGACTTGCAACCAACGCCCTTCACTATCAAAGGCTGGCCAACCAATGCCGTGCGTGACCTGATCAGGCTCATGGCGAGAAAACAGCGCCACGCCGGAGTAGCCTTTTTTCTCAGCATCGTGGTAGTGGCAGTGATAACCGGAGGGATGGAAGATCTCATCGGCCAACTGATGAAGCTGTGCCTTGGTCTCTTGGATGCACACAAAATCGGCTTGTTGCTGTGGCAACCAATCAAAAAATCCCTTCCGGGCGGCGGCGCGGATGCCATTGGCATTGAGGCTCATGATACGCATGGTGACCTAGTCTACCCCAGCCTCTCCAAGGCGTCACGTGAGATACCGCCGCTGGGTTCTTGGCGCTAAAATAAGCACATGCTGCAACCTTGGACACGAACATTTCTCGAGCTTTCGCTCAACTATCAAGCCCTGCACTTTGGCGAGTTCACCTTAAAATCCGGGCGAGTCAGCCCGTATTTTTTTAATGCCGGTCTCTTCGCCGATGGTCAAGGCATCGACGGGCTGGCCCGTTGCTACGCCCAAGCCCTCGTTAATAGTGGTTTGGAATTTGATCAGCTCTTTGGCCCAGCCTACAAGGGCATCCCCTTGGCCGCGGCGGTGGCGATGGCGCTCTACCAAGACCACGGCATCAACGTGCCATTTGTTTATAACCGCAAAGAGGCCAAAGACCATGGCGAAGGCGGTCAGCTGGTCGGCCCGCCTCTAAGTGGTCGGGTGGTGATCGTTGATGATGTGATATCAGCCGGCACCTCGGTGGGCGAATCTTGTCATTGGATTCGTGAGGCGGGCGCCACGCCACAAGGTGTCCTGATTGCACTTGACCGACAAGAGCGGGGAGATGATGAGCGCTCCGCGGTCGAGTCCATCACAGACCAAGGGCTCACGGTGGTCTCAGTGGCCAAGCTGGATGATTTGGTGGCTTGGCTAGACGAGAATGGCAATGAGGCTTTGGGTCAGGTAGAGGCGTACCGAGCCGCCTATGGGGTGGCGGGTTCCGACAGAAAGCCAAATTAGACGGATTTTGGGATTTCCGCTGGTGGTGAGTTGTGCTATCGTTATCGGCTTGCTTTGAAAAATACGTCCAGTGACGCCTTTTAGATCATGTCGAAGCCAACGCCAACCAAAAAAAAGCCGTCGAAGAAAAACCAATCGCCCCCTTGCATGGGCGAGTTTGTCTCCATGGCGACTCAACAATTCTTAGATGACATGGGCCAAACCCCGCCCGATAATTTACACAAAGTGATCTTGTCTGAAGCCGAGCGCGCGGTGATCAGCACGGTGTTAACACACACCGACCACAACCAATCACGCGCGGCGGAAATCTTAGGCATCACTCGCGCGACCCTGCGAAATCGCATGGCGCGCTACAAACTCTAAAAGACCTACCCCATGTTTTCAGCAAACCCCACGGCACTGATCAGCGTTTCAGACAAAACGGGGTTGGTTGAACTGGCGAGCGCGCTGGTTCAACACGGCTTTCGCATCCTCTCCACCGGCGGCAGCGCCGATCGGCTCGCTGAGGCGGGCATTGCCGTCACCAAAGTCTCTGAACACACCGGTTTTCCAGAAATCATGGGCGGGCGAGTCAAGACCCTTCATCCGAAGATCCACGGTGGCATTTTAGGTCGGCGAGACACCGATCAGGCGGTTATGGCCGAGCATGGCATCGACGGCATTGACTTGGTGGTGGTCAATCTCTATCCCTTTATCGAGGCCATTCAAGACCCCTCACTATCGAAGGCTGCCGCGATTGAACAGATTGATATCGGTGGGCCTGCGATGATTCGCTCAGCTGCGAAAAATCATCAAGATGTCTGCGTGCTTTCAGATCCAGCCGACTACGATGATTTTGTGGCCACCTTGCCCAAGGGCCCAGATCTCACCCAGCGTGAGATGTGGGCTGTCAAAGCGTTTGCACACACCGCTCGCTACGATGGCGAGATCAGCCAGTGGTTGTCACAAAAAACTGCTCCTACTGAGAGCGCATTGCCACCCAAACTCAATGTGTCACTGGATCAAGCACAAGCCCTTCGCTATGGGGAAAACCCGCATCAGGCCGCTGGCTTGTATGTGGCCCGAGGCCAATCGGTGCCATCGGGTGTGGCGGGGGGTCAGTTGGTTCAGGGCAAGGCGCTGTCGTTTAACAACCTATTGGATGCCGATGCGGCTTACTCGGCCTTGAAATGGGTGGCTGCAACCGATCCATCGCAAATCAGTTGTGTGGTGGTCAAACACACCAACCCTTGTGGTGTGGCCATGGGCGCGACTCCCCTAGAGGCGTGGGAGAGAGCCTTGGCCTGTGATCCCACTTCTGCATTTGGTGGGATTGTGGCGGTGTCTGCGCCGATTGATGTGGAACTGGCCAAGCAGCTGGCCTCTCGGTTTTTAGAAGTGGTGATGGCACCGGCCATCAGCGATGAGGCCAAAGCCGTGTTGGCCCAAAAACCCAATCTGCGGGTGCTGATTGTCCAAGCCACTGATCCATCAAAGTGGGATATTCGCGCGATTGATGGTGGGTTTTTGGTGCAAGAACCTGATGAGGCCGCCTTTGATGAGGCGCAGTTATCGGTGGTCACGGAACGTGCTCCATCACCAGAAGAGATCAAAGATTTATTGTTTGCTTGGGCGGTGGTTCGCTCTGTTCGGTCAAATGCCATTGTCTATGCCAAGCACGGACAAACTCTTGGATTGGGCGTTGGCCAAATGAGTCGGATTGACTCGGCCCGCTTCGGCGTCCTGAAAAGCCAAGATGCAGGGCTGTCGCTGGATGGGGCGGCCATGGCCTCTGAGGCCTTTTTCCCTTTTGCAGACAGCATCGAGGCGGCGGCAGCGGTGGGCGTTCGCTGCATCATTCAGCCCGGTGGCTCTGTTCGAGATGATGAAGTCATCGCCGCCTGCAACAAGGCAGGCATTGCGATGGCCCTGACCGGTCGGCGACACTTCAAACACTAAACGCCTGGCTTTTTCTCTCGCCATCTAAGGGGCAATCGCGCCTCGGGTTGTGCCCACTCAAGCTACAATGGTTCCCATGAAAATCTTAGTGATTGGCAATGGTGGTCGCGAACACGCGCTGGCTTGGAAAATCGCGCAATCTCCGCTGGTCAACGAGGTCTTGGTCGCGCCTGGCAATGCAGGCACCGCACTTGAGACCAAGTGTCGCAATGTCTCAGTGGCCGCCGATGATCTCGACGGCTTGCTCGCGCTCGCTACAGATGAGGCGGTGGACTTGACGGTGGTTGGCCCTGAGGCGCCTTTGGCTCTTGGGATTGTTGATCGTTTCAATCAACAAGGACTTAAGTGTTTCGGGCCCAGCGCACAAGCGGCACAGCTCGAATCGTCCAAGGCGTTCAGCAAAGAATTCATGCAGCGCCACGCGATCCCCACGGCGCGATATCAAACCGTCACCACGGTGGAGGCGGGCCTAGCATTCATCGAGACCTTGGGTTTGCCCGCGGTCATCAAAGCCGATGGATTGGCAGCGGGCAAAGGGGTGGTGATTGCGCAATCTGAGCAGCAGGCCAAAGACACGTTAGAAGACATGCTCTCAGGCAATGCCTTTGGCGATGCGGGCCATCGTGTGGTCATTGAAGAATGTTTGATCGGCGAAGAGGCCAGTTTTATTGTGATGGCCTCGGGAGAGGCGGTGCTGCCTCTGGCCACCAGCCAAGACCACAAACGCCGCGACAATAATGACCAAGGACCCAACACCGGTGGGATGGGCGCCTACTCCCCTGCCCCAGTGGTCACGCCTGAGCTCAATCAGGCCATCATGGAGAGCGTGATTCGCCCCACGGTCGCCGGCCTTCAAGCCGAAGGCATGCCGTTTTGTGGGTTTTTGTATGCCGGCATCATGGTCACCAAAGAAGGCCCCAAGGTCTTGGAATTCAACGTCCGCTTTGGCGACCCAGAAACCCAACCCATTCTGATGCGCTTGCAATCAGACCTCGTGCCTTTGTTGCTCGCGGCGCTTGATGGGACCTTGGATGATCAGTCGGCCACCTGGGATCCTCGCACAGCCTTAGGCGTGGTCATGGCCGCCGGTGGCTATCCGGGCGACTACAGCAAAGGACACCCGATCAACGGCTTGGATGCCTCATTTTCTGATGAGGTTAAAGTCTTCCATGCCGGCACCGCCTTGTCAGACGATAATCAAGTCATCACCAGCGGCGGGCGCGTGCTGTGTTTGGTGGCACTGGGTGAGGATGCAAAAACGGCACAGGCCAAAGCCTATCAAGGGCTTCAATCCATCAGCTTTGATGGCGGGTTTTATCGGACTGACATTGGCCAGCGCGCGATCGACCGGCAAGCCTCTAGCGCTTAAACAAACGCCATGGATGTCTCCCACCTTTTAGATGAGCTCAATGATGCCCAACGCGAGGCGGTCAGCGCCGAACCTGGCCACTGTTTGGTCTTAGCGGGCGCGGGTTCTGGCAAGACCCGCGTCTTGGTTCATCGCATTGCGTGGTTGATCCAAGTCCATCACGTCAGCCCCATGTCGATCTTGGCGGTGACCTTCACCAACAAAGCCGCTGGGGAAATGCGCCATCGCATCTCCAGCTTACTGAACATCAGCCCCGATGGCTTGTGGATTGGCACCTTTCATGGGATTTGTCACCGCTTGCTTCGCATGCATGCCGCCGAAGTCGGCTTACCAGAGACTTTCCAAATCTTAGACTCGGACGATCAGTACCGCCTCATCCGACGACTGATTCGAGAGATGGAACTCGATGAAGGTGAGTTCCCACCCAGAGCGGTGCAGGGGTTTATCAATGCCCAAAAAGAAGCGGGCCGACGCTCGGGTGATTTGGCCAGCGTGGCGGGCGTTTATCAAAGTGACATTCAAGCACGTCACATCTCTATTTATAAAAATTATGAGGCAGCCTGTGAGCGCTCTGGCTTGGTGGATTTTGCAGAGCTTTTGTTACGAACCTTGGAATTACTTCGCGACAATCCAGCCAGACGCAGTCATTACCAAAGCCGCTTCAATCACATTTTGATCGATGAGTTTCAAGACACCAACACCTTGCAATATGCCTTGATCAGCCTGCTGTCGACCAGCCGATCGCCCTGCCCTGACTATCCGGTCAAACAGCCCAACCACTTGTTCGTCGTCGGCGATGACGATCAGTCGATTTATGGCTGGCGTGGCGCGCAGGTCGAAAACGTCAATCAGTTTGTCAAAGACTTCAAACCCTCTGTGGTTCGCTTGGAACAAAACTACCGCTCCACAGCCACCATCTTGGCCGCGGCCAATCGGGTGATTGATCACAATGATGACCGCATGGGTAAAAACCTGTGGACTGAGGGCGCTGAGGGGGATCCCGTCCGGATCTTTGCTGCCTACAGTGCAGAAGAAGAGGCTGAGTTTATTGTGGGTCGTATCGAGCAGTGGGTCGATGATGGCAACCGCTTGAGTGAGGCGGCCATCCTATACCGCTCCAACGCACAATCGCGACTCTTTGAGCAGGTCTTACTCCGACAAGACATCCCTTATCGCGTCTACGGCGGACAGCGGTTCTTCGAGCGCGCTGAGATTAAAGATGCCATGGCCTATCTCAGACTGGCGCACAACCGCGATGACGATGGCGCGTTTGAGCGGGTGATCAACCTCCCCGCTCGGGGCCTAGGCCAACAGACCGTGAACAAGATCCGCGAGCAAGCGCGCGCTCAAAATGAATCAATGTTTGCCACCGCTGCCAAACTGGTCAAGGGGCAGGCTTTAAGTGCACGCGCAGCCAATGCCGTGGCGGCCTTTATCGAAATCATTGAGGCCATTGCCGCGCATGAATCGTTGGATAGCGCTGCTCAAGCCGCCGTTGAGCTCAGCGATTTGGCCGCTTGGTATAAAAAAAGAGAACCGGCCGACCGTGCCGAGAGTCGGGAGGAAAACTTGGCCGAATTGGTCCGCGCTGCCGAAGGCTATCAACAACCCTTCGAAGATGAGCAAGCGGGTTTATCACCCATGGCCTCTTTCTTGGCGCAGGCAGCCCTTGAAGCAGGCGAGCACCAAAGCGACCGGTGGGAGGATTGTGTTCAACTGATGACGCTCCACTCTGCTAAGGGTTTGGAGTTTCCATTGGTGTTTTTGGCCGGCATGGAAGAGGGTCTATTCCCACATCAAAAATCCGCTGAAGAAGCCGGCCGCTTGGCCGAAGAAAGACGCCTTTGCTACGTTGGCATGACCCGAGCGATGCAACAGCTCTATCTCACCCACGCCGAATCCAGAATGCTGCATGGTCAAACCAGTTTTTCCGCGCCTTCAAGATTCATTCGGGAAATTCCCGAGGATCTGGTGGAAATGATTCGGCCACCCTCAACGCTCTCGACCGCTGCCCAATGGTCACAACCCGCCTCATCACAGGCTGGGTTTAGTTTGGGTGCGCCCGTTTTGCATGAACGATTTGGTGTGGGCACCGTCGTGAGTCTTGAGGGACAAGGCGCCAATGCTCGAGTCCAAGTCAATTTTGAGCAAGCCGGCTCAAAATGGCTGGTGCTTGCCTATGCCAATCTAGAAGCCCTCTAGTTGCTTCTGTTCCGCCAAGTCGAGTGTATTGGTCTTACAATAGGCCAATGAGCACAATGACCCCCAAAGCCATTCCCAATCAAGAACGCCTGATTTTCGCTCTGGATGTTCCAGACCTAGACTCTGCCGAGCAGTTGATCGATACCTTGGGCGATGCCGTGGTGTTCTACAAACTCGGGCTCGAGTTTTTCTTAAGTGGCCACTATTTCGAGTTGGCTGACACACTGAAAAGTCGCGGCAAAAAAATCTTTGCCGATCTTAAGCTCTTTGATATCCCACCCACCGTGGGTCGCGCGGTGGCGCAGTTGGCCAAGCGCGATGTGGATTTTGTGACGGTTCATGGCAACGATGCCATGCTGGGGGCGGCTGTTGAGCAGGCCGGTGACATGGGAGTGTTGGCGGTCACCGCCCTCACCAGCCTAGACCGCGGCGATCTGGATGATCTGGGGTTTGCCTGTGATGTGGAAGCTTTGGTGTTGTCGCGGGCCAAACGGGCACTGGCTCTGGGTTGTCGGGGCGTGATCTCTTCTGGACTGGAGGTCGAGGCGCTGAGGGCGTCAGTCGATCACGCGCTCACTGTGATCTGTCCAGGCATTCGGCCGGTGGATAATGTGGATGACCAAAAGCGCACGATGACCGCGAGCCAAGCATTTTCAGCGGGTGCCGACTATGTGGTGGTTGGCCGGCCCATCCGAGATGCGGCCGATCCCAAGCAAGCAGCGATGGGAATACAAGAAGAGATCTCTCGTTTCTTTAATTAATTCAATAGGTTATGGTATTTACGTTATAAGCTTGATAAATAGTGCCTGCCAAGCTATTATGTGTGCTGAGATTTGCAGAGTGATGCATCTCTCGCTCGCTAGCAACACCATTGGGCGAACCCGCTTGGGTTCGCCATTTTTTTATCCACGACTCGCCCCCTCAGGGGTATTGGCTTCTGTCGGGCGCCGTATGGAGTGGTGCTAAACTGCTCGGCTAAGCTCATTTGAGGTCACCACCACCCATGCCCGAATCCAATCCGTCAAATGATTTGATTCAACGTGTTCTGGCCGGCGCCCGACGGGGGCTGCGTCGACTCTTGCACCTGTGGGTGAAATCAACTTGTGTGCCTGAGACCATTGAGGATTGGGGAATTGATCCCTCAAAACCTGTGTTCTATGTACTCGATACTTATGCGGTGAGTTCGATCCTGATCCTCGATGAGCTTTTAGAAAAAGCAGGGCGCCCTCTGGCCTCTGAGCCTTTCGAAGCTGGACCAATCCAATTGTCACGAAGTTTTGGCGCTAACAAGCGCTACGAAGGCCTATTTGTTCGAACCTTAAAAAAGCGACGCCACTCTGCCAAGCTAAAAGCCTTAATTGAGCAAGTCACACCGGAGGCGTTGGAACAAACCGGTGATTTGCAGCTCGTGCCTGTCTCTGTACTGGTGGGACGAGCGCCGGATCAGGAAGCCAGCCTCTTTAAAGTATTGTTTTCTGAAAACTGGGGAGCGGGTGGCCGCCTAAGGCGCTTGATTTCAACATTCATCCACGGGCGCCATACTTTGGTCCAAGTCGGCCAACCGATGACGTTAAAGACCTTGTTCGCCGAAACCACGGATCAAGAACAAGCGCTCGCCCGCATCTCGCGAGTGATGCGAGTCTACTTTAAGCGGGTTCGAAGCTCAGCCATTGGGCCCGATCGTTCTCACTTGAGAACCCTGATTGATGGCTTGATTCGAAGCGAACCCGTTGAAAAAGCCATTGCCGCGAAGGCGCGTCGCGATCAAATTTCTGAGGAGAAAGCTCGATCACTCGCCTATGGCTATGCCAAAGAGATTGCCGCCAACTATTCTTATACCTTTGTGTTGGTCGCCAACAAAATCCTGACTTGGTTTTTGTATCGGATTTTCCGAGGCGTCGAGGTCAAACATTTTCAAAGCTTCAGGCCGCTAGCCCCTGCCTATGAAGTGGTCTATGTGCCTTGCCACCGAAGCCACATCGATTACTTGCTGCTTTCCTATATTCTCTACCACCGCGGACTGATGCCGCCACACGTGGC